>NZ_CP040695.2:2213824-2530084 GCF_005954645.2 Nocardioides sp. S-1144
TCGAGCACCGCGCCGTCCCCCGGATCGTGCGCGAGGCCCGCCTCGACCGGGCGGCCGGGAGGTTCGCGCGCCTGATGGCGCGGCGCGACTTCGTGTCCCACGAGTCGCCGGACGGCAGCGACCCCGGCGACCGGATCCGGCGCGAGGGCTACCGGTGGACGTCGTACGGCGAGAACGTCGCCGCCGGCCAGGCGACACCGGCCGCGGTGGTCCGGGCCTGGCTCGGCAGCCCCGGCCACTGCGCGGTGATCATGAGCCCCTTCCGCGAGATCGGGATCGGCCACGGCCACCGGGCCGGCGCGACCTACCGGCACTACTGGGTGCTCGACCTCGCCTCCCGCCGCGGCCGGGGCTGATCAGGAGGCCCGGTTAGGGTCGGCGCCATGAGCGTCGCGTCCACCCGGAGCCTGTTGCACACCGAAGCCCTCGCCCGCCGCGAGCTGCTCGACGTCACCTCCTACGACGTCGAGCTCGACCTCGCCTCGGACGAGGCGAGGTTCCGCTCCGTCACGACGATCACCTTCGAGAGCCGGGGTGGCGCGACGTTCGTGGACCTCAAGCCGGTCGGCCTGAACGGGGTCCGGCTCGACGACCGCCCCCTCGACCCCGACCTGCTCTCCGGCGGCCGCCTGCCGCTCGAGACCACGCCCGGCACCCACGTGCTCGTCGTCGACGCCGTGATGCCGTTCCGCAACGACGGCGAGGGCCTGCACCGCAGCGTCGACCCCGCCGACGGCCGGCACTACGTCTACGGCATGTCGTTCATGGACGCCGCGCCGACGGTCTTCGCCTGCTTCGACCAGCCCGACCTGAAGGCGCCGTACACGCTGCGCGTCCGGGCCCCGCACGACTGGGTCGTCGTGGGGAACGCCCCGGCCGCCCTCGTCGACGGCGGCGGGCAGCAGCCCGGCACCTGGGAGCTCGGACCGACGCAGCCGCTGTCGACCTACTTCGTCACGCTGGTCGCCGGGCCGTACCACGTCGTGCGCGACGAGCACGACGGCATCCCGCTCGGCCTCAGCAGCCGGCAGAGCCTGGCCCGGCACCTCGACAAGGACGCCGACGAGCTGCTGACCATGACGCGGCAGTGCTTCGACGAGTTCCACCGGCTCTTCGGCATCCGCTACCCCTTCGGCGACTACCACCAGGCCTTCGTGCCGGAGTTCAACGCCGGCGCGATGGAGAACCCCGGCTGCGTCACCTTCCGCGACCAGCTCGTCTTCGACACCCGCGTGACCCGCGGCAAGCGGATCCTGCGCGCCACGACGGTCGCGCACGAGATGGCGCACCAGTGGTTCGGCAACATCACCACCCCCCGCTGGTGGGACGACCTCTGGCTCAACGAGTCCTTCGCCGAGTACATGGGCAACCGGGTCACCGCCGAGGTCACCGAGTACGACGACGCGTGGACCCACGTGTCGTGGTCGCGGCGGCAGTGGGGCCTTCGCGCCGACCAGCGGCCAAGCACCCACCCCGTCGCCGGCAACGGCGCCGAGGACGCGCTCACCGCGCTGCAGAACTTCGACGGGATCTCCTACGCCAAGGGCTCCAGCATCCTGCGCCAGCTCTGCACCCGGCTCGGCGACGAGGTCTTCCTCGCCGGCGTCGTCGACCACCTCGACCGCCACCGCTTCGGCAACGCGACCATGCACGACCTCGTCGCGAGCTGGGAGCGCGCCGGCGCCGAGGACCTCTCCCCCGTCGTCGGGGAGTGGCTGCGCAAGGCCGGGCCGGACGTCGTCCGCCACGACCGCGAGCGCGGCCTGGTGCTGCGGCACTCGCCCCCGGCGGCCCCGGCCGAGCGGTCCCACCTGTTCGACGTCGTCGTGCTCACCCCCGGCGGGGCCACGACGACCCCGGTGACGCTGACGGCCGACGAGACGCCGGCGCCGCCGGTCGCCCCGGGCGCGGCCGTCGTCCTCGACCCGCACGAGGAGAGCTGGGCGGTCTACGTGCCCGACGGCGAGACGGTCGCCGCGCTGGTCGACGTCCTGCCCGGCGTCACCGACCACCGGCTCCGCGCCGGGACCTGGAACAACGTCAAGAGCGGCTACGCCGAGGGCGCGATCGCCCCCGACGCGGTCGTGGCCCTGGCCGTCGCCGCGTTCCCGGCCGAGGACACCGAGGACACCGGCCGGCACACGATGCCGTGGCTCCTCGGCGAGGTCGTGCCCGCCGCGGCGACCGGGGCGCTCGAGCGCCTCCACCGCGCCGCGGTCGCCTCGCTGGTCCTCCAGCAGCCCGGCTCCGAGCTGCAGCTCTCCGCCTACCGCGCCGGCATCCGCACCGCGAGCGACCCGGCCACGCTGCGCGCCTGGCTGCAGGCGAGCCCCGACGGGATCACGCTCGACGACGACCTGCGGTGGCGGCTCCTGACCCGCCTGGCCGTCCTCGGCGGCACCGACCGGGCCGAGCTCGACGCCGCCCTCACGGCGGCCGAGAGCTCGGCCAACCGGGTCCACCACACCGGGGCGACGGCGTCGCTGCCGACCCCGGAGGCGAAGGCCTACGCCTGGGAGCGCTTCACCGGCGCCGTCGAGGTGTCGAACTACGAGCTGGAGGCCGCCGGGACCGGCATGTGGCGCGGCGGGCAGGAGCAGCTGACCGCCGAGTACGTCGACCGCTACGTCGCCGACCTGCCCGGCACCGGCGCGGTGCGCAGCGGGTGGGTGCTGGCGGTCGCGGCGACGGCGTTCTTCCCCGCCTCGCACGTCGACGCCGCGACGCTCGAGCGACTCCGCACCCTGCTTGCCCCCGGGGTGCTGGAGCCCGCCGTCGCGCGCCGGGTCGCCGACGCCGTCGACGACCTCGATCGCCAGCTCGCCGTCCGTGCCGCCTACCCGGTCGCCTGAGGTCGAGCCGTGAGAGAGCGCCGTCCCGGCCCCTCGGTCCGCCTCCGGGTCACCGAGGTCACCACTGGTGACCAGGGTCCCGCCCGTGAGCGGGAGGACCGGGTGATCACCGAGGAGCCCCTCGAGATCCGGCTGCAGTGGCCGGGGGCACCGGCCCGCCGGGTCTGGGTGACGATGCGGACGCCGGGCAACGACTTCGACCTGGCCGCCGGCTGGGTGCTCCACGAGGGCCTGGCGCCCCGCGTCGACCGCGTCGCCTACTGCACCGACACCACGCTGCGCCCCGAGCAGGAGTTCAACGTCGTCACGGTCTCCCTCGACGCCGAGCCGCCCGAGCTCCCCCACCAGCACGCCGCGCAGTCCGCCGGCTCGTCGGCCTGCGGGGTGTGCGGCACCGACAGCGTGACGAGTGCGCTGGCGGGTGAGGTCCGCCGGTGGGAGGGCGAGCTGCCCGGCGACGACGTCGTCCGCGGGCTGCCCGACCTCATGCGGGCGCACCAGCGGGTCTTCGACCGCACCGGGGGCGCGCACGCCGCCGCGCTCGCCACCGCGGCCGGTGAGCTGCTCGTCGTCCGGGAGGACGTCGGGCGCCACAACGCCGTCGACAAGGTCAGCGGCGCCCGGCTGCTGGCCGGCCTGCCGCCGGCCGAGGCGTGCCTGGTGGTGAGCGCGCGGGCCGGCTTCGAGCTGGTGCAGAAGGCGGTCGCCGTCGGCACCGGGTCGCTGGTGGCCGTCGGCGCGCCGACCAGCCTCGCCGTCGACCTGGCCCGGCGGTCCGGCCTCGTGCTGTACGGGTTCACCCGGCCCGGCCGCGCGGTGCGCTACTCCTGAGGGGCCGGTCCGCACCGGCCGGCTCCGGTCGGCGCGTGCTCCGAGCCGCTGTCGGTGCCCACCCCTAGCGTGGTCGTCATGCGCATCCTGCACACCTCCGACTGGCACCTGGGCCGGTCGTTCCACCGGGAGGGGATGCTCGCGCACCAGGAGCGCTTCGTCGACCACCTGCTCGAGGTCGTCGAGTCCGAGCGGGTCGACCTGGTCGTCGTCGCCGGCGACGTCTACGACCGCGCGCTCCCGCCGGTCGACGCGGTGCGGCTGGCCGACGAGACGCTGGTGCGGCTGGCGCGGTCGCGGGCGGCCGTCGTCCTCACCAGCGGCAACCACGACTCCGCGCAGCGCCTCGGGTTCTCCTCGCGGCTCATCGACGCCGCCGGCGTCCACCTGCGCACCGACGTCGGCGCGGTCGGCACCCCGGTGCTCCTCGCCGACGCCCACGGCCCGGTCGCCGTCCACGGGATCCCGTACCTCGACCCGCACGCCGTCGCCGACCCGTGGGGCCTGGAGCAGCGCTCGCACCAGGCCGCCCTCACCGAGGCGATGCGTCGGGTGCGCCTCGACCTGGCCGGGCGGCGCGGCACCCGGTCGGTCGTGCTGGCGCACGCCTTCGTCGCCGGCGCCCAGCCCTCCGACTCCGAGCGCGACATCAGCGTGGGCGGGGTGGCCCGGGTCCCGACCTCGGTCTTCGACGGCGTCGACTACGTCGCGCTCGGCCACCTCCACGGCTCCCACGTCCTGGGCGACCGGATCCGCTACAGCGGGTCGCCGCTGGCCTACTCGTTCTCCGAGGCCGGGCACCGCAAGGGCTCCTGGCTGGTCGACCTCGCCGCCGACGGCGCCACCCACGCCGAGCTGGTCGAGGCGCCGGTCCCGCGACCCCTGGTGCGGCTGCGGGGCACCGTCGAGGAGCTGCTCAGCGACCCCGCCCTCGCCGAGCACGAGGCCTCGTGGGTGGAGGCCACCCTCACCGACCCGGCCCGGCCGCTGCAGGCGATGGAGCGCCTGCGCCGCCGCTTCCCCCACACGATGGTGCTGGCCTTCGCCGCCACCCGCACCACGATCGGCGCCCCGGGGGCCTCCGCCGCCGACGCGCGCCGCGACCACGACGTCGCCCGCGAGTTCATGGTCGAGCTGCGCGGCACCGCGCCGGGCGCCGACGAGCTGCGCGAGCTCTTCCGTGCCGTTGACGCGTGCTGCGACGACCCCGACACCGACACCCTGCTGCGCCCGGCCACGGAGGTCGGGTCGTGAGGCTGCACCGACTGGAGATCCAGGCGTTCGGCCCGTTCGCCGGCGCCGCGAGCATCGACTTCGACGACCTGTCCGAGGCCGGGCTGTTCCTGCTGTCCGGGGCCACCGGCGCCGGCAAGACCAGCGTCCTCGACGCCGTCTGCTTCGCGCTGTACGGCGACGTGCCCGGCGACCGCAGCCAGGCCAAGCGGCTGCGCTCCGACCAGGCCGACGCCACCACGCCGCCGCGGGTCACACTGGAGGCCACGCTCGCGGGACGCCGCTTCCGCATCGTGCGCTCCCCCGCCTGGGAGCGCCCCAAGAAGCGCGGCGCCGGCACCACCACCGAACCCGCCAAGGTCACGGTCTCGGAGCGGGTCGGCCCCGACTGGCAGCCGCTGTCGAGCCGGCTCGACGAGACCGGCGACCTCGTCGTCCGGCTGCTCGGGCTCGACCTCACCCAGTTCACCCAGGTCGCGATGCTGCCGCAGGGCCGCTTCCAGGCCTTCCTGCGCGCCCGCTCCGACGAGCGGCACCGCCTGCTGCAGCAGCTCTTCCGCACCGGCCGCTTCGAGGCGGTGGAGCGCTGGCTGCGCGAGCGCCGGATCGCCCTGGGCCACGAGTCCGCCGCGGGGCACCAGCGGGTCGCCGACGTCGTCAGCCGGGTCAGCGAGGCCGCCGCCGCCCCGCTGCCCGACGGCGTCGACGTCCACGACCTGGCGCCGGCCGTCGACGACGACACGCTGCGAGGGTGGGTCGAGGCCTGCCTGGCCGAGGCGGTGTCCGCGCGTGAGGAGTCGCAGGAGCGCCTCGCCGCGGCCGGGGTCGAGGAGCAGGCCACCCGGGTCAGTCTCGAGGCCGCCCGCGCCGACGTCGCCCGCCGCGAGCGTCTCGTCGCCGCGCGCCGCGAGCGCGACGCGCTCCTCGACCGCACCCCGGCCCACCGCGCCGACCGGGCGCGCCTCGATGCGGCCCGCCGCGCCGCCGTCGTGGTCCCGTGGCACCACCAGGCCGGCGCCGCGGGCGCCGCCGCGACCCGCGCCACGGCCGCTGCCGACGCCGCCCTCGGTGCCGTGGCCGACCGGCTCGGTGAGGTCCCCCGCACCGAGCGGCTCCCCGCCCTCGCCGACCGGGCCCTCGCCGCCGCGGCCGAGGCCCGGGCCCAGCGACCGCACGCCGACCGGCTCGCCGCCGTCCGGCGCGCGCTGCGCGACAACGACGACCGGCGCGCCCAGCTCGCCGACGATCTCGGCCGGGTGCAGCACGAGCGCGCGGTGCGTCCCGACCGGCTCGCGGTGCTGCGCGCCGACGTCGCCCACGCGCGCGACGACACCCGCCGGGTCGACGTCCTCACGGCGTCCGCCCAGGACGCCCGGTCCCGTCTCGACGCCCACGAGGAGGTCGTCGTGCTCCGCGCCCGGGTCCAGGAGGTGCGCGAGCGCTGGCTCGAGACCCGCGAGCAGACCTTCGTGCTCAAGGACGCGCTGCTCGCCGTCCAGCGGCTGCGTCTCGACGGCATGGCCGCCGAGCTCGCCGTGGCCCTGGTCGTCGGCGGCTGCTGCCCGGTCTGCGGGTCGGGCGAGCACCCCGCGAAGGCGCGGCCGGCCCCCGGCGCGCCCGACGCCGCCACCGAGAAGGCCGCCCTCAACGCCGTGGCCGACGCCGAGGTCGTCGAGCACGCCCTCGACCAGCAGGTGCGCGAGCTGGAGCAGTCGCTCGCCGCGGCCGAGGCGCGCGTGGGCGACGACCCGGTCACCGACCTCGCCGAGCGGCTCGGCTCGCTGCAGGACGCGCTCGCCGCGGCCCTGCGCTCATCCGGCCGGCTGCCCGAGCTGGAGGCGAGGCTGAGCACCGACGAGCGCGCCCTGGTCGACCTCGAGCACCGGTGCGACGAGATCCTCGCCGCCGACTTCCGCCTCGCCGGCGAGCGCGGCGGGCTGACGCAGGAGGAGGCGACGCTCGGCGCCCAGCTCGCCGCCGTCCTCGGCGACCACGCCGACCTCGACGCCGTCCACGAGGCGCACCGGCGCACCGCCGAGCTGTGCCGGGCCGCCGACCGGGCCGCCGAGGAGGCGCGCGCCGCCGCCGACGGCCGGCTCGAGGCCGACCGGGCCGTCGCCGTGGCGGTCTCCGACGCCGGCTTCGACCACCTCGCCGACGCGCTGGCCGCGACGCTGGAGCCGGGGGCGCTGCGCGCCCTCGACGGGGCCGTGACCCGGCACGAGCGCCGGCTGGAGGCCGTCACCGAGGTGCTGCGCGACGCCGGCCCCGACGACGCCGCGCCGCTGCCCGACGTCGAGCTCCTGGACCGCCGGCACGTAGAGGCCCAGGCGCGGGTCCGGGCGGCGGCGGCCGACGTCAGCCGCTACTCGGCGCGCACCGAACGGCTCGCGGGCCTGCTCGACACCCTCGACGACGAGCTGGCGGCCTGGGCGCCGGTCCGGCGCGACCACGGGGTCGTGGCCCGGCTCTCGGCGTTCGTCGAGGGCAAGTCGGCCGACAACCTGCTGAAGATGCGGCTCTCGGCCTACGTGCTGGCCTACCGGCTCTCGCAGGTCGTCGCGGCGGCCAACGAGCGGCTCGCCCGGATGAGCGACCAGCGCTACTCCCTCGAACACACCGGCCAGCGGGGCGCGGGCGAGTCCCGCGGCGGACTCAGCCTGCTCGTGCGCGACGACTGGTCGGGCGAGTCACGTGACCCCGCGACCCTGTCGGGCGGGGAGACCTTCGTGGTCTCCCTCGCCCTCGCGCTCGGGCTGGCCGACGTCATCTCGCACGAGGCCGGCGGCGCGACGCTCGACACGCTCTTCGTCGACGAGGGCTTCGGGTCGCTCGACGCCGACACCCTCGACGACGTCATGGACACCCTCGACTCGCTGCGCGACGGGGGCCGGGTCGTGGGCGTCGTCAGCCACGTGGCGGAGATGCGCGACCGGATCCCCACCCAGCTGCACGTGGCCAAGCACCGGCGCGGCTCGACGGTGAGCCTGCGCCGGTAGCCGGGCCCTGATGCAGCCGGTCGGGAGGCGGCCGGTCTGAGGGTGGCCGGTCAGGAGGTGCCGGCGGCTCCGTGCGCGAGCGCCTCGAGCAGCGCGTTGTTGAACGCCGGGATGTCGCTCGGGTTGCGGCTGGTGATCAGGTTGCCGTCGGTGACGACCTCCTCGTCGCGCCACTCGCCGCCGGCGTTGCGGATGTCGGTCTGCAGGCTCGGCCACGACGCGACCGCGCGTCCGCGCACGACGTCGGCCTCGACCAGCACCCAGGCCGCGTGGCAGATCGCGGCGACCGGCTTGCCGGAGGCCACGAAGTCGCGGACGAAGGCCACCGCGTCGGCGTCCAGGCGCAGGGCGTCGGGGTTCGCCACGCCGCCGGGCAGCACCAGGGCGTCGTACTCGCCGGCGTCGGCCCCGCCGACGGTCGCGTCGACCTTTTGCGACCCGGCCTTGTCGAGGTGCTCGTACAGGTCGGCCTCCCCGGCCTCGGGGGCCAGCAGCACCGGCTCGTGGCCGGCGTCCACGACCGCCTGCCACGGCTCCACCAGCTCGGCCTTCTCGATGCCCTCGTTGGAGGTCAGGAACGCGATCTTCTTGCTCGTGTCAGTAGCCATGTCTCGACGGTAGGCAGGCCCGACCGCCCCACCCACCGCCCCAGCGGGTGACCCAGCCCCTCGCGACTCGGCGCGGAGGTCGAGTCAGATCACGCCGAGTCGGCGCGGAGGTGAAGTCGGATCGCGCCGAGTCGGCGCCAGCACTCAACCCGAACGCCGACTCGGCGGGTGGGGGCAGGCAGTCAGGCAGTCAGTGCAGGGAGGTCCAGGTGGAGACGTCGAGGCCCCAGTCGCGCTCGAGGCGGTCGGCCTGGGGCCGGTAGAGGGTCCGGAGGGTCTCGCGGAGGCCGGGGGTCCAGTCCCACTCCGCCCGGGACGACGAGCTGGACTCCTCCTCCACGGCGGAGAGTGGCACCGGGTCGAGGCCGAGCGCCGACCAGAGCCGGTCGACGGCGGCCTGGGCGTCGGTGCGGACCTGCTCGTAGACCAGCACGTGCATCCGGTCGCGGCCGACCGCGGCCGCCCACATGTCGAGCTGGTCGGCGTAGCAGCCGGTCCAGGTCTGCACGGTGATCGGCACCGGGTAGGGCCACGACCGGCCGCGGGTGGCGGCCAGGCGCATGGCGGAGCGGTAGCGCTCGACCGGGTCGCGCAGCACCACCAGCACCGGGACGCCGGGCAGCAGCCGCGCCGCGACGGCCGGCGTCGTGGCGTGGCGCAGGTACTGCGGCGTCCAGTCGCCGCGGCGCACGCCGTCGTCGGGAAAGAGGTCGAGGTACTCGGCCTCCGGCACGACGCCGTCGCCGACCTTGTGGAGCAGGTGCTGCTCCTTCTTGCCGTTGGTGCCCAGCCCGACCATGGGGTGCTGCACGAGGAGGTCGGTCAGCCAGGTGGTGCCGCTGCGCTGGGCGCCGATGCCCAGCCACGACGGTCCGATACGCACGAGCAGCACCCTAGTGGGAGGGACTAGGTTCGCTCCCATGAGTGGACTCGATCCCACGTTCGCCGACCTGCCCCACCGCGCGCTGGGCGACGCGGCCCTGACCCGGGCCCGCGAGCTCGGCGTCACCCACGCCGACTTCCGGCTCGAGCGGGTGCGCTACCAGGACCTCTCGGTGCGCGACGGCGTCCTCCAGGGCGCCAGCGACGCCGAGGACCTCGGGTTCGCGGTGCGGGTGATCCACCGCGGCTCGTGGGGGTTCGCCGCGGGCGTCGTCCTGACGACCGACGAGGCGGTGCGGGTGGCCGAGACCGCGGTCGCCGTCGCGAACGTCGCCGCCACGATGACCAGCCGCCCGGTGGAGATCGCCGACGAGCCGGTCTACGACGACGTCACGTGGGTCAGCGCCTACGACGTCAACCCGCTCGACGTGCCGGTCGCCGAGAAGGCCGCGCTGCTCATCGACTGGACCGAGCGGCTGCGCGCCGGCGCCGCCGTCGACCACGCCACGGCGTTCGTGCAGCAGGTGCAGGAGAACAAGTACTACGCCGACCTGGCCGGCACCCGCACCACCCAGCAGCGGGTGCGGCTGATGCCCGGGTTCGAGGCGATGGGTGCCGGCGCCGACACCTTCGACTCGATGGCCAGCATCGCTCCCCCGGCCGGTCGCGGCTGGGAGTACGTCGTCGGCAGCCGGGACCGGGGCGCGTGGGACTGGGACGCCGAGATCGCCGAGGTCCCCGAGCTGCTCGCGGAGAAGCTCAAGGCCCCGAGCGTCGAGGCCGGCACCTACGACCTCGTCATCCACCCGAGCAACCTGTGGCTGACCATCCACGAGTCGATCGGGCACGCCACCGAGCTCGACCGCGCCCTGGGCTACGAGGCCAACTACGCCGGCACCTCGTTCGCCACCACCGACAAGCTGAACCACCTCCAGTACGGCACGCCGGTCATGAACGTCACCGGCGACCGCACCGTCGACCACGGCCTCGCCACGATCGGCTACGACGACGAGGGGGTGCAGACCCAGAACTGGGACATCATCAAGGACGGCGTCCTGGTCGGCTACCAGCTCGACCGGCCGATGGGGGTGATGCTGCCCCAACTCAACCCCGGACCCGACGGCCGCGGCCGCTCCAACGGCTGCGCCTACGCCGACTCCTCGGGCCACATCCCGATCCAGCGGATGGCCAACGTCTCCCTCCAGCCGGACCCCTCGACCGACGCCCCCGGCACCGCCGACCTGATCGGCCGCGTCGAGCGCGGGCTCTACGTCGTCGGCGACAAGTCGTGGTCGATCGACATGCAGCGCTTCAACTTCCAGTTCACCGGCCAGCGCTTCTTCACGATCAAGGACGGCGAGCTCGTCGGCCAGGTCCGCGACGTCGCCTACCAGGCCACCACGACCGACTTCTGGAACTCGATGGAGGCCGTCGGCGGCGAGGACACCTGGGTCCTCGGCGGCGCGTTCAACTGCGGCAAGGCCCAGCCCGGCCAGGTCGCGGCGGTCAGCCACGGCTGCCCGACGTCGCTGTTCCGCGACGTCCGGATCCTCAACACCCTCGAGGAGGGCGGCAACTGATGAGCACTCCCCTGCACCCCCAGAGCCTCGTCGAGCAGGCGCTGGCCGCGTCGGTCGCCGACGACTGCGTCGTGATCGTGCGCGACCACACCAGCGCCAACCTGCGCTGGGCCAACAACACCCTCACCACCAACGGCGTCATGCACGGCGTCTCGGTCACCGTCGTCTCGTTCGTCGGGGCGGCCACCGGGTCGGTCACCGGCAGCGCCACGACCCAGGCGCAGGTCACCGCGCTGGTCACCGCCGCCGACGCAGCCGCCCGGGCCGCCTCCCCGGCCGAGGACGTGAACCCGCTGGTCCGCGACGTCCCGGCGAGCACCGACTGGGACGACGCCCCGGAGCCGACCGACATCCACGTCTACGACGTCTTCGCCCCGGCCCTCGGGGAGGCCTTCCGGGTCGCCGACGCCGGGCGCCGGGTGCTCTACGGGTTCGTCAACCACGAGATGACGACGACCTACCTCGGCTCCTCCACCGGGCTGCGACTGCGTCACGTGCAGCCGACCGGCCACTACGGCTGCACCGGCAAGACGACCACGCCGGAGGGGCGCACCGAGAGCGCCTGGGTCGGCGGCGCCACCCGCGACTTCACCGACGTCGACGCCCTCGCGATCGAGTCCGAGGTCGCCCGCCGGCTGGCCTGGGGCCACCGTCGTGTCGACCTGCCCGCCGGGCGCTACGACACCATCCTGCCGCCGACCGCGGTGGCCGACCTGATGATCGACGCCTACTGGTCCGCGGGCGCGCGCGACGCCTGGGAGGGCCAGTCGGTCTACAGCCGCCGCCCCACCGGCACCCGGATCGGGGAGACGATCGCCAGGCGCGGCGTCCACCTCTACAGCGACCCGGCCCACGACCCGCTCCGGTGCGCGCCGTTCACCGTCGCGACCTCGTCGGGCAACACCTCCTCGGTCTTCGACAACGGCCTGCCGCTCGGGCGCACCGACTGGATCCGCGACGGCGAGCTCACCTCGCTCCTGCAGACCCGGCACTCGGCCGCGATGACCTCGCAGCCGGTGACGCCGGCCGTCGACAACCTCGTGCTCGACGTCGACGGCGGGCGGGGCAGCCTCGCCGACGTCGTCGCGGGCACCGAGCGCGGTCTCCTGCTCACCTGTCTCTGGTACCTCCGCGAGGTCGACCCGCAGTCGCTGCTGCTCACCGGGCTGACCCGCGACGGCGTCTACCTCGTCGAGGACGGCGAGGTCACCGGGTCGGTGAACAACTTCCGGTTCAACGAGAGCCCCGTCGACCTGCTCCGCCGGTTCACCCACGCCTCGGAGACCGTCCCGAGCTTCAGCCGCGAGTGGGGCGACGACTACTTCTCCCGCACCGCCACGCCCGCGCTGCGGGTGCCCGACTTCAACATGTCGAGCGTCTCCCAGGCGGTCTAGGCGAATCCCCGGTCACGACCGGTCCGTCCGCCGTAGGGTTCGGCCGTGCCTCGTCGTCCTCGTGCGGTCCTCCTCGCCGCCGCCCTCACCTGCCCCGCCCTCGCGCTCGGCGTCCTGGTGCCCGTCGCGCCGGCCCACGCCGACCCGCCACGACCGGGAGCGCCGGTGACCCAGGACGACCGGGTCGTCGTGCGCGGCGGCGGGAGCGTGTTCGTCGACGCGATCGGCAACGACACCGATCCGGACGGCGACGACCTGGCGGTCTGCCGGGTGGACATCCCGGACGGCGTTCCGCTGACCTCGGGCCAGAACATCCTCATCGGGACCGCGGCCGACGACGACGACCACGACGACCATGACGACCGCGACGACCGGCCGGTCGACCTCACCTCGACCTCCTTCCGGCCGGGCACCTACCGGCTCACCTACTACGCCTGCGACCGCGACTTCCTGACCCCGGGGACCATCACCGTGGTCGTCGAGCGCACCCGGCCGGTGCGCGCCCGGAAGGTCGCACCCCACGTCGTCCGCCTGGCCAACCCGGACGACCGGCGGGTGACCGTGCTGGTGTTCGGCGGCTCTCCCGTCGAGCCCCGCGTCGCGCAGCGGGTGGTGCAGCTGCCTCCCGGTGCGGCGAAGCGCGTGCGCACCCGGGGCCGGATCCTGACCTGGTTCGCGTTCGCCCCCCGCGGCGGCAACGCCGGGCAGGGCGAGGTCCGAGGTCTCGGGCGCGCCTGAGACCGCCGGCCGGCGGGCTCCCGCCCGCTCCTGTCCCGCTGCTGTGCGGCGGGTGTGGGCGGTGGGCGCCGGTGGCCCGCTCAGCCCAGCCAGCGCCGCAGCTTCTTGCTGTCGAGGCGACCCCACGCCGCGGCGAGCTCGCCCTCCAGCACGGACGCGCGTGACTGCTCCCGCTCGTGCAGGACGCCGTAGGTGAAGGCGCTCTCGCCGTCGGCGGTCGCGCGGGCCGCCATCCGGCGCAGGTCCGCCCGGACCACGACGGTGTCCTGGCGCTCGCCGAGCACCCGGGTCACGTCCTGGGCGGCCTTGCGCAGCCGCCGGGCGTCCGAGCCCCACAGCGGCTCCAGCACCTCGCAGGCGTGGCGCAGCCGCTTGGCCGCCTTGCGCACGTCGTGCAGCGCCTCGTCGTGCGCCGGACCGGCACCGTCGCTCGCGGCGACCGCCTCGGCGACGCCGACGGCCTCGCGCAGGCGCCGCAGGTCCTTGCGGACCCGCTTCGGCAGGACCTCCGCGGCCGGCCGGTCGGCGCGCTCGGACCACGCCGGCGAGGCGACGAGCCGGTCCAGGCGCCCCAGCAGCCGCAGGTAGCGCCGGGAGGCCAGGACGTCGGCGGCGTGCGTGCCCGCCGCGCGGCGCCGGTCGGCGTGGGTGCGGTCGATCCGGCGGCGGACCGGGCCCACGACCTGGCGTCGCGGGACCTCGGACACCAGGGCCCGCAGCCGGTCCTGCGCGACCTCGGCGTCGCGGCCGGCGCCCAGGGTCCGGGCGACCCAGCGCAGCTCGGCGCGCAGCGGGTCGGTGCGGTCGCGGTCGAGCAGCGGCCCGAACGTCGCCAGGGCGGCGCGGAGCCGCCGGGACGCGACCCGAAGCCGGCGGACGCCGTCGTCGACACCGCGCCGCACGTCGCAGTCGGCGCGGAGCAGCGCGGCGACCTGCTCGGCGAGGCGGGCGTGCAGGACGGCGGAGGCAGGCCCGTCGAGGGCGCGTCGGGTGAGGGCCTCGGCCGGCTCGGGCAGCCGGTGGGCCAGCACCGAGGCGATCTTGCGCTGCACCGTCCGCGGCAGGATCCCGGCCGCGGCCAGCGGCGCGTCGGCGGCGTCGAGGAACGCCGGCGGCGCCGTCACGAGCTCGACCTCCACCTCGCGCCAGGTCACGGCGTCCGCCCCGAGCCGGCCGACCGCGCGTCCGGTGACCCGGTCGTCGGCCACCTCGGCCAGGACGGCGTCCTCGGCGTCGAGCAGGAGCCGGGCGGTGCGGAGGGTCTCGACGTCGGCGACCGGTCGCAGGTCCCGCCCCCGGGTCCAGCCGAGCACCTGTCGGGCGAGCCCGGCCGGGACGGTCTCGGTGCGGCCCAGCGGGCGGTGGAGCTCGTCGCGCCCGAGCCCGGCCGGCACCTTGAGGTGCCAGCCCGCGTCGTCGCCGCCGGTGCGCCGCCTCAGGGTGACGCCGTGGCGCACCAGGGCCAGGTCGTCGGTGTCGACGTAGGTGGCGACCAGGGTCGCCGTCGTCGGCTCGGTGACGCGGACGACGCCCGGCAGCTCGGTCAGGTCCGGCAGCTCGGCGTCCGGGTCGACGGCGTAGGCGCGCTCGATCTCGTGGTGGTCCCTCACGGGCCAAGTAGTAGCCGACCGAGGTGAACGGCGCCTCAGCGACCGGGGATCGGCGCCGCGGGGTCGTAGGGCACCCGGGTGTAGACGAACGTCGCGCACTCGAGGTGGGTGGGGTGCACGTGCAGCGTCTCGCCGCGGTGGTAGCCCGAGACGCCGACGATCGTGGCGTCGTCGCGCAGCTCGAAGGTGTGGGCCAGCGACCCGCTCTGGAGCGACCGGACCTCGAGCCGGTCCGAGGACCAGCGCAGCTCGACGGCGGAGTTGCCCCAGAACCAGGTGCCGAGCAGCGGCTCGACCGACGGCGGCACCGAGGTGGTCGGTACCCACGGCTCGACCGGTGCCGGCTCCTCGGCGAGCAGCAGGTCGTGCGGGACGCCGTCGGCGTCGAGGCCGGTCGTGGCGTTGGCCAGGACGACGGCCCCGTCGCCGCTGGCCGGCTCGACGAACAGGCTGGCCAGGAAGCCGGGCATCGAGCCGGTGTGCCCGACGAAGCGCCGCGCGCCGTCCGGGCCGAGGTCGAGCACCCGCAGGCCGAGCCCGTAGGACGGGTCGAGGCGCGGCGCCCCCATCTCGGCGAGCGTGGCCGCCGCGAGGACGTCGGGTCGCCGGCCGGCGAGGAACGCCGCCCACACCGCGAGGTCGGCCACGGTGCTCCAGGCCTGTCCGGCCGGCGCCATCGCGCCGGTGTCGGTGTGCGGCTCGAGGGCCAGCCGACCGGTGAAGTGCTCCACGCTGTGCCCCTGCGCGTGGGGTCCGCGCTCGGCGTCGGGACCGTACGTCGTCCGCGTCATCGCGAGCGGTTCGAGGAGCCGGGCCGCCACGACGTCCCACCACGGTGCCCCGCGCAGCCGGGCCACGACCTCGCCGAGCAGCCCGTAGCCGAGGTTGGAGTAGTGGAACCACTCACCCGGCCCGGCGACCGCGCCGGTGCCGTCGTTGGCGGCGACGAGGGCCTCGAAGTCGCCGCCGGTCGAGCGCTCCCACCACGGGCCGGCGGGCTCGCTCTGCATGCCGCCGGTGTGGCCGAGCAGGTCGGCGATCGTGAGGTCGGCGTAGCCGACGCCGGGCAGGAGCCGCCCGACCGGGTCGTCGAGGGCGAGCGCGCCCTCGTCGCGCAGCTGGAGGATCAGCGCCGCCGTCATGGTCTTGGTGATCGAGCCGATGCGGTAGGCCGTGGACGGGTCGGCGTGCACGCCGGCCGACTCGACGAGCGCGCCGTCGCGCAGCACGCCGCCGACCACCGAGGGCAGTCGGCCGCGCCGCTGCAGGGCCGCGAGACGGACCCCCAGGCTCACGCGCTGCCGGCCGGCTCGAGCTCCGGCTCGGCGAACGCCTCCGGCGAGGGGCAGGAGCAGACCAGGTTGCGGTCGCCGTAGGCCTGGTCGACGCGGGCCACCGGCGGCCAGTACTTGTCCGGGTCGGGCCCGGTCGGGAACACCGCCAGCTCGCGGGAGTAGGAGCGGTCCCACTCGCCGAGGAGGGCGCGCGAGGTGTGCGGGGCGCCCCGCAGCGGCGAGCCCTCGGGGGTCCACTCGCCCGCGCCGACCCGGTCGATCTCGCCGCGGATGGCGATCATCGCGTCGCAGAACCGGTCGATCTCGGCGAGGTCCTCGGACTCGGTCGGCTCGACCATCAGCGTGCCGGCCACCGGGAACGACATCGTCGGGGCGTGGAAGCCGTAGTCGACGAGCCGCTTGGCGACGTCGTCGACGCTCACGCCGGTCTCCTTCGTCAGCCCCCGCACGTCGAGGATGCACTCGTGCGCCACCAGGCCGCCGTGCCCGCTGTAGAGCACCGGGAAGTGGTCGGCGAGGCGCTTGGCGACGTAGTTGGCGGCGAGCACGGCGCTCGCGGTCGCCCGGGTCAGGCCCTCGGCGCCCATCAGCCGGATGTAGGCCCACGAGATCGGCAGGATGCCGGCCGAGCCGTACGGCGCCGCGCTGATCGGGCCGATGCCGGCGCGCTTGGCCTCCTCGGGGTGCATCGCGTGCGAGGGCAGGAACGGCGCGAGGTGCTCGCGGACGGCGACCGGACCGACGCCCGGCCCGCCACCGCCGTGCGGGATGCAGAAGGTCTTGTGCAGGTTGAGGTGCGAGACGTCGCCGCCGAACTCCCCGGGCTTGGCGTAGCCGAGCAGCGCGTTCAGGTTGGCGCCGTCGACGTAGACCTGGCCGCCGTGGGCGTGGACGATCTCGCACAGCGTGCTGATCGTGTCCTCGTAGGCGCCGTGCGTCGAGGGGTAGGTCACCATGATCGCGGCCAGCGTCTCGGCGTGCTTCTCGCACTGGGCCTCGAGGTCGGCGAGGTCGACGGTGCCGTCGTCGCCGGCCTTGACGACGACGACCTTCATGCCGGCCATCACCGCCGAGGCGGCGTTGGTGCCGTGCGCCGAGCTGGGGATGAGGCAGACGTCGCGGGTCAGGTCCCCGCGCGAGCGGTGGTAGCCGCGGATCGCGAGCAGCCCCGCGAGCTCACCCTGCGAGCCGGCGTTCGGCTGGATCGAGACCCGGTCGTAGCCGGTCACCTCGGCCAGCCAGCCCTCGAGCTCGTCGACCAGCCGGCGGTAGCCGGCGGCGTCCTCGGCCGGGGCGAACGGGTGCAGGTCGGCGAAGCCGGGCAGGCTCACCGGCTCCATCTCGGTCGTCGCGTTGAGCTTCATCGTGCACGAGCCGAGCGGGATCATGCCGCGGTCGAGCGCGTAGTCGCGCGCGGAGAGCCGGCGCAGGTAGCGCAGCATCTGGGTCTCGCTGCGGTGGGCGTGGAAGACCTCGTGGGTCAGGTACGGCGTCGTGCGGCGCAGCCCGCCGGGCAGCGCGTCCTCGGTGGCCCGGTCGAGGGCGTCGAGGTCGAGCTGGCCATGCGGCACCCCGAAGGCCCGGAGCACGGCCTCGACGGTGGAGCGGGTGGTCAGCTCGGACGTGGAGATCCCGACCGCGTCGTCGTCGACGCGGCGCAGGTGCAGGCCCAGGGCGCGGGCCGCCGAGACGACGTCGTCGGCGCGGCCGGGCACGGCGACCGTCAGGGTGTCGAAGAAGTGCTCGTGGGTGGGCGCGAGCCCGGCGTCGGTGAGGGCCCGGGCCAGGACGGCGGCGTAGCGGTGGGTGCGGGTCGCGATCGACCGGAGCCCGTCGGGGCCGTGGTAGACGGCGTACATCGAGGCGACGACGGCGAGCAGCACCTGGGCGGTGCAGATGTTCGACGTCGCCTTGTCGCGGCGGATGTGCTGCTCGCGGGTCTGGAGCGCGAGCCGGTAGGCCGGGCGGCCCTCGGCGTCGATGGAGACGCCGACGAGGCGGCCGGGTAGGTGCCGCTCGAGGCCGGCGGCGACGGACATGAAACCGGCGTGCGGGCCGCCGTAGAAGAGCGGGACGCCGAAGCGCTGGCTCGAGCCGACGACGACGTCGGCCCCCATCGCGCCGGGGGCCTCGAGCAGGGTCAGGGCCAGCAGGTCGGCGGCGACGACCGCGAGCGCACCGCGCTCGTGGGTGGCCTCGATGATCGGCCGGGGGTCGAGGACGCGGCCCGAGGCGCCGGGGTACTGGACCAGGACGCCCGAGAGGGCGCCGTCGGGCAGGTCGGCCGGCAGGCCGTCGGTGAGGTCGGCGACGACGACGTCGATGCCCATGGCCTCGGCCCGGGTGCGGACCACGTCGATGGTCTGCGGGAGCGCGTCGGCGTCGACGACGAAGGGGCCGCTCGCCCTGCGGTTGCCGCGGCGCACGAGGGTCATCGCCTCGGCGGCGGCGGTGCCCTCGTCGAGCAGGCTCGCGTTGGCGGTCGGCAGACCCGTGAGGTCGCCGACGACGGTCTGGAAGTTCAGCAGCGCCTCGAGCCGGCCCTGGCTGATCTCGGGCTGGTACGGCGTGTAGGCGGTGTACCAGCTGGGGTCCTCGAGGACGTTGCGGCGGATCACCGGCGGCGTGATCGTGGCGTGGTAGCCCAGGCCGATCATCGGCTCCCCCGGCCGGTTGGACGCCGCGATCGCCCGCAGCTCACGGGCGGCGGCCGCCTCGGTCAGCGGGGCCGGGAGGTCGAGGGCCTCGGCGCTGCGGATCCCGCCCGGGACCGCCGCGGCCATCAGGGCGTCGAGGGAGTCGAAACCCAGCGTGGCCAGCATCGTGGTGACGGCGTCGGCGTCGAGGCCGATGTGCCGCTCGACGAACGGCAGGGCGCCGTCGAGGTCGGACAGGGTGGGGTGCTCGGACACGGAGGCTCCTCGGATCGACAGACCGGCGGCCCTCCCCCTCTGTCACCCCCGCCGGCTGCGACGGGTGCTCCAGAGGTGCCTGCTCCGCGCGGTCCGGGTGCCTGAGAGGTTCCGGGGAGGAATTGCCCCTTCGGCGCTTGCCCATGACCAGCCTCGGCCGCGGGACGAAGTCTCTCCCGCGCGGGATCGACAGCGGTGACCACGCTACCGGACCCGTGACCACCCCTCCGAACCGGCGCGCGGCCCACCGAGCCCGACACCCAGCCCGACACCCAGCCCGACACCCAGCCCGACACCCAGCGCGACACCCGGCGCGACACCCGGCCCGACACCGAGCCCGCCGGACCCGGTCGGGGCGGAAAATGACGTCCGCCCCGCGGCCCACGAGCAGCCACGAGGCGGACGGACAACCGTGGTGTCCGGTGGAGCGGGGGTGCCTCAGCCGATCTTGCGGGCCTGACGGCGGGCGGCGAGCTCGTCGCTGGCCGACGACGCCGCGGCGGCGGTGTCGGCGGCGGTGTCGTTGGCGCGCTCGCTGGGGAGTGCGGCGAGGGTGCCCTCGATCTCGCGCCACACGCCGCCGATCGCGATGCCGAACACGCCCTGGCCACCCTGGAGCAGGTCGATGACCTCGTCGTTGGAGGTGCACTCGTAGACCGAGGCGCCGTCGCTCATCAGCGTCACGCGGGTCAGGTCGTCGGTGCCGCGCTCACGCAGGTGGGAGACGGCGGTGCGGATCTGCTGCAGCGAGATCCCGGCGTCCAGGAGCCGCTTGATGACCTTGAGGATGAGGATGTCGCGGAAGGAGTAGAGCCGCTGCGACCCCGAGCCCTTGGCACCCCGCACAGTCGGCTCGATGAGCCCGGTGCGGGCCCAGTAGTCGAGCTGACGGTAGGTGATGCCGGCCGCGTTGCACGCGGTCGGGCCGCGGTAGCCGACGTCGCTCGGCAGCGGCGAGACGTCGTCGGTGAACAGGAGGCCCTGCTCGTCGGCCGATTCGAGCGCCAGATCGGTGGCCGGATCGGATCCGGTCCGGGGGTTCTGCTCGTTCACACGGTCCTCCGCAGGTCTACTTCGCAGGTAGCAACTCGAGGGAAGGACGCCGTGATGACATCGGTGGAGTTACAACGAAGACAGTTCAAGGTACGACGGCCGGCGTGGTCGGTCAAAGAGGTGCCCGGCGTGTCGAACCCTCATTCTCAGGCTGAGGGTGACCCTGTGCCGTGCCCGTTCCCGCCGGTGGGCGGCACGGGGTGGCGGACCGCAGGGGTCAGCGGTCGGCCTCGAAGTCCTCGGGCGTGACGTGGTCGAGGAACTCCCGGAACTTCTCGACCTCGTCCTCCTGCTCGGCCGGGACCGCCAGGCCGGCCTCGTCGAGGACGTCCTCGGCGCAGACGATCTTGGTGCCGGTGCGCAGGGCCAGGGCGATGGAGTCGGAGGGGCGCGCGCTGACCTCGACGCCGGAGCCGAAGACCAGGGTGGCGAAGAAGACGCCGTCCTTGACGTCGGTGATCCGGACCTCGGCCAGCGAGTTGCCGGTCGCCTCCAGCACGTCCTTGAACAGGTCGTGGGTGAGCGGGCGCGGCGGGACGACGCCCTGCTGCGCGAACGCGATCGCGGTGGCCTCGACGGCGCCGATCCAGATGGGCAGGTAGCGCTCGCCCGTCACCTCCCGGAGCAGGACGATCGGTTGGTTCGAGGGCATCTCGACCCGGACTCCCATGACATCGACCTCGCGCACGTGCCAACCCTACGCTCCCCCTCCACGCGAGCCACGCGCGAGCGGCACCGGCGCGGCCCGGACCGGTCCGCGCGGGCTCAGGAGCGCTTGAGCCCGGCCTTGACCAGGGTGGCGTGCAGGCGCACCGAGAGCGCCGCGATCTCGTTGACGGCGGCGTCGGCCCGGTCCCGGGCGCCGGCGTCGCGGCCCCCGCGGATCGGGGCGACGACCTGCTGGACCATGCCGACCTCGCGGTCGGCGGCGGCGCGGAAGGCCCGCAGGTGGCGCGGCTCGAGGCCGAACGCCGCGAGCTCGCGGGCGGTGCGGGCGATGACGAGCGCGTCGGTGTCGTAGTGGTGGGTGCCGGTGCGCGGGGCGACCAGGCCGAACTGCTCGAGCTCGTCGAGCATCGCCTCGTCGATCTCGGCGACCTTGACCAGCTCGCGCCGCGAGAGCCGCAGCTGGTCGCGCCGCGCGAAGGACTCCGCGGACGGCGTGCCGTCGCTGGCGAGCGCCACGGTCGGGACCGTCGGCACGACCGGGTCGATCGGCGGCGGCTCCAGGCCCCGGTCGATCGCGTCGAGGTGCTCGCGGATCACCTTGTGCGGCAGGTAGTGGTCGCGCTGCATCGTGAGGACGTACCGCAGCCGGGCGACGTCGTCCTCGCTGAACTTGCGGTAGCCCGACGGCGTGCGCTCGGGCTTGATGTGTCCTTCGGACTCGAGGAAGCGGATCTTGGGGATGGTGATGGTCGGGAAGTCCGCGCGCAGCAGGTCGAGGACCTGGCCGATGTTCAGCCGGCCCGAGGACCGGGGGTCGCTGCGGGACCCACCGGCCGGGTCACCTCCCGAGATCGCGCTGGGCACCGGTCCCTCAGAGCGCCTCGTGGCCGGAGAAGAAGACCAGTCGGTACTTGCCGATCTGGACCTCGTCGCCGTCCGAGAGCAGCACCTTCTCGATCCGGTCGCGGTTGACGTAGGTGCCGTTGAGGCTGCCGGCGTCGGCCACGGTGAAGGAGTCGCCCTCCCGGTCGAAGACCGCGTGGTGGCGCGAGACGGTGACGTCGTCGAGGAAGATCTCGCTGTCGGGGTGCCGGCCGGCGTTCACGACGTCGGAGTCGAGGAGGAACCGGCTGCCGGCGCCGGGGCCCTTCTGGACCACGAGCAGGGCGTGGCCCAGCGGGAGCGCGTCGACCGCGGCCGCGTCGACCGGGTTCAGCGCGCGGTCGGAGGTCTCGGACTTCTCGACGCCCGTGCCGATCTGGATGGTCGCGGTGGACTCACCGATCGGCTCGCCGCTCGCCGCGGTCGGGAGGTTCGGGTCGAGGGCGAGCAGCCGGGTGCCGCACTGGGCGCAGAACCGAGCGTCGTCGGGATTCTGCCTGCCACAGTTGGTGCAGAACGGCATCGGTTGTTCCTTCGTGTGCGGGGTCCCTGAACCCTCAACGCCATGGTGAGGTTGATGGTTCGGGCGAACGTACCAGGTGGGCCTGGCCGGTGGGACGGCTTCGCGGAGCCGTGCGCACTCAGCCCTTGAGCGTGGCCACGTAGGCGTCCGGGGCGAGCAGCGCGTCCACGTCGCCCGGGGACGCCGGGACGACCTCGAAGAGCCAGCCACCGCCGTACGGGTCGCTGTTGACGAGCTCGGGCGTCGCGTCGAGCGACTCGTTGCGCGCGACCACCTCGCCGGTCAGCGGCGCGTAGACGTCGCTGACGGACTTCGTCGACTCCAGCTCGC
The DNA here is from genome assembly GCF_005954645.2 of Nocardioides sp. S-1144. Taxonomy (NCBI): domain Bacteria; kingdom Bacillati; phylum Actinomycetota; class Actinomycetes; order Propionibacteriales; family Nocardioidaceae; genus Nocardioides; species Nocardioides dongxiaopingii. Next base: position 2,236,216 of record NZ_CP040695.2, read on the forward strand.
CGCAGGTGCTGCCGGCCTCGACGCTGTCGCCGACCTCGGGCAGGGAGACGTAGACGATGTCGCCCAGGGCGTCCTGGGCGTAGTCGGTGATGCCGACGCGCACCGACCCCTCGTGCTCGCCGGGGCTGCGCACCCATTCGTGCTCAGCGGTGTACTTCAGGTCCTCGGGGTACACAGGCGCTCCTCGTGACGGGTCCGAACGGGCACGAGAAGGCTAGCGCCTCCCGCTGCACCGGCGGGGTGGTGGTCAGTCGGGCTGGGCGTACTCCGGCTGCACCGGCTCGCGCACGGCGTCGATGTCGAGGGAGTCGAGCTCCTCGACCTCGATCTCGCCGCCGTCCTTGCGGACCTCGGCCCGCGGCCCGAGCGCGAAGGAGATCGAGCCGGCCAGGGTGCTCGCGTCGCCGATCGCGTCGACGACGTAGGGCGCCTCGAGCAGCGTGCCGTCGACCTCGATGCCGCCGACCCGCTCCTCGAACGACGTCTGGGCGATCACCCGGACCTCGCCGTTGACCTGGATCGCCTCGGCGCCGACCGAGCGCAGCTCCTGGATGACGTCGAGCATGCTCGAGACCGAGATGGAGCCGGTCTCCTCGGTGATCGTCGCCCGGATCCCGGGGCCGGTGACCGGCACCAGCCCGGCGAGGACCTGGAGGTTGTCGACCTCGTCGCGGGCCCGGTCGAGCGCGGCCTGGCGCTGCGTGGACTCCGACTGGAGGTCCTCGCGGTCGCTGGTGAGCCGGTCGATCTCGGCGCGGGTGCGCTGGGTGGTGCCGGCCAGCCCGTTGAGGACGTCGATCAGGTCCTGCTCGCGCAGCCCCGCGTAGGTGGAGTCCTGCTCGGTCGTGCGGATCTGGGTGACCGCGGCGAACCCGACCAGGGCCAGCAGCACCGCGACGATGAGCTGGGTCCGCGACGGGCGCAGCAGGGCGCGCCCCAGGCGGGCGCGGCCGGTGAGCCGCGGCGCGGGCACGTCGGCGCCGTCGCCCGGCTGCGGGGTCGGCTGGGGGCTGGGCTGCTCGTCGCCCGTCGTGCTCATGCGTGGAAGAGGTGGCGCCGGATCGCCGCGACGTTGGAGAAGATCCGGATCCCGAGCACCACGATGACGCCGGTCGACAGCTGGCCCCCGACGCCGAGCCGGTCGCCGAGGTAGACGATCCCGGCCGCGATCACCACGTTGCTGACGAAGGAGACGACGAAGACCTTGTCGTCGAAGATGCCGTCGAGGTAGGCCCGCAGCCCGCCGAAGACGGCGTCCAGCGCCGCCACCACCGCGATCGGCAGGTAGGGCTCGAGCCCGAGCGGGACCTCGGGCCGGAAGACGAGCCCGAGCACGACGCCGAGCAGCAGTCCGAGAGCGGCGATCATGACAGGGGCTCCTCCTTCTCCTTCGTGGTGCCGGCGGATCCCGACTCCGCCGACCGGAGGACCAGGGCGGAGTCGGGCGCGGACGGCAGCGACAGCTCCTCGACATTGTCCTCGACGGTGTAGTCGAACCCGTACACCTGGGACGTCGACACGAACTTCAGCCCGGTCGTGGTGTCGAACAGCCGCGCCGACAGGGTCCGGGTGTCACCGATGGCCTCGACCGTGTACGGCGCCTGGATCCCGACGCCGTTGACCCGGATCGCGGCCCCGCTGGTGCGGATGGCGGTCACGGCGGTGAGCCGCTGCCCGTTGACGGCGATCGCCTCGGCGCCGGCCTGCCAGAGGCCGTTGACCAGCAGGTCGAGGTCGCTGTCGTGCACCTCGTTGTTCTCGTCGGCGTCCGGGGCCTCGGTCACCACGACCCGGACACCCTCGCCGGTCACCGCGCTGAACCCGGTGCGGACCGCGAGGCGCCGCTCGGTGACCGCGACCTCCTGGCCCACGTCGACCAGCCCGCTGACGTCGTCCTCGAGGGCCAGGTTGCCCTCACGGAGCGCCGCGACCCGCTCCTGCTGCGCGGCCCGCCGGTCGCGCTGGGCCTCGATCCGGCCGATCAGGCTCTCCCGGCTGGCGTCGTCGACGTCGGCGTTGCGGGTGGTCTGCACGAACGCGGTGGCCGCGAGGAGGCCGAACACCGCGACGACCACGGCCGCGGTGCGCGGCGGCCGGCCGCTGGGCGGGCGCGGTGCGCCGGCGGCCCGGCGCTCCGCGGCGTGCAGGTAGTCCTCGTCGAGCGACTGCTGGGTGATCAGGGTGAGCAGGGGCAGCCGGACCCGGTCGGGCAGCTCGTGGGGCGGCGCCGGCGTCGCGGGGCCCGGCCGCTCAGCCATCGGACCGGGGGTGGGCCGGACGACGCTCGGTCGTCTGCAGCAGGCGGTGGACCTGCCAGGTGTAGAGGACGCCGGCCCACCAGTAGAGCCCGATCCCCCAGAAGGCGAACGCCCAGCCGAAGACCTCCGCCAGCGTCGCGACGGTGCCGTCGCCGTCGCCGAGCAGGAGGAGCGGGAAGGCGTAGAGCAGGTTGGCGGTCGCGGCCTTGCCCAGGAAGTGCACCGGCAGGGCGCTGAAGCCGCGGGTGCGCAGCAGCGGCACCAGACCCCACATCAGCAGGTCGCGCAGCGGCAGCGACACCGCCATCCACCACGGGATGATGTCGCGCAGGGCGAGGCCGACGACGACGGCCAGGATGTAGAGGCGGTCGGCGACCGGGTCGAGGATCTGGCCGATCACCGACTGCTGGTCGAGCTTGCGGGCCAGCCAGCCGTCGAGGTAGTCGGTGACGCCGGAGACCATCAGCACGGCCAGGGCCCAGGCGTCGGCCTCGGGCACGAGCACCAGCCACAGGAACAGCGGGATGCCGAGCAGCCGCAGCGCGCTCAGGGCGTTCGGGATCGTCCAGACGAGCGCGCGCGGCCCGTCGGTGTCCCCTGCTTCGCCCGCCACGCTGCCAGATCCTAGTGGTGGCGTGCCCCCGGTCCTCAGACGCTCTCCTCGTGGTGTGCCGCGTCGCGGATCTCCCCGACCAGCTCCTCGATGACGTCCTCGAGCGCGGCGACCCCGAGCGTGGCGCCGCTGCCGTCGACCACCCGGGCCAGGTGCGCCCCGCGGCGCCGCAGCACCTCGAGCGCCTCGTGCAGCGGGGAGTCGTGGACGACGGTCGCGAACGGCCGCACCCACTTCTCGTCGATGGGACGCTGCCGCAGGGCCTCGTCGGGCTCGAGCACGTCCTTGATGTGGAGGTAGCCCACCAGCTCGCCGTCGTGGTCGGCGACGGGGAACCGGCTGTAGCCGGTGCTCGCGCACAGGGCCTCGACGTCGGCCGGGCTGGACCCGGGCGCGACCGTCGTCAGGGTCGAGGACGGCAGGCAGACCAGGTCGACCGACTTCTCGGTGAACCCGAGCGCGCCGGCGAGCCGGTCGTACTCGTCGGCCTCGATGAGGCCCTCGCCGCGCGACTCCTCCACGAGCGCAGCGACCTCCTCGCGGGTGTAGGTCGAGCTGACCTCGTCGCGCGGCTCGACCCGGAGCAGGCGCAGGGTGGCGTTGGCGACGGCGTTGAGGGTGACGATGATCGGGCGCAGCACCGTGACGACGCCGACCAGTGCCGGTGCCAGCACCAGCGCGGCGCGCTCGGGCCCGGCGATCGCGATGTTCTTCGGGACCATCTCGCCGAGGACGACGTGCGCGGAGACCACCACCACGAGCGCGAGGACGAACGCGACCGGGTGCACGAAGCCCTCCGGGACCCCGGCCCGCTCGAAGAGCGGCTCGATGAGGTGGGCCAGCGCGGGCTCGCCGACGGCGCCGAGCCCGACCGAGCAGATCGTGATGCCGAGCTGGGCCCCGGCCATCATCAGCGAGACCCGCTCCATGGCGTGCAGCGTCGTGCGCGCCATCCGCGAGCCGGCCTGGGCGCGCGGCTCGATCTGGCTGCGGCGCGCGGAGATGAGGGCGAACTCGGCGCCGACGAAGAAGGCGTTGAACCCCAGCAGCAGGACCGCGACGAACAGGGCGGTGTAGTCGCTCACGCGCCACTCCCCCCGTCGGGGCGGCCGGCGTGCTGCGCGGCCGCGTCGTCGCCGTCGACCGGGGCGTCGTGCACGAGCAGGGCGAGGCGGTCCACGCGCAGCCCGTCCATGTGCTCGACGGTCAGCACGGCGAGCCGCTCGCGCGGCGGTCCCTGCTGCGCGGCCTCGGAGGTGTCGGGCACGGCGATCTCGGCGACGTCGCCCGACGACGGGATCCGGCCGAGCACCTGGAGCACGAGACCGGCGATGGTGTCGTAGTCCTCGCTCTCGGGCAGCGCGACGCCGGTGACGTCCTCCACCTCGTCGGGGCGGAGCAGGCCCGACAGCGACCAGGTGCCGTCGCGTCGCTGCCGCGCCCGGGCGCCGAGCCGGTCGTGCTCGTCGGCGATGTCGCCGACGATCTCCTCGATGACGTCCTCGAGCGTGACGATGCCCGCGTGGCCGCCGTACTCGTCGAGGACGACGGCCATCTGGAACCCGTCGGCCTTGAGCAGCGCCATCAGCGGGTCGAGCCGCAGCGAGTCGGGCACCACGATTGGGCGGACCATGAGGTGCTTGACCTTGGTGGTCGCCCGCTCGTGCAGCGGCAGGGCGACGGCGTTCTTGACGTGGACGGTGCCGACGACGACGTCCTCGTCGTCGAGCACCGGGAAGCGGGAGTGGCCGGTGCTGCGGGCCAGCTCGAGCACGGCGCTGGCCCGCTCGTTGGCCTCGAGGGAGTGGGTGCGCACCCGCGGCGTCATGATCTCGCCGGCCGAGCGCGACCCGAACTCGACCGAGCGCTCCATCAGCTCGGCGGTGTCGGCGTCGAGGGTGCCCTCGTGGGCCGAGCGCTGGATCAGCGAGGCGAGCTCGGTCGAGCTCCGGGCCGAGCGCAGCTCCTCCTGGGGCTCGATGCCGAGGCGGCGCACGATGGCGTTCGCGGAGCCGTTGAGCACCTTGATCGGGCCGCGCATGAAGGCGGTGAAGGTCCGCATCGGGAGCTGGGTGGCGCGCGCGGTCGCCATCGGGAGGGCGATGGCGAGGTTCTTGGGGACGAGCTCGCCGAAGACCATCGTCAGGATCGTGCTGACGACGAACCCGAGCGCGACCGCGGTCGGCCCGACCCCGCCGTCGGGGATCCCGAGGGCGCCGAGCGGGTCGCGGATCAGCTCGGAGATCGCCGGCTCCGCGAGGTAGCCGATGCCCAGGTTGGTGACCGTGATGCCGACCTGGGCGCCGGAGAGCTGCGTCGACAGCGAGCGCAGCGCCGACTGCACCCCGCCGGCCGAGGCGTCGCCGGCGGCAGCGGCCCGGTCGACCGCCGCGCGGTCGACGGTCACGAAGGCGAACTCGGCGGCGACGAAGACGCCGCACATGAGGATCAGCAGGAGGGCGACCCCGAGCAGGATCAGGGGGGTCATCGGGGCGCCTCACCGGGGAGCGGCGGGCGCTGCGTACTTTGAGAGCCGTCCATCGGGCGGTGCAGATCCTTCACGTCGCGGTACGGGAGAGCACAGCCTACGACGCCGGTGCGTCCACGACGTTTCGCGGGCGGGTCGGCGCGGAAGCCTGACCACACGGTCGAGGCACGCTCGGCCCCGACGCCGCACCGGGAGGTCGCCGTGCCCCAGCAGGATCTCGCCCCGTCCAGCACCGCCGGCCCCGCCGCGCGCCCCCTCGCCCGGGTCGCCGAGCAGGCCGCCGACCAGGCGCTGCAGGCCGCCGCCGACGCCTCGGTCTGGCTGCTGTTCCGGATCAGCCGGGTCCGGTCCTGACCCGTCCGCCGCCGAAGCCGTCGCTGACCTGACGCTCGTCGAGCACCCGGTACGGCGCGGCCGACGTCGCCGCACTGCGCTGGAGCGTCGCGAGCAGCCCGTCGAGGGCGGGGCCGGTCCCGGCGACCAGCAGCAGGTTGCCCGCGCGCCGCCCGCGCAGGGTGGCAGGCTCCGCGCTCAGCACGACCCGGCCCACCGCGGCCCGCAGCCCGGCCACCGCCTCGCGGCCGCGGGCGAACGGCGCACGGTCGGCCAGGTTGAGCAGCACCACTCCCCCGGGCGCCAGGACGCGGGCGAGGTCGTGCAGGAACGGCGCCGCCGTCAGCTCGTCGGGCACCACGCCGCCGGCGTAGGCGTCGACGACCACGACCTCGGCGTGGCCGTCGCGCAGGGCGGCGACGCCGGCGAGCCCGTCGACGGGGCGCACCTTGATGCCGCTGCGGCGCGGCAGCGGCAGCTCCTCGCGCACCAGCGCCGTGAGCTCCTCGTCCGGCTCCAGCACGACCTGCGGCGAGCCCGGCCGGGTCGCGGCGACGTAGCGCGGCAGGGTCAGCCCGGCGCCGCCGACGTGCACCACCCGCACCGGCGCCCCGGCCGGGGCGACGGCGTCGAGGACGTCGCCCATCCGGCGCACGTAGTCGAAGGCGAGCCGGGTCGGGTCGGCCAGGTCGACGTGCGACTGGTCGTGTCCGTCGACGACGACCCGGAACGCGCCGGGGTGCTCGGTGGCGACGACCGCGCGCTGGATCACGTGGTCATCCTGCCGGGTCGCCGTGCCAGGCTGGGTCCCATGACTGCCTACTGGATCAGCACCTACCTCGAGGTCAAGGACGAGGAGAAGCTGCGCGCCTACGCCGAGCTCGCCGGCCCCGCCCTGCAGGCCGCCGGGGCGACCTTCCTCGCGCGCTCGACGGCGGCCGAGGCCTACGAGGCCGGCCGCCTCGAGCGCTCGGTGCTCATCGAGTTCGCCAACCTCGACGCGGCCCGGGCCGCCCACGACAGCCCGGCCTACCAGGAGGCGCTCGTGGCGCTGGGCGACGGCGCCGTGCGCGACCTGCGCATCGTCGAGGGCGTCGAGCCCGCCACCCCGGTCGACCGCCCGTGACCAGACGCCCCTCGACGCAGGAGACCGACGTCGACGGGGTGCTCGGCGTGCGCCGCGACGGGCCGGTCTCGGTGCTCACCCTGCGCCGGCCCGAGCGCCGCAACGCCCTCGACCTGACGCTGTGCCGCGCCCTCACCGCCGCGTCGGGGGCCGAGGTCGCGGCCGGCGCCCGGGCCCTCGTCGTCACCGGTGAGGGCTCGTCGTTCTGCGCGGGCGCCGACCTCACCGGGGTCTACGGCGATGAGTTCCTCGACGCGCTGTACGGCATGCTCCACGGCCCCGAGGGCCTGACCGCGCTGCCGGTGCCGGTGGTCGCGGCCGTGAACGGTCCCGCCATCGGGGGCGGCACCCAGCTCGCGATGGCCTGCGACCTCCGCGTCGCCGGAGCCGCCGCCCGCTTCGCCGTCCCGACGCCGCGCAACGCGATGGCCGTCGACGCCTGGACGATCCGCACCCTCGCCTCGCTCGCCGGGGGCGGGGTCGCGCGCCGCCTGCTGGTGGCCGCCGAGACGGTCGACCGCGACCAGGCGCTGGCGTGCGGGCTCGCCGACCGGTCCGGCGACGTGGCGGACGCCGTCGCGTGGGCCCACGAGCTCGCCGCCCTGGCACCCCTGGCGATCGCGCACAACAAGGCGGTGCTCAACGGCGCCGACGACGACGTCGTCGCGGCCGGCTTCGCCGCGTGCTGGGCCAGCGACGACGTCCGCGAGGGCGCCGCGGCGCGGGCCGAGAAGCGGCCGCCGGTCTTCGCCGGGCGCTGAGCCTCGCGGGCCCGGCGCGGCGACCTCCGCCGCGTGGAGGTGGACACGGACCGCCGGGAGGGGCTTGGGTGGGAGGAGCCGTCTCGGGCTCGGATCTCAGGAGGATCACGTGGGCACCCATCTCAGTCGTCGTCACTTTCTGCTCTCCTCGGGCGTCGCCGCCGCGGCCGTCCCGCTGGCCGGCGCCGGTGGCCCGGCCGTCGCCGCCGCGGCGCCGCGGGTGCGGGTCGACACCCACCCGGTCTTCGACCGCGCCGGCCGGGCCCACGGCGTCCCGCCGGCCGTGCTCGCCGCGCTGAGCCACGCCCAGACGCGGTGGCAGGACCACGACGGCCGGCCGAGCTCCTCGCTCGGCTACGGACCGATGCACCTCGTCGACGGCGCCGCCGCGGCCCGGGCCCGCAGCCGGGTCGGCAAGGACGCCGGGTCGACCCCGGCCGTGCTCGACACCCTCGGCGACGCCGTCCGCGTCTCCGGGATCGGTGTCGACGCCGTCCGTTCCGACCCCGCGGCCAACATCCGCGCGACCGCGGCCCTGCTCGCCGACCACCAGCGCCGGGCCGGTCGCCCGGTGGGCGTCGACACCGATCCCGCGCAGTGGTTCGCCACCGTCGCCGCGGCCAGCGGCTTCGCGACCGCGGCCGGCCAGCTCGACGTCGCCGACACCGTCGTGGCCACGCTGCGCTCGGGCGGCCGGGTCGAGATGGCCGACGGGTCCCGCCTCTTCCTCCCGGCGAGCCGGGAGACCGCCGTCCCCGAGCGGCAGCGCGCGCCCCTGCGCAAGCGCGCGGCCCTCGCCCGCCGCGAGCGCGACCGCGACGGCACCGAGTCGCCGCGCGGGCTCGACGTCGAGTGGATCCCGGCGCCCTACGAGCAGTACGGCGTGGGGCCCGGCGACTACGGCAACCACGACCTCGCCGACCGCCCGCGCTCCCCGAGGATCACCCACCTCGTCGTCCACGACACCGAGGGCGAGTGGGAGGGCGTGCTCGACCTCGTCACCGACCCGACCTACGTGTCGTGGCAGTACTCGCTGCGCTCGGCCGACGGTCACATCGCCCAGCACGCGCTGGCCAAGGACGTCTGCTGGCACGCCGGCAACTGGTACATGAACATGCACTCGATCGGCCTCGAGCACGAGGGCTTCGCCGCCCAGGGCGCGCCCTGGTACTCCGAGGCGATGTACCGGACGTCGGCCGCGCTGGTGCGTCACCTGGCCAGGAAGCACGACATCCCGCTGGACCGCGCCCACGTGATCGGCCACGACCAGGTGCCCGGCACCACGACCGCGACCATCCCCGGCATGCACTGGGACCCGGGCCCGTTCTGGGACTGGGAGCACTACTTCGACCTGCTCCGCGCGCCCCTGTACCGCGGCACGTCCCGGCGTCGCGCCCAGCGGGGCGACGTCGTCCGGATCCTGCCCGGCTTCGTGGGCAACCAGCAGCCGGTCACCGGCGCCACCCCCGCCGGGCCGCGCGACACCAACTTCGTCACCGTGCGCGTCGCCCCGGCGCCCGACGCCGCGCTCGTCAACGACCTCGGCCTGCACCAGAGCGGTCAGCCCGCGACGACCGAGGTCTCCGACATCAGCGCCCGGGCCACCGCCGGCACCGAGTACGTCGTCGCCGACGTCGACGGCGACTGGACCGCGATCTGGTTCCTCGGCACCGTCGGCTGGTTCCTCAACCCGCGGCGGCACCCGACGGCGCGGGTCGTGCAGCACCCGGTCGGGCGGGTCCGGCCCAAGCGCGGCACCACCGCGAAGGTCTACGGCCGCGCCTACCCGGAGGCGGAGGCCTACGCCGACCCCGCCGACGTGCAGGCCGTCTCGCCGCTGCTCTACGTGCTCGGCGAGGGGCAGATGTACGCCGTCGGCGACCTCGACCCGGTCACCGACTACTACAAGGCCAAGACGTTCTCGCTCGACACCCCGGGCGACCACGTCAACACCGTCGGGCGCGACCGGTACGTGCAGATCAACATCGGCCACCGGATCGCCTTCGTGCGCCGCGCGGAGGTCGACGTCCTGCGCTGAGGGCCGGGCCGGGGGCGCGGGTCGCGGGGCGTGGGGCGGCTTCACCTACCCTTGCGCCCATGCGCCGGGCCCTGATCATCGCGCGCCGGCTCGCCGTCTGCGTGGTGGTCGCCGGGCTGCTCGGCCTCCCGCTGGCCCTGTCCTGGGCGGTGACGCACACCGAGGTCACCCAGCAGATCGGGACGTCGCCGACGACGTTCACGCTCTCGACGCAGGGCCACAGCGAGGTCCGGCTCGGGATCGCGGGCACCGTCTACCTGCCGATCTCCTCGGGGCCGGTCGGGGTGGTCGCGACCGTCGACGGGCCCGGCGACCCCGGGGCCGGCGACGGGGACCTCGCGGCCTACGTGCGACCCGAGATGCTCCAGCTCTACACCGGGCTCTTCCACGACCCCGAGGCCGCCGTCGACGAGTACGTCTCGCTCGTGGAGGACGAGCTGCGCTCGCAGCTGTTCAGGGCGACGGCGTTCGTGGCCGGGCTCGGCGGCCTGGCCCTCTTCGCCCTGCACGAGCTGCTGCCGGTGCGGCTGACCCGCGGCACCCGCCGCGACGCCGTCCGGATCGGGCTGTCCGGGGCCCTGGTGCTGGCGATGACGTCGGGGCTGGCCGTGGTGCAGCTGCGCGGGTCGGACGGCGGCCGTGGACCCACCACCGGCGTCTACGCCCTCTCCGCCCTCGACGGCACGCCCGCGGCCGGGTCGACCACCGACAGCCCCGTGCTGCGTGCCCTCCTGGGTGGCGCGATCTCGCGCGCCCAGGTGCTGGTCGACCGCCAGGAGGCCGACGAGCGGTCGTACCGCGCGAACGCCGAGGCGGGCCTCGACGACCAGCAGGACCTCATGGTCGGACCGGAGGAGGGTGAGCTGGCGGTGATGATGCAGTCCGACATGCACTGCAACACCACGATGATCCGCCTCCAGCGCCGGGTGTTCTCGATGCTCTCCGACACCTACGGCACCGACGACCGCCCGGTCCCCTCGCTGCTGGCGATCGCCGGCGACCTGACCACCAACGGCACCGCCGCCGAGGGCGTCTGCATCCGCACCGAGGCCGACATCTCCGGGGACGCGCCGATCGCGGCGATCTCCGGCAACCACGAGTCCGACGTCAGCGAGGAGCAGATGGGCGACGCCGGGATGGAGGTCCTCGACGGCTCCGTCGTCGAGCTCGGCGGGTTCCGGCTGCTCGGCGACGGCGACCCGTCCCGCTCCGAGCTGTTCGGCGCGACCCGGCAGCGCGGCGACGAGACCCAGGCCGGCCAGGGCGAGCGGCTGCGCGGCGTGGCCGAGGACGCCGACGACGAGCCCGACCTCCTCGTGGTGCACGAGGGGTACGCCGCGCAGGCGTTCCTCGGCATCGACTCCGTGACCCGGTTCCTCGACGAGGCGACCGGCGACCTGACCACCCCCGTCGAGGACGACGTCGACGACGTCCCGGCCTCCGCGGTCTTCTACGGGCACTGGCACAACGACCGCGAGCCCCGGGTCGTCTGGAACGACGACGGCACGTGGACGCTGGTGATGGAGCTCAACACCAGCGGCGGCGCCGTCGACACCCCCACCATCAACAACTTCTCGACGCCCTGGTCGAGCCCCCAGCAGGTCGCGACCTTCCCGGTGCTCTTCCTCGACGAGGACACCCGGCTGGTCACCGGCTACCAGCTCTACCGCTTCGAGACCGACGGCACCGTGACGGTCGAGCCGCGGGTCGAGGTCGGGGCGGCGCCGACCGACTGACCGGTGCCGGGAGCCTCGCTCAGGTCGGCAGCCAGGAGACCTGGCCGGCCAGGACGGCGTAGCCGACGAAGGCCCCGACGTCGAGCAGGGTGTGGGCGACGACCAGCGGCGTCACGCGGCCCCAGCGCTGGTAGAGCCAGCCGAAGAGCAGGCCCATCACCAGGTTGCCGACGAACCCGCCGACGCCCTGGTAGAGGTGGTAGCTGCCGCGCAGCACCGCGGCCAGCACGATCGCGCTGGTGGCGCCGAACCCGAGCTGGCGCAGCCGGACCAGCACGTAGCCCAGGACGACGAACTCCTCCAGGACGGCGTTCTCGAGCGCCGAGAGCACCAGCACCGGCACGTGCCACCACACCGAGGTGTCGAGACCGGCCGCGACGACGGTCAGGTTCAGCCCGAGGGCGTGCATCACCAGGTAGAAGGCGAGCCCGACCGACCCCACCCCGGCCGCGATCGCCGCCCCCCGGGGCAGGTCGCCCCACCCCGCGCCGCGGAACCACACGTCGCGCAGGCCGGTCCCCGAGCGCACCAGCAGGTAGCCGGCCAGGGCCACCGGCACGACCGCGAAGGCGATCGCCATCAGCTGGTAGGTCAGGTCGAGCCACGGCCGCTCGGGGGCGTAGGAGGAGTTCATCGTCGTGGTCTGACCGGCGATCCCGCCCGGCGCCGTCGCGGCCGCGACCAGCCGGACGGCGGCGTACAGGCCGGACTTGCCCAGCGACAGCGCGAGCACGATCACCAGCTCGGCGACCAGCAGCCCGCGGCCCGGCATCGGCCCGCGCCCGGGGGTCAGCGACCAGCCGTCCGGCTGGGGGGCGATCACGGAGGTCACGCCGGCCATCCTCGCGCGGGACGCCAAGCCGACCCGCACTAGGATCGCCCGGTGAGTGCCACCCTCGTCGCCAAGGACCTCTCCGGCGGGCACGGGCACCGCGTCCTGTTCGAGGGGCTCGACCTCACGGTCGCCCCCGGCGACGTCGTCGGCGTCGTCGGCGCCAACGGCGCGGGCAAGTCGACGCTGCTGCGGCTCCTGGCCGGCGCGGCGACGCCGTTCGCGGGCACCGTCGCCGCGGCACCGCAGGACGCGTTCGTCGGCTGGCTGCCGCAGGAGCACGAGCGGGTCCCGGGCGAGAGCGTCGCGACCTACCTCGCCCGGCGCACCGGCGCCGCCGAGGCCACCGCCGCCATGGAGGCGACCGCCGCGGCCCTGGGCAGCGACGTGCCGGGGGCCGACGACGCCTACGGCGTCGCGTTCGACCGGTGGATGAGCAGCGGCGCGGCCGACCTCGACGACCGCGTCGGCCCGGTGCTCGCCGACCTCGGGCTGGACGTCGGCCCGTCGGCCGCGATGACGTCGCTGTCCGGGGGCCAGGCCGCCCGGGTGGCGCTGGCGGCGCTGCTGCTGAGCCGCTTCGACGTCGTCCTGCTCGACGAGCCGACCAACGACCTCGACCTCGACGGCCTCGCGCGCCTCGAGGCGTTCGTGCAGGGGCTGCGCGGCGGCGTCGTCCTGGTCTCGCACGACCGCGAGTTCCTGGCCCGGTGCGTCACCCGGATCGTCGAGCTCGACCTCGCCCAGCACCAGGTCGCCGTCCACGACGGCGGCTACGAGTCCTACCTCCAGGAGCGCGAGGTGGCCCGCCGGCACGCCCGCGAGGCCTACGAGGAGTACGCCGGGACCCGGGCCGACCTCGTCTCCCGGGCCCGCACGCAGCGCGAGTGGAGCTCGCAGGGCGTGCGCAACGCGATGCGCAAGAGCCCCGACAACGACAAGATCCGGCGTCGCGCGGCGACCGAGTCCTCGGAGAAGCAGGCCCAGAAGGTCCGGCAGATGGAGTCGCGGATCGCCCGGCTCGAGGAGGTCGAGGAGCCGCGCAAGGAGTGGGTGCTCCAGTTCGACATCGCCGCCGCCCCGCGGTCGAGCTCGGTCGTGGCCACCCTCAACGAGGCGACCCGCACGCTCGGCGACTTCACGCTCGGACCGGTCTCGGTGCAGGTCTCGGCCGGCGACCGGGTCGGCATCACCGGCCCGAACGGGGCCGGCAAGACCACGCTGCTGCGGCTGCTGCTCGGCGAGGACCCGCCCGACTCCGGGTCGGCGTCCCTCGGCGCGTCGGTCGCGGTCGGCGTCATCGACCAGGCCCGCACCGGCCTGCCCGACGACGTGCCGCTCGGAACGGCGTTCGAGACCGCCGTCCCCGAGCTGACCCAGGCCGAGGTGCGCACCCTGCTGGCGAAGTTCGGGCTGCGCGCCGACCAGGTGACCAGCCTCGTCGGCCGGCTCTCCCCCGGTGAGCGCACCCGCGCCGCCATGGCGCTGCTCCAGGCCCGTGGGGTGAACCTGCTCGTGCTCGACGAGCCGACCAACCACCTCGACCTGCCCGCGATCGAGCAGCTCGAGCAGGCCCTCGACTCCTACGACGGCTCGCTGTTGCTCGTCTCCCACGACCGGCGGCTGCTCCAGAACGTCCGGCTCGACCAGCGCTGGCAGGTGACCGCGGGCCGGGTCACCGGCTCCTAGATCGCCTCCCCCGCTCCGGGTAGCGTGGTCGCATGAGCATCCTGAAGAAGCTGGCCGCGACCGGAATCGCCACCAGGGCCGTCAACGAGGCGCGCAAGCCCCAGAACCAGGCCAAGATCAAGGCCGCGGTGCAGAAGGTCAAGGACCGCAGGAAGCAGGGCCGCCCGCGCTGACCCGACGGCGTGCCCTTTCTTGGGTATAGCCCCCGATCACTCCCGACGCGGTCGCCCGCTCTTCCTAGGTTCTAGGCGTCGTCACCGGTGCGGGCACTCCGCGCCGAGCGTGGGGCGCGGGGAGCCGGGGGGCCAGATGTCGCAGGGACGGGCGCAGCGCGTCCCCGGTCACGCCCGGGTCGGGTCGTGCTGAGGTGTACGTCTCCCTCCGTGACCGCCCGGCGCCGACCGGCGGCGACGTCGACAGCGTGGTGGCACGTCGCCGGGGCCGCCAGGCCCGGCGGGCCCGCCGGGGCCGGGTGGCTCCCGTCGTGGTCACCCTCGGCGTCGTCAGCCTGCTCACCGACATCTCCTCGGAGTCGGTCGCGGCGGTCCTGCCGCTCTACCTGACGGCGGTCGTGGGGCTCTCCCCCGCGGCGTACGGCGTGGTCGACAGCCTCTACCAGGGGGTCGGCGCGCTGGTGCGGGTCGCCGGGGGCTGGGCAGCCGACCGGGGCGGGCACCCCAAGTGGGTGGCCCTCGCCGGGTACGGGATCTCGTGCGTCGCCCGCCTGGCGCTGCTCGTCAGCGCCGGCCTGGCCACCGTCGCCACCGTCATCGCGGTCGACCGTGTCGGCAAGGGGATCCGCACCGCCCCGCGCGACGCGATGATCTCGGCGGCCTCGGCGCCCGAGGACCTCGGCCACGCCTTCGGGGTGCACCGCGCCCTCGACACCACCGGCGCCGTGCTCGGGCCGCTGATCGCCTTCGCCCTGCTGTGGTGGATCCCCGACGGCTACACCGTGGTGCTCGTCGTCTCGGCCGGGTTCGCCGTCCTCGGCCTGGCCCTGCTGGGCCTCCTCGTGGACGAGCCGCGGCCCGCCTCGCAGGCCGCTCCCCCCGCGACGGCGGAGCCGTTCCGCTGGCGGACGCTGGCCAACCCGCGACTGCGCCGGCTGCTGCTCGTGACCGGCGGGCTCGGACTGCTCACCGTCGGCGACGGGTTCGTCTACCTCGCGCTGCTCGACCGCGGCGAGTTCGCCGCGCACTGGTTCCCGCTGCTCTACGTCGGCACCAACGTCGCCTACCTGGCCCTGGCGGTACCACTGGGGCAGCTGGCCGACCGGGTGGGTCGCGCGCGGGTCGTCGTCCTCGGCCACGCCGCGCTGGTCGGTGGCTATGCCTGCGCCGCCGTCCCCCTGCCCGGGGCACACGCGACGATCGCGGCCCTGGTGCTGCTCGGGACCTTCTACGCCGCCACGGACGGCGTGCTGGCCGCGCTCGCCGGCCGGTTGGTGCCGGACTCGATGCGCGCCAGCGGCATCGCGTCGGCGCAGACCACGGTGGCTGTCGCCCGGATGCTGTCGTCGACGCTCTTCGGGCTGCTGTGGTTCGCGCTCGGTCCCGGCGTCGCCCTGATCGCGGTCGGCGCCGTGCTGGTCGTCGCGCTGCCGGTCGCCCTGGTGATGCTGCGGGGCCTCGACGAGGCCGGCGACGGGTGCGCGGCGTGAGCGCCCGGGTCCGGGCCGCGGTCTTCGTGGCCGTCCTCGCCGTGGTCGTGCTGGGCGTCGGCGGCTTCGTCCTCACCCAGGCCGCGACCCAGGAGGAGCGGTTCTCCGCACCGCTGGCCGTGCCGACCACCCCGCTGGCCGACGTCGCCGACGTGCCGCGCCTGGTCTTCCGCCACACCGGCGTGGACGACCACTACGGGCTCGTGGCGGTCGTGCCGCTCGACGACCCCGGCGGGCCGCGCGCGTTCACCGACGTCGCGTGCGACCGCGTCGCCGCGAGCGCGGGCCCGACACCGGTGGTGTCGTGCCTGCGCGCCGAGCGCGGCCTGGTGCCGCGCTTCGACCAGGTGCTGCTCGACCCCGCCTGGCAGGAGACCGAGCAGCGCCCGTTGCGGGGCATCCCGAGCCGCACCCGGCTCTCGCCGGACGGCTCGCTCGTGTCGTCGACCAGCTTCGTCTCCGGCCACTCCTACCTGCAGGCCGGCTTCTCGACCGTGACCGAGATCCACGAGGTCGGCGGCGACAGCCTCGGCAACCTCGAGCGCTTCGACCTGGTCGTCGACGGTTCGACGACCACCGCCCGCGACCGCAACATCTGGGGAGTCACCTTCATGGACGCCGACACGTTCTACGCGACCGCCGCGACCGGGGGCCGCACCTACCTGGTCCGGGGCGACCTCGGTGCGCGCACCCTCACCGCCGTCCGCGAGAACGCCGAGTGTCCCTCGCTCTCGCCGGGCGGCGGCCAGGTGGCCTACAAGGTCGCCGGCGCCCGGGGCCGGCCCGACTCCCACTGGACGATCGGGGTGCTCGACCTCGCTACGGGCACGGAGCGCCTGCTCACGCAGCAGCGCACGAGCGTCGACGACCAGGTCGAGTGGCTCGACGACGACACGCTGCTCTACGGGCTCCCACGACCAGACGAGGCCGGGGTGACCGACGTCTGGTCGAGCGACGTCGACCCCGACGCCGAACCGCGGCTGCTCGTGGCCGATGCCTGGTCCCCGACGGTGGTGCGGGCGTGATCTCCGGACTCCCGCCCCGTGTCGACGCGCTCGCCGAGGTCGACCCCACCGCGGCCGGCCGCGTGCTGACCCTGCTCGACCGCGCTCCCGACGCCATCGCGGCGGCCTACCTGCCGGAGACCGGGGAGATGGCGCAGACCGTGCGCGGCGTCCCCGGCCCCGACGGCGTCGAGCTGCGTGCCGAGGGCACGAACCTGCGCTACGCAGCGATGGCGGCACTCGGCCTGGCCCGCGTGCCAGAGGCGGTCCAGCGCCGGACCCTGGCGGGCCGGTCGGCACGCGACCTCGCCGCGTCGGTGACCGAGCGGGCCCGCACCGACGCCGACCCGGGTGCCGTCGCGCTCGCCGCCTGGGCCAGCGCCGAGGTGGGCGGGGACCCCGACACCGAGCTGCTGGGCCGCTGCCGCGCCGCGCTCGACGCCGACGCGCCGATCACGACCGTCGCCCTCGCCTGGACCGTCGTCGCCGCCGTGGCCGCCCACGACCGGGCCGACACCGCCGAGCTGCTCGACCTCGCCGTCACCCGCCTCCGCGTCCAGGCCGGCGAGGCCGGGATCTTCCCGCACGTCGTCCCGGCAAGCAGTCAGCCGCGGTGGCGGCGCCACGTGGGCAGCTTCGCCGACAGCATCTACCCGGTCCAGGCCCTCGCCCGCGCCGCCGCGCTGACCGGCGACCGGCCCGCGCTCTGGCTCGCCGAGCGGAGCGCGGCCCGGCTCTGCACGCTGCAGGGCGAGCACGGGCAGTGGTGGTGGCACTACGACGTCCGCGACGGCGAGGTCGTGGAGCGCTACCCCGTCTACAGCGTGCACCAGCACAGCATGGCGCCGATGGTGCTGATGGACCTGGCCGACGCCGGCGGGCCCGATCGGCGCGCCGAGATCGCCGCTGGCGTCCACTGGCTCGACCGGCACCCCGAGGTCGTCGAGGACGTCGTCCACGAGCGGCACCGGCTGGTGTGGCGCAAGGTCGGGCGGCGCGAGCCGCCGAAGGCCGCCCGCGGGCTCAGCGCCGTCACGACGGCCGTGCGACCCGGCTGGACCGCGCCGGGTGTCGATCGCTGGCTGCTGCCCCGCGTCGTCGACCACGAGTGCCGGCCCTACGAACCGGCGTGGCTCCTGCACGGCTGGCTCGCACCGGCGGGGGCGACGACGTGAGCACACCCTCCGTCTCTGCCCCGCACCCGCACCGGGTCCTCTACGGCCTCGACGTCGACGCGCTCCGGCTCCCGGAGGTCGTGGACATCGCCGCCCGCACCATCGACGAGCACGGCCGGCTCCTCGTCGGTGTCGTCAACGCCGCCAAGATCGCCAAGCTGCGCGTCGACCCGGTGCTGCGCGACTCGCTGCTGACCGCCGACGTCCTGCTCGCCGACGGACAGTCGGTGGTGTGGGCCAGCCGGCTGCTCCGCCGTCCGCTGCCCGAGCGCGTCGCCGGCATCGACCTCTTCGAGGCGCTGCTCGGCCTCGCCGATGAGCGGCACCTCCGGGTCTACCTGCTCGGGGCGACGCCCGAGGTGCTCGAGCGGCTCCGCGCCGCGGTCGCGGACCGCTGGCCCGGCCTGGTCCTGGCCGGTTGGGCCGACGGCTACTACCGCGCCGAGGAGTCCGACGAGGTCGCGGAGCGGATCGCGGCCAGCCACGCCGACCTGCTCTTCCTCGGCATGACGACCCCCCGCAAGGAGAACTTCGTCGCCGCGTACGGCAGCAGCCTCGGCGTACCGGTCGTGCACGGAGTCGGCGGCTCCTTCGACGTCCTCGCCGGCGTCACCCAGCGGGCCCCCGAGGCGTGGCAACGCGCCGGCCTGGAGTGGGCCTACCGGGTGCGGCAGGAGCCGCGGCGGCTCTGGCGGCGCTACCTGGTCACCAACACGGTCTTCGTCGGGCTCACCGCCGCCGAGCTGCTGCACCGGCGCGGCGCCTACCCACGACCGGGCGCACCCGAACCGGCCCCGACCCACCACCCCGACCCGCACACGGACCAGCACTCGGACCACCTTCCGGGCCACCGCCCGGACGACCGCAGGGAGAAGCACCATGGATGAGCAGTTCACCGGACGCGTCGCGATCCTCGGCCTCGGCTACATCGGACTCCCGACCGCGGTCGTCCTGGCCACCCGCGGCATCGAGGTCGTCGGGGTCGACGTCAACGAGGCCACCGTCAAGGCGGTCGCCAACGGCGAGGTGCCGTTCGTCGAGCCGGACCTCGCGGTCGCCGTCAGCGGTGCCGTCGCCATGGGCAACCTGACCGCCAGCACCGAGACCCCACGGGCCGACGCGTTCATCATCGCCGTCCCGACGCCGTTCGCCGACGACCACCAGGCCGACCTGCGCCACGTGCGCGCGGCGACCGAGCAGATCGCCCCCGTGCTCGAGCGCGGCAACGTGGTCATCCTCGAGTCCACGTCGCCCCCCGGCACCACCGAGCAGGTCAGCCGCTGGCTGGGAGAGCTGCGGCCCGACCTGGTGCTGCCCCACACCTCCGAGGGCGTCGCCGACGTCCACGTCGCGCACTGCCCCGAGCGGGTGCTGCCGGGTCGGATCATGATCGAGATGGTCACCAACGACCGCGTCGTCGGCGGCCTGTCGCGCCGCTGCGGGGAGCGCGCGGCCGCCCTGTACCGGGTCTTCTGCCAGGGGACCATCCTCACGACCGACGCCGCGAGCGCCGAGATGGCCAAGCTCGTCGAGAACGCCTACCGCGACGTCAACATCGCCTTCGCCAACGAGCTGTCCAACATCAGCGAGGAGATCGGCCTCGACGTCTGGGAGGTCATCCGGCTCGCCAACCACCACCCGCGCGTCAACGTGCTGACCCCTGGCCCCGGCGTCGGCGGACACTGCATCGCGGTCGACCCGTGGTTCATCGTCGGGGTCGCGCCGGACAGCTCGAGGCTGATCCGGGCGGCCAGGGGGGTCAATGACGCCAAGCCGCACCACGTCGTCGAACAGGTGCTGCGCACGTGCGGCCGCTTCCGAGAGCCGACCGTCGCCTGCCTCGGGCTGTCCTACAAGGCCAACATCGACGACCTGCGCGAGAGCCCGGCCGTCGACATCGTGGCCGAGCTGGCGGCGTCCCGGCCGGACCTCGACGTCCGGGTGGCCGAGCCGCTGGTCACGCGGCTGCCGCTCGAGCTGGAGATGTTCGCCAACGTGCAGCTGCAGGGCGCGCCCGAGGCGGTCGCCGCGGCCGACATCGTCGTCCTCCTGGTCGATCACGACCACTTCCGGTCGATGAGCCGCTCGCGGCTGGCCGGCAAGGTCGTCTACGACAC
Source organism: Nocardioides sp. S-1144 (assembly GCF_005954645.2). Taxonomy (NCBI): domain Bacteria; kingdom Bacillati; phylum Actinomycetota; class Actinomycetes; order Propionibacteriales; family Nocardioidaceae; genus Nocardioides; species Nocardioides dongxiaopingii. Next base: position 2,256,049 of record NZ_CP040695.2, read on the forward strand.
CCGGGGGCTGTGGCGATGACCCCGGGACCTGTCATGGGAACAGCGGGTCCGCGCACGGTGATGGTGGTCTACGGGACCCGGCCGGAGGCGATCAAGCTCGCGCCCGTCGTCCGGGCGCTCCGGGAGTCGCCGGCGCTCCGCGTCGTGGTGTGCGTGACCGGCCAGCACCGCGAGATGCTCGACCAGGTCAACACGCTGTTCGGGATCGTCCCCGACCACGACCTCGAGGTGCTGCGCACCGGCCAGCAGCTGCACGAGCTCACCGGTCGCGTGCTGACCGGCCTCACCGAGGTCGTCCGCGCCGTGCGCCCGGACGCCGTGGTGGTGCAGGGCGACACGACGACGGCGTTCGTCGGCGCGCTCGCGGCGTTCTACGAGCAGGTGCCGGTGGTGCACGTCGAGGCCGGGCTGCGCACCGGCGAGCGGTACGACCCGTTCCCGGAGGAGCTCAACCGCAAGCTGGTCGGCCAGCTCGCCTCGCTGCACCTGGCCCCGACGCCGGTCTCGCGCGACAACCTGCTCGCCGAGGGTGTGCCGGCCGGCGACGTCGTCGTCACCGGCAACACCGTCATCGACGCGTTGGTCGACGTCGTCGGTCGGCGACTGCCGCTGGAGGACCCCGCGCTCGGCGTCCTCGAGGGGGCCGGGGGCGCACGCAGCGTCCTGGTGACCTCGCACCGCCGCGAGTCGTGGGGGGCGCCGATGGGGCGCACCGCGGCGGCGGTCGCGCGGCTGGCGACCCGGTTCCACGACGTCCAGTTCCTGCTGCCGGCCCACAAGAACCCCGTGGTCCGCGAGGTGCTGCTGCCGCCGCTGGCCGGGTTCGCCAACGTGACCGTCACCGAGCCCCTGTCCTACGCCGACTTCGCCCGCGCGATGGATGCCTGCACTCTCGTGCTCACCGACAGCGGCGGCGTCCAGGAGGAGGCACCCAGCCTCGGGAAGCCGGTGCTGGTGCTGCGCGACACCACCGAGCGGCCCGAGGCCGTCGTGGCCGGCACGGTGCGCCTGGTCGGCACCGACGAGGACGCGATCGTCGCCGCCGCCTCCCGGCTGCTGCTCGACCCCGTCGCCCACGCCGAGATGGCGCAGGCCGTGAACCCCTACGGTGACGGCCTCGCCGCCGCCCGGGTGCGGGCCGCCGTGGAGCAGCACCTCGGCGTCGGCCGCCGGCTCCCCGAGTGGTCACCGGCGTCCTCGCTCGAGCGCGAGGCCGCCACCCCTCTCCGCGAGACCCCTCTCGTCGACACCAGCGCCTGACTCCCACGCTGACCCGTCAGTGATCACTGACGGGTCAGCGGGGTGGGCGGGTGCGGAGGCGCCGGAGCAGGTTCAGGTGACGGTCGGACGCACTGGCGAGGACGACGGAGAGGGAGAGCCCGAGCAGGAGCGCGACGAGCATCGAGAGCGAGCGCCGGCCCTGGTGGTGGCTGACCTGGGGGACGGCCGGCGACAGGCTGGTCGTGATCCGGTTGTCGGCGGCGATCCGCGGGTCGTCCTGGAGCCCGAGGGTCACCGCCTCCACCCGCGCCACCAGCTCCCGCGTGCGGGCCAGGACGTCGGCCGGCGACGCCCCGGTGACCTCGATGCTCAGCACCGGCCGGTCGAAGCCGTGGGCCCACTGGCCGCCCGAGTCGGGCAGGACGATCGCGGAGCCGTTGTCGACGCCGGTGCCGAGCAGGCCGACGGCGTCGCTCGTCGCCCCGCGGTTGATCCCGCCGTGCGGGCCGGGGGCGACCATCCGCTGCACCTGACCGGCGATGGCGATCACGCTGGAGGACGCCGACGCGATCCGGTTCGGGGCCGCCGGCGTCGCCGGGGCGAGGAAGACGACGTCGACCCGGGCGGCGTAGACGCCGTCGACCCGGCCCAGCCCGGCCACCACGGCAAGCGTGACCAGCAGTCCCGCCAGCAGGACGTACCAACGCCGGCGGCAGGCCGCGATCGCGTCCCAGGTCGTCATCGTCGCCCCGCCTACCCGGCCGGTCGCAGGGTGTCGTCCCAGACGTTCTCGCGCCACACGTTGCCGGGGTCGCGGCGGTCGAACGAGGCCACCACGCCGTAGTAGCCGCAGCGGGGGTGGTAGCGCCGGCTGAACCGGTTGCGGATGAACCTGATGTTGCGGGTCGCGGTGTCGCCCGCGCCGCCGTAGACGCAGTAGCCACCACCGGCCAGCAGGTTGCGCCGGACCACGTTGTCGCGCTGGCCGCCGAAGTCCTGGTACATCGCCACCGTGGCGGTCTGGTCGAGCTGGTTGAAGATCGTGTTGTGCCGCACCTGGAGGCCGCCGCCGCCGTTGGAGGCGATCCCGACGTCGTGCGAGAGGCCCGCGACCTGGGCCATGTCGTGGATGTAGGAGTCACGGACGGTGCCGCCGCCGGTCGACACGCCGGCGCTGCAGCCGCTGATGTCGACGCGCTGGATCCACGGCCGGCTCTCCCCGATGTTGAAGACGCAGGCGATGTCCTGCGGGCTCCCGGACGGCGTCAGGATGGTGCTGTCGACGATCCGGAGGTTCTCGGCCCCGGGTCGGATGATGATCACCCAGTCGGCCGGTCCGATCCCGCGGCCACCGGTGACGCGGGTGTTCTTGATAGTGACGTTCGAGGCGGTCACGTTGATCTCGCCGCGCACGTCACGGCCGTCGATCACCATGCCGTCACGGTCGGCGTCGATGGAGCCCGAGCTGCGCAGGGTGGTGCCGTCCGGCACGCCCGTGTTGGTGGCGTCGGGGTAGCCGCACCGGCTGGGCCGGCGGGCACAGTTGCGGCGCTGCGCGCGGGGAACGGCGTCGCCGGCCGTCGCGGGCCGGGTGCGGGCGGCGGTGTCCGGGACGGCGGCGGGCGCGGCGGCCGCGGGGGCGGCCGAGCCCGGTCCGGGTGGTCCGTCGGCGCAGGCCACGGTGGCCAGCACGGCGAGGAGCACCAGGCTCAGTCGGGTGAGGGCACGCTGGAACATGGAGGATCCCTTGCTCCCACAGCGGCGGCCGCCCCGGGCGGAGCGCAATCTAGACGCTACCGTGCCCGCGTCGGCCGGCCACGTCTGCATCCGGGTCATGGGCGGTCCTCCAGTCGTCGGCAGGCCCCGGCGAGGCCGAGCACCAAGAACAGCACGCCGGCCGACATCGAGAAGCTCAATCCGTCGAAGAGGGCCAGGTTGACCGCGCCGGCGGCCACCGCGCCGAGCAGGCCGGTGGCCAGCTGGGCACCGAGCAGGTCGCGGGCGGCCCGGCGGGCCCGCACGGCGGACCACAGGGCGGCGACGAGCACCGCGAGGAACGCCGTCAGCCCGACCAGCCCGATCTCGATGGTCAGGCCGAGGTACTGGTTGTCGAGGATCCGGTAGGCCGGCAGGAAGGTGCCGAAACCCCGGCCGAACACCGGGGACGTCGCCACGAACTCGGCCGCGATGTCGTAGGACCCGGTGCGCGACAGCGCGCTGCTGTCGGAGCCGATCCGGGTGAAGAGGCCGAGGAGGCTGCCGAGCATCCCCGGCACGAGGAGGTACATGAGCACGCTCCCGACCAGGAGCGCCACACCGGCGACCGCACGCGCCGCGCGCGGCCAGCTGGCCAGGACGACGACCAGCGCCACCGCCCCGGCGACCAGCGCCGAGCGCGAGATCGACAGCGGGATGCAGATCCCAATCGCGGCGACCGGCACCCAGCGGCGCAGCGCGGACCGCTCGCGGTCGCCGTAGGCGAGGGCGAGCGCGAGGGGCAGCATCATGGTGATGACGGCGCCGTACTCGATCGGGTGCGTCGCGGTCGCGGAGGGCCGGCTGAAGCCCTCGCGCAGGGTGAGCGACGTCAGGCTGTGGTTGACCGCCAGCCCCGGGACGGAGATCTTGTCGACCAGGGTCTCGCCGGTGAGGAACTGGACGATGCCGAGGGTCGCCATCGCGGCGCTCAGCGCGACCACCCGCCGCACCAGCACGACCAGGCGCTTGCGGGAGGCGATGCCGTCGTTGCCGACGAGCAGCACGCCGCCCCAGCCCGCCAGCAGCACCAGCCCGAGGGTTGCGGTGCTGAACTCCTGCGGGTCGATCGGGCGGACCGTCGCGGCGACGAAGCTCGCCCCGACCGCGAACGCGAGCGCGACCAGCGCCGTCCGCACGGGGGCCGGGGCGGGAGCCGTCGGGGCCGAGCGCCCGAGCTGGTGGGCCGCCCACCAGAGCAGGCAGGCCAGGCCGAGGACGCCGGCCGGCGAGCCGGCACCGCCCAGCGGACCGATCACCAGCCGGTTCGGCACGGCCATCAGCAGCACGGCGTACCCGGTGAGCACCGAGCTCGCGTCGAGCCTCCCCAGCGCGGACGCCGGGGAGAGTGGGAACGGCGCCGCGGGGCGCGCCTGGAGCACCGTCACGACTTCCGGGGACCGGGCAGCGCGACCGCCACCGGTTCGGGCGACGCGGACGACGGTCGGCGGGTGTCGCGGCGCAGGCGGCGCCGCAGGAGCACCCCGTCGAGGGCCAGGACGACGAGCAGACCGAGCACCCCGCCCGCGCCGGCGGCGAGGACGGCGAGGCGCAGCCGGGTCTTCTGGACCACCTCCGGCTCGTCGGTGCGGGCGATCACCTGGGTGTCGATCTGGGCGCCGGGCTTGACGCCCAGGTCGTCCTGCAGCTTGGCCAGCACCTCCGGGACGGCGTCCAGGACGGCGTCGAGCAGTCGGTCGGCCTCGGCCGCCGACCCGCCCTCCGCGGTGGCCAGCACGATGGGCGCGCTGGTGGCGACGTCGCCGACCACCTCGTAGTCCCGGTCGGTGCCGGCGGCGTCCCGCACCTGCGCGCGCACCTCCTGCGAGGACAGCGTGCGGCTGAGGACGTCGACGCTCTGCTCGAGCCCGCCGAGGAAGAGGTAGGGGTTGCCGGTCACGCCGAGCGTGGTCTCCGGTGGCACCAGGACGACGCTGGCGGTCGACCGGTAGGTCGGACCGACCTGGCTGAGGGCGGCAGCGACTCCCCCGGCGGTCATCGCCAGGACGAGCGGCACGAGGTACCACCGCCGCACCAGCGCCTTGAACACGTCACGGACGAACACGTGCGGCCTCCTCTCGAGCCAGCTGCTCGTACAGCCCGCTCACCCGGTCGATCTTGTGGTCCCAGAGCCCGGTCGTCGCGACCCGCTCCCGCGCCGCGCGACCCATGCCCAGCCGGGCGGCCGGGTCCTCGGCGAGGCGTCGGACGGCGGCGGCGAGGTCGCGTGCCAGCTGCGCCGGCGTGTGGGCGGCGACCTTGATGCCGCACGCGTTGGTGACGGCCTCCCCGGGACCGCCGCGGTCGACGACGACGGCGGGCAGCGCGTGGCCCATCGCCTCGTAGGCGACGTTGCCGCCCGGCTCGCGGTAGCTGGGGAAGACGAAGACGTCGGCCTGCGCGTAGAACCGGTCGACCTGCTCGCGCGGCTGCGTGCCGTGGAAGCGCACCCGATCGGCGACCCCGAGGTCGAGGGCGAGCCGCTCGCACGGGCCGCGGTCGAAGCCGTCGCCGACAACGTCGAGGACGACGGGCAGGTCGCGCAGGTGCGCGAGCGCGGCGACGGCGTCGCGGGCGCCCTTGGTGCGGATCAGCCGGCCCACGAAGAGCAGCCGCAAGGGCTCGCCGGGCCGCGGTGCGGACCGTGGGGTGGCCGGCGGCAGCTCCCGGAGGGCCGTCTCCGAGAGCACCTCGAAGCGGCGCAGCGGCACCGGCGCGAGCGACTCCGCGACGTAGGGGGCGATGCCCAGCACGCACGCCGCCCCGGCGTACCCGGCCCGCAGCGCGCGGTCGTGGCGCATCCGCCAGGCGTCGACCCGGCGCAGGCCGGTCCACCACGGGGCGGTGTCCTCGGCGTCGAGGGCCGGCGGCGCGACCAGGCTGCCGCCGACCGGGCCCAGGACGTACGGGACGCCCTGACCGCACAGCGGCGTGGGGTAGCGCATCGCGACCGGCAGCGGCTGGTGGGCGACGTCGAAGTGCTCCCCGCGCGCGGTCGCGTCGCGGATCCAGCGGCGGGCGCGGACGTGGAAGGGCAGGTAGGCCGGTTTCATGAGGCTGTTGAGCCGCTCGGCGCGACCGAGCAGCGGCGGCTCCACCCACTCGACGACCCGCACGTGCGGCAGCGCGTCGACGGCGCTTGGCCGCGACCGCTTGCGGTAGGTCAGCAGCGTGACCTCGTGGCGGTGGCCGAGGCGCTCGGCCCACTGCGCGGCGACCCACGCCTCCCCCACGTCGGTCGGGTCGGTGGTCGGCGCGACCAGCAGCACCCTCATGGCGTCTCCCCCATCTGGGCGATGTGGTCGCCCGGTCGCGCGGTGGGCGCGGCCGGCGCTCCTACGGTGGGCCGATGACCTGCGACGTGGCCGTGGTCGTGGTGGCCTACAACAGCGCCGACGTCGTCGGCGACCTGCTCGACTCGCTCCCGGCGGCGCTGGGCGACCTCACCGCCGACGTCGTGGTGGTCGACAACGGCTCCGTCGACGACACGGTCGCGGTGCTGCAGACCCGCGGCGACTGCCGGATCGTCGAGTCCACCAACACCGGGTACGCCGGCGGCATCAACCGGGGTCTCCGCGCGGCGTCCGCCGCCCCGGCCTACCTCGTGCTGAACCCCGACGTGCGGCTCGACCCGGGAGCGGTGCGTCCGCTGCTGACCGCCCTCGACCGCCCTGGCGTGGGCATCGCCGCGCCCCGGGTCCGCACCGACGCCGGCGACCTGCACCACTCGCTGCGCCGCGAGCCGACCGTGCTGCGGGCCCTCGGGCTGAGTCGGGTCGGCGTCCCGGCCCTCTCGGAGTACGTGCAGGAGGCAGGCGCCTACGAGCGGCCGGGCCCGGTGGACTGGGCGCTCGGCGCCGTCCTCGCGGTGTCCGCGGCCTGCGCCGGGGCCGTCGGCGACTGGGACGAGTCCTACTTCCTCTACTCCGAGGAGACCGACTTCTGCCTCCGCGCCCGCGACGCCGGCTGGGCGACCTGGTTCGCGCCCGGGTCGACCGCCGTCCACGTCGGCGGGGCGTCCGGGCGCAACGACCTGACCCACACCGCACAGATCCTCAACCGGGTGCGCCTCTTCCGACGGCGCTCCGGCCCGGCGGCGGGCGCCGCCTACTTCGGCCTCACGGTGCTCTCGGAGCTCACCTGGGTGGCGCGCGGTCATCATCAGTCCCGGGCCTCCGTCCGGGCGCTGCTGCGTCCCTCGACCCGGCCGGCGGTACTCGGGTGCGGCACCCGGCTGGTCCCGCTCTGACCCGACTGGCAAGACCGGCCCGAGGGGACCGAGCGGCCCTCCTGCTCCTCGAGCGCGTTGAGCAGGTTCACCAGGAACGACACCGTCGTGGCTGCGGGGCGGTGCCGTCCGGCCGCGACCGCGTCGAGCCAGTCCTCCCGCAGGACGCCGAGCGACCGGGCGGGGTCGAGCAGTGCCGGTTCCGCGCACCAGTGCTCCAGCACCAACGACCTCAGCGTCTCGCCGCCGGCCGGCGGTCGGGTGGTGCTGTGCAGCCGCTGGGCCACCTTGCCACCCACCCGGCGGGCCTGGGTCGCCGCCAGGGCGGCCGAGCCGCGCCAGGTGCGGGTCGCGTAGGCGACGGGCGGCGGTCGGTGGTCGAGGCCGATGAGCGCGAGGTCGGGGTCGAGCTCGACGAGGATGCGGCTCAGCAGCCGCATGTTCTGCTTCACCGACGGGCCCACCGAGCGCGCGAGGTCGACGAAGGCCCGGTCGAGCATCGGGTTCACGGTCGTGCGGTCGGCGCACGTCGCGGAAGCGAGCACCCCGGCCCACCGCCCCGTCCGCTCCCACAGGTAGAGCTCGTCGGTCGCCGGCCACCACGGCCGGCCGGTCGCGGAGAGGGCCGCGTGCACGTCGCCGGCGACCTGCGCGGCAGCAGCCTCGGCGACGCCGGGCGCGAACGCCGCGGGGTCGACCCGCTCGTTGGGCGTCAGGCGCCATCGGGTCAGCGCGCCCGCGCGGGTCGGGGTCACCCGCAGGGGCAGCGGCGGCCCGACGTAGTAGAACCCTCGGGCCACCTCGCCGCCGAGTCCCGCCAGCCGTGGCCGTGCCGGCAGGTCCCGCTCGGCCCACAGCAGCACCGCGAGGCCCAGCGGGTCGGCGGCGCCGTCGACGCGCCGGGCGGCCTCGCGCACCTGGTCCCACGCCTCGGCCGGGGTCAGCGAGTCGAGGCCGTCGAGGTCGACGAGGTGGTGTCGCATGCCCTGCTCGCGGGCCAGGCGGGCAGCGATCTCGGCGTCGGGCGAGCCGGGGACGACGAGGGTGAGCGCCTCCAGCTCCGGGCGCCGCCGTGGTGGCACGGCCGCGAGCAGGATGCGGGAGTCGAGGCCGCCGGTGAGCTGGAGGACGGCATCGGGGTGGTCGTCCAGGAACGAGGTCACCGACGCGCGCAGCAGGTCGGCAGCGACCGCCTCGGGCGCCGCGTTCGTGCGGGGCGTCGTGGTCACCGCCCTCGGGTAGCGGGGTCCGCGGCAGCACAGCCGGCCGTCGCCGAGGGCCGCGCGCTCCCCCGGACCGAGCCGTCGCACGCCCACGTGCCACGTCCGGGACCCGGTCTGCCACCCGAGCTGGGACTGGGAGGCCAGGGCCTCCCGGTCGAGGCCCTCGCCGCGCAGCGCGCCGAGCACGCCGGCCGAGGACGACGCCGCGGCCCAGCCGTCGCCCCGGGTCACGTGGACGTGGCGGAAGCCGAGCCAGTCGACCCGCACCACGGCCTCCCCGCCGACGGCGCCCACGGCGGCGAACGGCGGCAGCACCGCCCTCAGCCGGGCCGCGTCGCCCGCCTCGTCGAGCTGGTCGTGGAACGGCTCGGCGAGCAGGACGCCGACGTCGTCCGGCGCGAGGTCGCCGGCGCGGCCGCGTGCGCCCCGCACGGTCACGAGGGTCCCGTCGTCGTCCGGCCGGTCCGCGGCGAGCGCTCCCCACCGCACCAGGAACGTGGCGGGCGCGAGGACCGACACGACGCCGTCGCGCCGGCCGCGGACCAGGGCCGCCAGCTCGGTGGCGTGCGCGTGGTCGGCCGCCGTCACCACGGCGAAGCCGGCACCGCGGGGCACCACGTGACTCATGGCGTCGTCCCCCGGGCTCCCGCGCGGCCGCAGCGGACGTCGTGGCAGATCGCGAGCAGCTCGCCGGCCCGCGCGGTCCAGGTGTGCTGCATCGCGAAGGCGCGGCGTCCGGACGCGGCCGGCCCGCCCCGTCCGGGACCCGCCTCGGCGAGCTGTCGCACCGTGGCCTCGGCGAAGCCGGCCGGCGACGTCGCCACGGTGACCAGCGCCGCCCCCAGGGCGCGGGAGGCCGGCAGGTCGGTCGACACGACGCTGCGCCCGGCGGCGAGGTACTCCAGGGTCTTGAGGGGATGACTGCCGCGGTTGAACTCCGTCACGGCGTACGGCGTGAGGCCGACGTCGATCGCCGACATGAACGCCGGCAGCCGGGCGAAGGGCTGGCGGTCGACCCACTGCACGTTCGGGTGGGCGATGAGGGCGTCCAGCCGGCGGCGGGTGGCGGGGTCCTGCTCGTGGCGGGGCCCGAGCAGCAGCAGCCGGGAGCCGGTGCCGGCGACCGCGTCGAGCGCGTCGAGGTCGAGCCGGTCGTTGAGCTGACCGACGACGCCGGCCAGCGGACGGTCCAGTGTCACCTCGTCCGCGGCTGCGATGCCGTCGACGTCGCGGTAGTGCTCGGCGTCCGCGCCGTTGGGCAGCACCCGGACCCAGGCCCCGAGGGCGGCCAGGTGCCCGGCCAGCTCTGTGGTGATCGCCAGGACGACGTCGCTGCGGCGCACGTTGGTGCGACGGCGGCGCTCGGCGTGGCCGGCGTCGCTGCCCAGCAGCGCGGCGCCTGCCACGAAGTCGTCGGTCTCGAAGTAGACCCGGACCGCGCGGCCGGCGCGCTGGGGCAGCGTCTGCTCGGGGTCGCTGACGACGACGACGTCGACGTCGAGGCCGCGCCGCCGGACGACGTGCGCGGCGTGCCTCGCGGCCAGCGACCGGGTGACGCGGCGCAGCACCGGACGACTCACGCCCGGCACCACGACGGTGTTGACCCGCACGACGCCCGGCCACGGCTCGGTGACCGGGGCGACGTCGACGCCCCGGCGGCGCCGGGCGACGAACGACATCGGCGGGTCGACCCAGACCACCGTCCGGTCCCGGGCCACGGCGGTCGCCAGGTGGCGATCGGTGCCGGCGACCGCGTCCCAGGAGGCGCCGGCGAACCAGAGCACGGCCCCGGCACCCGCCGGCGCCCGACCGTCGCGGGCGAGGGGGCTGGCGTTGAAGTCCTCGGTGGCGCCGGCACCGGCGATCCGGCGCGCACGACGCCGCAGGTGGTGTGCGGCGAACTCGCCGACCGAACGCGCGGAGGCGCCCACCGTCGCCGCCGACGACGGCCGATCAGCCAGCGCCGCCTCGTAGACCGCCTCCTGGCGGCGGGCCGCGGCGACGAGGGAGAAGCGGTCCTCCACGACCCGACGGCCGAGCGCGCCGGCAGCGGCGCGCCGCGCCGGGTCCTCGAGCAGCCCGGTCAGGAGGTCGGCGAGCACCTCGGCGGGGGTGCCGGCGCCGCTGGGGCCGTACCCGTACCAGCCGCGCCAGAGGAACCCGGGCAGGCTCTGCTCGGTCAGGGGCGCGACGTAGCCGCCCTCGCCGAGCACCACCAGGGGCGCTCCGAACGCCATCGCGCGCAGCGCCGAGCCACCCATGCCGAGCGCGACGTCGGCCACCGCGTACGCCGGGCGCGGGTCGGCGAGCTCGCCGGTGAGGACGACGGTGCCCGGCCCGTGGACCCGGTCGACCTCCTCGGACAGGGCCCGGACCTCGGCGCGGCACTCGCCGTCGCCGACGACCAGGAGGCGGGCCGGCGTCGTGCGCACGACCCTCGAGATCGCCTCGAGGGCCGTCACCACGCCCTCCAGCTTGAGCTGCCGGGCGAGCCGGGTCACCAGTACGACCGTCGGGCGACCGTCGTCGAGACCCCAGCGGGCACGGAAGCCGGCGAGGTCGAGCGGGACGTCGGGGCCGTTGACCGCCAGGTCGACCGGCGGTTCGAGCAGCGAGGTCCGCTGCCGGCCGCGGGCGCGCTCGTGGGCCGCGATCTGCTCGGTGCCGACCACCAGGTGCGACGTGCGCGGCAGGAACGGCGCGACGGCCATCGACATCACGGTGGTCACTGCGACAGCGGGGCTGCGGAGCGCGGCCAGGTGGCACTCGAGCCCGGGCGGCCACTCGTAGCCGTGCAGGACATCGACCTGCCGCTCGGCCGCGACCTGGGCCAGCGAGGCCACGACGCCGGGCGTGGGGCGGCGTCCGACCGGCGCGGAGGGGACAAACTCCAGACCGAGCTCGTGCACCCGCTCGACCAGCGGACCGGGCACACCGTGCACCAGGACGTCGTGGCCGCGCTCGCGCACGGCGGCGGCGAGCTCGACGGCGTTGAGCTGGCTGCCGCCGACGGACAGGTCGTGGGGGTAGACGAGGACGCGCACGTCAACCACGTCCGACGGTTGTCAGCCGGTGGGACCGCGCGGCCCGGTGCCCGCGGGGGGTGCGGGGCCCACGGACGACGTCCAGGTCGCCGCGGTGGCGCCACAGGACGGCGCCGACGGCCACGACCGCTCCGGTGCCGCACCCGGCGAGGGTGACGAGGTCGCCGGCCCCGATCCCGACGACCAGGGCGCCGGCGGCGGCCACCCCTGCGGCCAGCAGCAGCGCCGGACGCACCGCGCGGCCCAGGCTGGTCACCGCGACGCCGGCCCGGTGCAGCTCGCGCACATGGAGCGGCAGCCCGACCAGGACGCCGACCGCGGCGAGCGCGAGTGCCGCACCACCGATCCCGTCGAGCCGAACGCCGACCCAGACCGCCGGCACCAGCGCGGCGATCCAGGCGCACTGCATCGCCAGGAGGGCGCGCGAGCGACCGAGCACGACGAGGTAGTCGTAGGCGAGCTCGGTGAGGATCCTGACGGCGGCAAGGACCGCGAGCCACCGCAGGGCCTCGGCAGCCGGCGCCCACTGCGCGCCGTACACGAACCTGACGACAGGCTCGGCGGTCACGGCCAGCAGCCCGCACAGCGGCACCGAGACCACCGCGAGCGGCCGGAGCAGCCGCTGGAGGTCACCCCTCATCCGGTCGGGGTCGTGCCGCAGCCGGGAGAACAGGGCGGGCGCGACGCTGCGCAGAGGCTGGGAGAACATCGAGACCGGCCAGCCGGAGAGGTTGACGGCCAGCACGTAGTAGCCGAGCAGCACTGGACCGAGCACCATCCCGACGAGGAGCTGGTCGACGAAGCCGACCACGAAGATGACGACGCTCGCCCCGGCCAGCGGCAACCCGAAGGCCAGCAGCCCGGGCAGGTGGGCGCGGTCGAGCCCCAGCCGGAGCGGGAGCGGCGCGTAGCGCACCAGCAGCACCGCGGACAGCAGCGACCCGGCCAGCCGCCCGTAGGCCAGCGACCAGGCACCGCACCCGGCGAGCGCGAGGGCGACCGAGACGCCGGCGCCGACCCACACGTTGACCTGGTCGGCGACCATCCGCTGGTCCTGCCGGAAGGCGCGCTGCAGCAGCGCGGCCGGTGTCGCGACCACCCCATTGACCAGCACGCACAGGCTGAGCAGCCGCACGACGCCGGTGGCGCCGGGGTCGCCCATGGCCGCCGCGAACCACGGTGCCGCCCCCCAGGCGGCGCCGGTGAGGGCGAGGCTGGTGAGGACCGACACGGCCGTGACCGTCGGCGCGATGGCCACCGGGTCGTCGGGCCAGCGGACGATGGCGAGGCTGACGCCGAGCTCGTTGAAGCTCAGCAGCGCAACCAGCGCCACGAACGCCACCGCGTAGGTGCCGAACTCGGCGGGTCCGAGGATCCGCGCCAGGACCACCCCGATCGCCATCGTCCCGACCCGGGCGACGACGGTGTTGGTCAGGCTCCACGCGAGCGCCCGGCCGGCGGCCGCCGCCGGCTCCGGTTGCGGGGGGCCGCCCGTCTCGGGCCCGGTCGAGGGCGAGGTCACCGGCGGGCCCCGACGGGTGCTGCGACGGGTGCTGCGACGGGTGCTGTGACGGGTGCTGTGACGGCGGCGGTCAGCACCGAGACCACCCGCTCCTGGGCCTCGGCGGTGAGGTGCGGGTACATCGGCAGCGACAGGATCTCGCCGGCGGCGCGCTCGGCCACCGGGAAGCTGCCGGCGCCCAGCCCCAGCCCGGCGTAGGCCTCGGTCCGGTGCACGGGGGTCGGGTAGTGGATCCCGGCACCGATCCCGGCCTCGTGCAGCCGCGCGAGCACCCGGTCACGGTCGGCGACGCGCACGACGTAGAGGTGCCAGACGTGCTGGTTGCCCGCCGCCTCAGAGGGACGCCGGACGCCGGGGACGCCCTCGAGGAGGGCGTCGTAGCGGCGCGCGGCCCGCCGGCGGCGGGCGTTCCACGCCTCGAGGCGCGCCAGCTTGGCCCGCAGGACGACGGCCTGGACCGCGTCGAGCCGCGAGTTGACCCCGATCTCGGCGTGGACGTACTTCTGCTCCGACCCGTGGGCCGCGACCATCCGCACCAGGCGGGCGACCTCGGGGTCGTCGGTGGTGACGGCGCCGGCGTCGCCGGCGGCGCCGAGGTTCTTGCCGGGGTAGAAGCTCGTCGCCGCGGCGGCGCCGAGCGAGCCGGCGGGACGGCCGTGCCGGCGCGCGCCCTGGGCCTGTGCGGCGTCCTCCACGACAGGCACGCCGAGGTCGCGCCCGATGTCGAGGAGCGCCTCGACCGGCGCGCACTGACCGAACAGGTGCACCGGCACCAGGGCGCGGGTCCGCGACGTCACCGCCCGCCGGACGGCGGCCGCGTCGATCAGCAGGTGCTCGTCGTCGACGTCGACCGGCACCGGCACTGCGCCCAGCCGGGAGACGGCCTCGGCCGTGGCGACGAAGGTGTTGGCGGGCAGCACGACCTCGTCGTCGCGCCCGACCCCGACCGCGCGCAGCGCCAGCTCGAGGGCGTCGGTGCCGTTGGCGACGCCGACGCAGTGCCGGGCGCCGACGTGCGCGGCGTACTCGCGCTCGAAGGCGTCGACGACCGGGCCGCCGACGAAGGCGCACGCGGCGAGGACGTCGTCGAGCCCGGCGCGCACCTCGTCCGCGACCTCGGCCTGCTGGCTGACCAGGTCGACCAGCGGGATCGGGGTGGTGTGCTGGCTCATCGGTGTGCTCCTGTGAGGGTGGGGACCGCGAGGCGGCGGGCCGGGACGCCGGCCCAGACCTCGCCGGACGGGACGTCGCCGAGGACGACGGCACCCATGCCGACCGTCGCGCCGGCGCCGATGGAGACGCGCTCACGGACCGCGGCCCGCATGCCCAGGTAGGCGCCGTCGCCGACGACCACGGACCCGCCGAGGGCGACCCCGGCGCACAGGGTCGCGTGGTCGCCCACCTGGTCGTCGTGGGTGAGGGTGACGTGTGGCATCAGCACGGCGTGGCGCCGGACGAGGACGTTGGCGGTGAGCACCACCTGAGCGAGCAGGATGCTGCCGGGTCCGACCGTGCACCCGGGCGGGACGTCGGCGGACGGGTGGACAATGGTGGCGTAGCGGTGGTCGGCGACGCCGAGGGCGGCGAGCCGGTCGGCGACCCGGTGCCGGCCGGCGCCGCTGCCGATGCAGATCACCAGGTCGGCGTCGGGGCGGTCGACGACCTCGTCGATCCCGCCCGCGACGACGGCGTCGTCGCCGGCGCAGACCCTCCTCCCCCACGTGCGGGGGTCGTCGTCCAGCACCGAGACCTCGTCGTGCCGGTCGAGTCGCCGGACGACCGCCAGGGCCTCACGTGCGAGGCCGCTCGCCCCCACGAGCAGCAGCTCTCTCATCTCGTCGCGTCCACCTTCGGCCGGGTGTGGTCGTGGGCCACGAGCACGTCGACCACCCGGGCCTGCTCGTCGTCGGTCATCTCGTGGAAGAGCGGCAGCACCAGCGTCCGGTCGGTCAGCCGCTCGGTCACCGGCAGACCGCCGGGGGTGACCGCGGCGTCCGCGTGGGCCGGCTGGCGGTGCGCGGCCATGATGCCGCGGCGGGCCGAGACGCCGGCGTCCGCGAGCCGCACGAGGAGCCCGTCGCGGTCGGTGTCGTGGGTGTCGAGGACCTCGACCCAGAACGACTGGAAGTTCGAGGTGCCCCAGGGCGGGTCGGCGACGGCGCGCAGCCCTCGCGTCCCGGCGATGGCAGCCGTGTAGGCAGCAGCGAGCTCGCGACGGCGCGCGACCATCGCCGGCAGCTTGGCCAGCTGGACGAGGCCGACCGCGGCCTGGAGGTCGGTCATCCGGTAGTTGAAGCCGACCTCGCCGTAGGTCTCGGGCGGCGTCAGGACGCTCGCGTGCCGCTCGGCGGCCGAGACGCTCATGCCGTGCTCGCGCAGGCGCCGGGCGCGCTGGGCCCAGTCGGCGTGCGCGGTGGTGAGCATGCCGCCCTCGCCGGTGGTCAGCAGCTTGCGCGGGTGGAACGACCAGGCGGCGACCTCGGCGTCCGCCCCGACCGGCCGGCCGCGCAGCGTCGAGCCGGCGCCGCAGGCGGCGTCCTCGACCACGACGACGTGCCGGCCGGCGACGTCGTCGCACACCGCCCGGATCGCGGCGAGGTCGACCGGCACCCCGCCCTGGTCCACCGCGATGACCGCGGTGGTGCGCGGGGTCAGCGCGGCCCGCACGCCCTCGGCGGTCAGGTTGCCGGTCACCGGGTCGACGTCGACGAAGACCGGCCGGGCCCCGACGTAGGTCGGTGCGTTGGCCGTCGCGACGAAGGAGAACGACGGCACCAGGACGTCGTCGCCGGGCTGGACCCCGGCGACCACCAGGGCCAGGTGCAGCGCGCTGGTGCAGCTCGAGGTCGCGACGGCGTGCCCGGCCTGCTGGGCCACCGCGAAGCGCTGCTCGAACTCGGCCACGCGTGGCCCCTGCGCCACCCAGCCGGAGGCGAGGACCTCCGCGACGGCCTCTGCCTCGGCCGCGCCGAGCCAGGGCCGCATCACGTGCAGCGCCGGAGCGCTCACGAGACGGCCACCGGCCGGGCCGCGGCGATCTCCTCGCGCAGCGGGGCCCACCAGGCCACCAGCTCCCGCAGCCCGGTCTCGAGGTCGACCTCGGCGGTGAAGCCGAGGTCGCGGGCGGCGGCGGTGGTGTCGGCGAGGCGCCGGACGACGCCGTTGACGGCGCGCTCCGGACCGTGCTCGAGCGCGAGGTCGGAGTCCATCACCCGCAGCAGGGTGTGGGCGAGCCCGGCCAGGCTGGTCTCCGCGCCGCTGGCGACGTTGTAGACGGCGCCGTCGACGGCGCCGCCGGCGGTCGCGGCCAGCACGTTCGCGCGGGCGATGTCGCGCACGCAGACCAGGTCCATGGTCTGGGTGCCGTCGCCGAAGACGAGCGGCGGCACGCCGTCGGCGATCCGCTCCATCCAGCGCACCAGGACCTCGGTGTAGAGCCCGTGCACGTCCATCCGCGGTCCGTAGACGTTGAAGTAGCGCAGGGCCACGTGGCGCAGCCCGTGGGTGGAGCCGAAGGCGCGCAGCATCCCCTCGTTGAAGGACTTCGCCGCGCCGTAGAAGGTGTCGGCGTTGTGGTGGTGGTGCCGCTCGCCGGTCGGGAACTGCTCGGCCATCCCGTAGACCGACGCCGACGAGGCCGCGACCAGCCGCTGCACCCCGGCCTCGGCGGCGGCCTCGACGACGTTGAAGGTGCCGTCGACGAGCACCTCGAGCGCGAGCCGCGGCTCCTCGGCGCACTGGGTGATCCGCAGCGCGGCCTGGTGGAAGACCAGGTCCTTGCCGCGGGAGAGGTCGTGCACCAGGTCGCGGTCGCAGATGTCGCCCTCAACCAGGGTGGTGCGTCCCGAGGCCTGCGCCTCGGCGAGGTTGGCACGGCGTCCGCGCACCAGGCTGTCGAGGACGTCGACGTGCCGGACCCCGGCCGCGAGCAGCTGGTCGACCAGGGTGGACCCGATCGTGCCGGCACCGCCGGTGACCAGGACGTCGGCGCCGTCCAGCGGACCGCCGGCGGGCCGGTTCACACCGACTCCAGGGTGCGCTCGCCGACCGGCACGGGTGCTCCGCCGACCGCGAGGCTGGCGCTGGCCGCCTCGAGGACGCCGAGCACCCGCAGCCCGGCGGCGCCGCCGGTGCGGGGGTCGCGTCGCGCGTGGATGCTGTCGGCGAGCTCGGTGATCATCGCGCGCAGCGGCTCGTGCTCCGGCAGCGCCGGCGCCCAGGTGTCGCCGAGCCGGTAGGAGATCTGGCTCGTGGTGCGGTCGACCGCGTCCACCGACTGCTGGGTCAGGTCGACCCCCCGGTCGTAGACGCTGAGCCGCTGCTGCGGGTTGAGGTCGTCCCAGACGAGCGTGCGACGGGTGCCGCCGACGACCATCCGGCGGATCTTGGTCGGGCTGAGCCAGTTGACGTGCACGTGCGCCATCGCACCCCCGGGCAGCGGCAGCGCGAGGTAGCCGACGCAGGAGCGCCCGGCACCGAGCGGGTCGGCACCGTGGGCCGAGACCGACTCCGGGCGCAGCCCGCCCGGGAGCACGAAGTCGAGGATCGACAGGTCGTGCGGGGCGAGGTCCCAGAAGACGTCGACGTCGGGCTGCACCAGCCCCAGGTTGATGCGCACGGAGTCGACGAAGAGGATCTCGCCGAGGTCACCGGCGGCCACCATGTCGCGGATGGCCAGGACGGCTGGGGTGTAGCAGTAGGTGTGGTCGGCCATCAGGACCAGGTCGTGCTCGGCCGCCAGCCGCACCATCGACTCCCCCGCGGCGCGGGTGTGGGCCAGCGGCTTCTCGACCAGGACGTGCTTGCCGGCACGCAGCGCGGCCTCGGCGATCACCTGGTGGGTGTGGGCCGGGGTGGCGATGGCGACGACGTCGACGTCCGCGCGGTCCAGGACGTCCGCGAGGTCGTCGGTCGCGAGGGCGCCCCCCTCAGCGAGGGCCACGGCGCGGGCGAGGTCCAGGTCGCAGACGGCGGCCAGCTCCCACGCGCCGCTGGACCGGAAGTTGCGGGCCAGGTTCGGCCCCCAGTACCCGGCTCCGACCACTGCTGCCCGCAGCCGTCGCGCCGGAGCCTGCAAGCCTGGTGGTGGCGCGCTCGTCGTCATCTCGTGTCCCCCTGTCGGACCCGGCGTCGGGTCCCTGCACGTATTCGACTCGACCCGCCGCGGACGCGCGGGAGGTCGGCGCCGCGATACCCGACGTTGATGACGTGGCCGCCCGGAAGGTGACGTCGACGTAGTAGCTCGACGAGTTGTGGGAGCCGGTCGGGAACCCGCCGGCGGCGCCGTACAGGTATCGCCCGTTCTGGCCGGCCGGGGCGCTGAGCTGGCCCGCGGTCCACGCGGTCGCGAAGAACCCCGCGCCCACCGGGTAGCGACCCTGTGGCGCCAGGTACGACACGACGTAGGTCTGGCCGGCCCCGACGGGCACCGGCGTGGTGAAGGTCGCGGTCTGCCACCCGGTGGCACTCTCGCCGGTGAAGGTGACCGAGGCCAGGCGGGTCCCCGACGCCGTCCAGAGCGAGCCGACGTGGGTGCCACCGTTGCCCGTCCCCTTGTAGAAGCGCACCTGCGTCACCGCTCCGTCGACGGCCGGGGTGAAGACGGTGCCGAGCTCGACCGAGCCGCTGTCGGACGCCGCCGGCACCGGCGGTACCAGGCCCGCGAACAGTGACGCGCCGTCCGGGGTCGCCGCCTCGGTCCGGAAGGTCCAGGTCTGCTCGGGCAGGACGGCGCCCTCGGCGGACACCACCCCGGTCACCGAGACCGTCAGGTCGGTGTCCCCCGGCAGCAGCGACGACGGCGCGAGGGTCAGGGTGCGCCCGTCGGCCGAGCGGGTGAGGGTCGCCGGCAGGCCGGTGCTGCCCTGGAGGATGCTCATCGCGTAGCCGTCGGCGACCGGCGCCGACAGGGTGATCGTCGGCCGGGCCCCCCGCGACACCCCGGTCGCACCCGGCGACGGAGTGCGGCCGGTGACCGAGACCGAGACCGGTGTCGGGGCGAAGACCACGTCGACGAAGTAGTTGGTCGCGCCGTGGTCGTTGGTCGGGAAGCCGCCGCCGGCACCGTAGCGGAAGCGACCGTTCTGCTGGGCCGGTGCGGTCAGGTCACCACTGGTGAAGGGGCCGGAGAAGAAGCCGGGCGTCGAGGAGTAGCGCCCGTTCGGCGCGAGGTACGACACCACGTACAGCTCGCCCGGCGTCAGCGGGACCGGCGTGGACAGGGCGGCGCCCTGCCACCCGGTGGCCGACTCGTCGGTGAAGATGACGCTGGCCAGCCGGGTACCGGTCGACGTCCAGAGCGAGCCCGTGTGGGTGCCGGTGTTGCCCGGGCCCTTGTGGAACCGGATCGCGGTGACGCTGCCGGGCTTGGTCACCCGGAACGCCGTCCCGACCTCGACCGCCGCCGCGTCGGTCGTCGCGAGGTTGCGCGGCACGTGGTCGCTGAAGAGCGTCTGCGCCGTGACCGGGTCGGCGGCGCGGGTGCGGAAGGTCCACGTCTGGGCCGGCAGCACCGCCCCGTCGGTCGACACCGCGCCCGTCAGCCGGGCGCGGACGTCGACGTCGGCGGGCAGCGCGGAGGACGGCGTGAACGTGACCGACGTGCCCGCGGCGTCGAGCACCGACGAGCCGGGGAGCGCACTGCCGTCGGACTGCCGGGTGACCGCCAGGTCCCAGCCGCCCACCAGGGGCGCGGAGAGCCGGATCCGCACCGGTGACCAGCGGGGCACGGCGGCGGCGCCGGGCGCCGGCTCCCGGGCGGCCACCGAGATCTCCGCGGGGCCGCGCTCGAGGACGACGTCGACCAGGTAGCTGGCCCCGGAGGTGTTGCCCGGGTAGGCGTCGGCGTAGGAGTAGGCGCCGCCGTTGCGCGGCACCCGCAGCGGCGGGCGGTTGTACTCCGACGAGAACTGGCCCGGCGTCGCCGAGTACCTCCCGGCCGTGGTGCGGTAAGACGCGACGTACTCGGTGCCGGCGCTGACCGCCACCGGCTGGGCGAGGGTCAGGGTCTGCCAGCCGGCCGCCGACTCGTCGGTGAAGGTGCCCTGCGCGAGCCGGGTGCCCGACGTCGACCAGAGCACGCCGGTGTGGGTGCCGGTGTTGTTCGGTCCCTTGTAGAACCGCAGCGCGGTGACGGTCCCGGCGACGGTCGGCACGAAGCGCACGCCGAGGGTGACCGCGACGGCGTCGCGGTCCTCGAGCGAGGTCGGCTGGGTGCTGTCCTCGAAGAGGCTGCACGGGCAGACCCCCCGGGGTCGAGGGTGGCCGCGCGGTCGTGAACGACCAGGTGCCGCCGCTCCGGACGGGGTTGCCGAGCGCGTCGGTGGCCGTGATCGTCGCCGTGTGGCGCGTCGACGACGCCAGCGGCGCCGCCGGGGTGAAGGTGACCGTCCGGGTCGCGGCAGCGTACGAGGTGGTGCCGGCGACCGTGCTGCCGCCGGCGTCGCGCAGCACGACCGTCGGCCCGCTCGCCGGGGCCCGCGACAGCCGCGCGGAGATCGTGGTGCCGGTCGGCATCGACGTCGAGTCGACGAGCGGCGTGCGGTCGGTCAGCACCAGCGGGGAGGTGTCGGTCGTCGTGAACAGCACGTCGACGCCGTACGACGTGCGCTGGAAGCTGTTGTCGGGGAACTTGCCCGCGTCGGCGAAGACGCCGGCCGGCGGGGTCCCGAAGCCACCCTCGACCCGCAGCGGTGGCGCCTCGATGCCGGCCGACCAGAAGGCCCCGCCCTCCACGGCGAACCGGCCCTGGGGCGCGGTGTAGGACGCCACGTAGGTCTGCCCCGCGGCCACCGGCACCGAGCTCGAGAAGGACACCTGCTGCCACCCGGACGCCGTCTCGTCGGTGAAGGTCGCGGTCGCGAGCCGGGTGCCGGACGCCGTCCACAGCGAGCCGACGTGGGTGCCGCCGTTGCCGGCGCCCTTGTAGAAGCGGACGCCGGGCACGAAGCCGTCCATCGTCGGCCGGAACCGGATGCCGAGCTCGAGCGGATCGGTGTCGGTGGCGGCCGGCGTCCGGGGCACGGCGTCGCCGAGCAGCGAGCACGGGCAGCTCACCGTGAGCGAGCGGACGGCGGCGGCGCCGATGTTGGCGCTGTCGTCGACGGCGCGGACCTGCACCGGTGTGGATCCCTGGCCGTGCTGCCGGTAGGTCGCCGACCAGGACGTCGTCCCCGACGCCGGGTGCCACGACGCGCCGCCGTCGGCGGAGTACTCCACGCCGGCGACCCGGCCGCCGCCGGTGTCGGACGCGGTGCCGGTCACGGTCACCTGGACCCCGTTGGCCCGGGCCGCGCCCTCGGCGGGCGAGGAGATGACGACCGTGGGCCCCGTCGCGTCGTCCGACTCCACCGCGGCGACCAGCGGCGAGCCGAGGGTGGCGGGCTGCACGCCCATGTCGGCGAACAGGTTCACCTGCGCCTGCTGCATCCGCGGGTCGGCCGGCTCGGGCGCGAACGGGGAGTCGTGCTGCCCGTCCAGGCCCCAGGTCCACTGCACCGTGCCGGCGCCGAAGACCAGCGCCCGGCTCGGCGCGCGGTAGAGCGTGAGGTGGTGGGTCGTCGTGCCGGCCGCGACGGTGTTGCCGAAGTCCTGGAGGTACTCGGTCACCGGCCCGTTCGTCGTGGACAGGCGCACCAACCCCGGCGGACGGAACCCGTTGTCGACGTCCTCGTCGGACTCGTAGCCGACGGTGTGCGGCGCGAGGGCGACGCTGCCGCTGGTCTGGGTGGCGACCGAGGTGCCGCGCCAGAGCCGGTTCCGGCCCTCGGCCGCGGAGACGGTGAGCGGCAGGTCGCTGTAGTTGACCATGTACGCGGTGCCGGTCAGCGCGTTCTCCGGCACGCCTGCGCCCGCGCTCGGCGGCGCGTAGCGCGGGTCGCGCCAGGTGCCCGTCCACTCCGGCGACGGGTCGCTCTTGGAGCGGTCCCAGGTCTCCTTGTAGGACACCAGCGTCCGGTACGGCGTGTGGCTCGCGTCGGCCGACGGCTCGTAGCGCGTCTTCCAGTAGACCTCGTTGCCGCTGAGGAACTGCAGGTGTACGCCGGCGTCGCGCGCCGTCTCGACGTTGGCGCGCTGCGCCTTGCTCCAGTACTCGTCGTGGCCGACGGACAGGAACACGTCGTGGTTCAGCAGGCGCGCGCCGGACCGGTCGGTGTCTACCCCGGCGATGTAGCTGACGTCGTAGCCGTTCTTCTCGAGGAACCGGACCATCGGGTACTCGTTGGCGAAGTAGAAGTCGCGGCCGCCGGGACCGTCGCGGGTCAGCACCGGGCGGTTGTAGCTGATCTTGTAGGCGCGTCCGTTGGCGGCGCCGCGGTAGAAGTTCGAGCCGCCGTAGGTGTTGTAGGCCTGCCACGTGGGGTCGGAGGTCTGGAAGACGACGGCGGCGTCGCTCGCGTCGTCGCGGACGATGAAGGTGATGTGGCTGGCGTCGCGGTTGTCGGGCCGCTCGAGCCGGGCGACGTAGACGCCGGAGACGGCCGTGGTCGGGACGGTCCACGACGCCGAGACACCCCAGTTTCCGCAGTCGTAGAGCTCGGTGTCGAGGTCGGTGATGCAGGCAGGCTGCACCTGCGGGAGCGTTGCGGACGGGGTGATCCTCGCGACCTCGCGGGCGCCGGCGCCGTCGTAGTAGCCGGTGCGGTAGATCGTGATGCCGTAGGCCGTGGCGTCGGTGTCGATCTTGAAGTCGACCCGGTCGCCGAGGTCGACGCTGATCTCGGTGGCAAAGCCCTGGATCGAGGCGTCACCGGCGCCCTCGACGTCCCAGGTGCTCGCCGGGGTGCCCGGCTTGGTGTTCTCGCAGGCGACCGGGTTGCCACCGGGGCCGCAGGGCCCGGTGAGGGCGGAGGCCGCCGGGGCCACCACGGGTGCGAGGCCGACCGCGAGGAGGGCTGCCGCGGTCAGGCCGACCAGGAGCCGGGTCGTCGGGCGGATCGGGTGTTCAGGCACGGGAGCTCTCGTCTCTCAACCATGTGGTGTAGTCGCCGGCACGGACTGCGCGGCGACTCGATCGGCGGGCCAGGAGCGTGACTCCGAGGAAGACCGGGAGCCGCGGGGCGAGCCGGGGGCGGCGGGCGGCGAGCACCAGCAGCGACATCGGCGTCGTGGCGGAGTCGGCCCGTCGCGCGCCAGCGGCGCTGGCCTGGGTGACGCCGGTGGCGACGCGGCTGCGCCGGCGCAGCAGGTCGGCCAGCGAGCCCGGGGTCCGGACCTCGACGACGGAGTCCTCGATGACGCGGCGCTCGTCGTCGGTGAACGCGTCGGAGACGACGAGGTCGTCGCTCATCAGCTCCGGCAGGGCGTCGACCCGCGCCTGGCCGGCCGCGCTCAGCGCGAACGCCCCGCGGCCGAACAGCCCGCTGCGGACCTGTGGCAGCTGCTCCCAGACGTCGTAGTACCACCGCACCAGCCGGGGCGTGCCGTCGTGCCGGAGCACCCGGCGCGGCGCCGTGGCCATCGCGCCGCCGTCCAGCAGGGGCGCCACGAGCAGCAGCAGGTCGGCGCCGGTGAGCCGGACGTCGGCGTCGAGGTGGACCCGCGGGAAGACGCGGCACGCGGCGTTGCCGGCCCGCACCGCGGCCGCCTTCGACGGCGTCGCGAGCTCGATCACCCGCGCCTCCGGGTAGGCCAGCGCCGCCTGCGCGGCCGTGTCGTCGGTGCAGCCGTTGCAGACCACGACGACGTCGAGCAGGTCGGGCGGGACGCCGGTGCGCAGCGCGCCGAGCGTGCTGGCGATCCCCCGGCCCTCGTCGTGGGCCGGGACGACCACGCCGACCCTCGGGTGCTGGTCCCCTGCCGCCCCGCGCGCCGTGCCGGCGCGGTGGATGTCCATGTCGCGTGTGCCCCTCGGTGTGCTCGGCGGTGTCCTCGGCCGTCCCTCGTGTCCCGAGGCCCGCAGCCTCCCCTCGTTGCCAGGCGCGACGGCCCGGGCACGACCTCGGTCGCCGAATTTGGGGAGTGCCCCCGACCGGCTCGGCCGCCCGCCCCCGCGTGCCGTGAGATGGCCGCATGCCTGCCGAGCCGCCCGCTGTCCTCCCCGCCATCGCGCCACCACCGATGGCCGTCGAGGACGGGGCGCGCGTGGAGACGTCGGCCGAGGTGGAGGACGGGGCGGTGGTCGGGCGGGGCACCCGGGTCTGGCACCTGGCCCAGGTGCGGTCCGGGGCCCGGGTCGGCCGCGACTGCGTGGTCGGGCGCGGCGTCTACGTCGGTCCCGGTGCCGTGGTCGGTGACCGCTGCAAGATCCAGAACCACGCGCTCGTCTACGAGCCCGCCGTGCTCGAGGACGGCGTCTTCGTCGGGCCGGCCGTCGTCCTCACCAACGACGCCTACCCGCGCGCGGTCACCCCGGACGGTCGTCTCAAGGACGCCGACGACTGGACCGCCGTCGGCGTCCGGCTGCGGGAGGGCGCCAGCATTGGTGCGCGTGCCGTCTGCGTCGCCCCGGTCACGGTCGGCCGGTGGGCGCTGGTCGCGGCGGGCGCGGTCGTCGTCGACGACGTCCCGGACTTCGCGCTCGTCGCGGGGGCCCCCGCCCGGTTCCGCCGCTGGGTGGGTCACGCCGGCGTGCCCCTGGTCCCCGAGGGCGACGGTTCGTTCCGCTGTCCCGCCACGGGGCGGGGCTACACCGAGTCGGAGGGCCTGCTGCGCGAGGCGGGGCCGCCGGGCCCGTCGTGACCCAGCGCCTTCCAGCGCCGTTTCTGAGAAGCGGTTTGACGTTCCTTTGACGTTTGGTTCGCACCGTCGTCGTTAGATCCTCCTGAGCATCCGGGGGGACGCACATGAGCATCGATCTTGCATTCATCGCACCAGGTTCGAGTCGGCGGAGCCGGCTCCTCGACCCGCCGCCGACGACGGTCGTCGCGGTCGCGGTCGTCACCGTCGCCGCGCTGGCGGCCAGCCTCGTCGGGCACCCGTCGAGCGCGGGCTCCGGCTCCGAGCTGGCCCTGCGCTGGGGCCAGACCGAGCTGCTGCTCGGCGCCGCCGTGCTGGTGGTGCTGCGCCTGTCCCGGCGTCGCCGCGCCGACGGCGACGAGCCGGTCCCGGGCGCCGGTGGTGACGCCGGCGACCCCGACGCCCCTGCCGACCTCGCCGACCTGGGTGCCGCGTCGCGCCGCGCCCTGGCGGCCGAGGCCGCCCTGGGCCGCGACCAGGAGCGGTGGCACGAGCTGCGCGCCACCGTCACCGGGATCGCGCTCTCGCACCGGCTGCTCCACGACGGCGCCGCCGCGCTCCCGGCCGGCACCCAGGCGCGGCTCGCGCGGATGTACGACAGCGAGATCGGCCGCCTCGAGCGGCTGGTCTCCCCGGCGCACGACGAGGACCCGGCGTCCACCGTCGACCTCCACGACGTGATCGACCCGCTCGTGACCAGCCTGGAGGTCCGCGGCCACGCGGTCCGGTGGGCCGGGACGGCGCGACGGGTGGTCGCCCGCGCCGACGACGTCGCCGAGATGGTGCACGTGCTGCTGGAGAACGCCGTGGCGCACGGGTCCGGTCGCGAGGTCGCCGTCGAGGTCGTCGCCGCTGCCGGTCACCCCGCGGACCCCGGCGGAGCGGAGCGGGTCCACGTCGTGGTCAGCGACCACGGGCCCGGCGTCCCGCCCGCCCTCGCCGGCCGGGTCTTCGACCGCGGTGTGCGCGGCGAGCGCTCCCGCGGACACGGTCTCGGTCTCAACATCGCCCACCGGCTCGCCGCCGAGGCCGGCGGCCGTCTCTGGCTCGAGCCGGGTGGCCCCGGCTCCGGGGCGACCTTCGTGATCGACCTCGCCGCCGACGACCGGACCAGCCCGTGCCCCGCTCTCTCGGCCTGACCCGCATCGTCCTCGTCGAGGACCACGCACTGTTCGCCGAGGCGCTCGACGTCGCGCTGACGCTCGAGGGCCACCAGGTGCAGCGCGTGTCGCCGACGTCGGGGCCGATGACCACGGCCCAGCTGGTCAACGCCGCGCTCCGCAGCCGGCCGCGGATCGTCCTGCTCGACCTCGACCTCGGCCCGGCCGGCGACGGCGTCCGGCTGATCACGCCGCTCGTCGACGCGTCGGTGGCGGTCGTCGTCGTGACCGCCTCGACCGACCGCGCCCGCTGGGGCGACTGCCTGCGCCAGGGCGCCCGCACCGTGCTCCCGAAGTCGACGCCGCTCAACACCATCCTGGCGACGATCCGGCGGATCGGCGAGGGCCAGCGGGTGATGCCGCGCGAGGAGCGCGACCTCCTCGTCGCTGCGTTCCACGACGAGAACCGGTGGCTGCAGCACACCCGGGAGCGGCTCGAGTCGCTCACGACGCGGGAGCGCGAGGTGCTCGCGCGGCTGATGGCCGGGCGGACGGTGCGGGAGATCGCCCGGGAGTCGTTCGTCTCCGAGGCGACCGTCCGGACCCAGGTGAAGTCGATCCTGTCGAAGCTCGAGGTGTCGTCGCAGATCGCCGCTGTCGGCGCCGCGATGAAGGCCCGGTGGCGACCCCCGGCCCTGCGTGACCGGCTGTGAGGAGGCCTCGCGCCGACGGGTCCCGCGTGGGTGTCACTCGGTTTGGGGATGCGCTCGCCGGTCGCGACGGGGCAGCGTGGAGGCTGCACGCGGCGGTCGGTCCGATCCCCCAGGAACCGGCCTTCGTCCGTGGTGCGCCGGGGCCTGCCTCTCCGAAGTCACCCACGGCGGCGGGACGGCAGGCTCCCGGTCCAGCCCTCCGGGACCTCCGCCGGTCCTCGCGGCCCACCGGGTCGCCGACGTCGTCTACGATCGATCAGCGGTCGGACCCGGGCCGCGCGGGTGGCAACGGCCGGGGAGAGGCATCGTGCACCTGATCATGATCCGCATGCTCGGCGGCCTCGAGGTGCTGCGCCCCGACGGGGCGCTCGTCGAGCCGCGCGAGTGGCGCACGGGCAAGACCGCCGACCTCCTGCGGCTCCTGGCGCTCGAGAACGACCGGCCGGTCCGCGTCGGCAGCCTGCTGGCGACGCTGTGGCCCGACGCCCCGGTCGCGCGCGCCCAGGGCAGCCTGCGCACGGCCAGCAGCCAGATCCGGCGGGCGATCGGGACGCACTGCGTCGTCCGCCAGCCGGACTCGCTCGTGCTGGAGGGCGCCTGGGTCGACGTCG
This sequence comes from Nocardioides sp. S-1144, assembly GCF_005954645.2. Lineage (NCBI taxonomy): Bacteria > Bacillati > Actinomycetota > Actinomycetes > Propionibacteriales > Nocardioidaceae > Nocardioides > Nocardioides dongxiaopingii. The sequence continues at coordinate 2,283,142 of NZ_CP040695.2, forward strand.
GGCACTACCACCGCAACGGCGCCGACGCCGCGGCGGCGGCACGGGCCGGTGACCTCGAACGGGTGCTGGCCCTGACCCGGATCGCCGAGCGGCACTACCGCGGCGACTTCCACGCCCACGACGACCTCGCCGCCTGGGCGGTCGCCGAGCGCGAGCGGTTGGCGCTGCGCCGCCACGACATGCTGTGCGACGCCGCCGACGCCGCGCTCGCCCTCGGGCGGCCGCGCGACGCGCTGGACTTCGCGAGCACGGCGGCCCGGGCCACCCCGTCGTCGGAGACCGCGCACCGCGCCCTGATGCGGGCCCACGCCGACCTCGGGGAGGTCGGGGCCGCGCTCCGGGTCTACGAGGGCTACCGGCGTCACCTGGCCGACGAGCTCGGCGCCGACCCGTCGGAGCAGACCCGGGCGCTGCACCTGGGCCTGCTCCGCGGCCGCGGCGACTGAGACCACCTCAGACGAGGTGCAGCTGCACCGCGGGCTGCTCCGTGCCCCGCGACTCGGCGTCCCCGCCCGCGCGGCTGCCGACCACGAGCAGGATCACCCCGACCACCACGACCAGCACCAGCACTGCACCAGCGATCATGCGTCCCGACATCTCGCTCCTCCGTTCCGTAGGCGTCCCTCCAGTACAGGGGCTCGGCCGCGGCGGCACCACCTCCCGCCGGGTTGTCCGCGCCAGGCGGGCGCGGCGCGCGCCGACGACGTCAGGCCAGCAGCTCGGCCACCCGGCGCACCTCGGCGGGGTCGGTGAGGCTGAGCAGCAGCGTCGTGACCCCGGTCGACTCCCAGGCCGCGACCCGCTCCAGGACCTCGGACGGCGTGCCGACGATGTGCATGTCGTCGACGAGGTCGTCGGGGATCAGCGCGGTCGCCTCGTCGCGGCGTCCGGCCAGGTAGTGCGTCTGGACCTCCGCGGCCAGGGCCTCGTGACCCATCCGGACGAAGACCTGGTTGTGGAAGTTCGCCTCGGCGGCGCCCATCCCACCCATGTAGAGCGCGACCATCGGCTTGAGGGCGTCGAGCACCTGCTGCTTCTCCGCGGCCGAGCCGACCACCTGGAGGTGGCAGGTCGCGGCGATCTCGAAGGTCTCCCGCGTGCGCCGGGCGCCCGGCCGCGCGAAGCCCTCGTCGAGCCAGGGCTGGTACATCCCGGCCGAGCCGGGCGTGTAGAAGAGCGGGATCCAGCCGTCGGCGATCTCGGCGGTCTGGGCGACGTTCCGCGGCCCCTCGGCCCCGAGCCAGATCGGGACGTCGGACCGCAGCGGGTGCACGATCGGCTTGAGCGGCTTGCCCAGGCCGACCGCCCCGGGACCGGCGTACGGCAGGGGGTGGTGCGGCCCGGCGTTGGTGACCGGGGCCTCCCGCGCGAGCACCTGGCGGACGATGTCGACGACCTCGCGGGTGCGGGCCAGCGGCTTCGCGAACGGCTCGCCGTACCAGCCCTCGACGACCTGCGGCCCGCTCACGCCCATGCCCAGCACCACGCGGCCGCCGCTGAGGTGGTCGAGGGTCAGGACGTGCATGGCGATCGAGGTCGGCGAGCGCCCCGACATCTGCACGATCGAGGTGCCCAGCCGGACCCGGGAGGTCTCGCGCCCCCACCACGCCAGCGGCGTGAACGCGTCCGAGCCCCAGGCCTCCGCGGTGAAGATCGCGTCGAACCCCGACTCCTCCGCGGCGGCGACGAGCTCGGCGACACCCTCGGGCGGTCGCGCGCCCCAGTACCCCAGCTGCAGTCCCAGCTTCATGGGGTCACTCTGGCACGGCGCCGCGCGCACCGGCGCCCGCGCGATCGCGTCCACCGGCCGCGTTCACCGGTCGCGAACAGCCCTTCCGGGCCGGCACCCGGGGCGCCTAGCCTCCGGGCATGGGTGACCTCGTCCCGCTCCCGCGCCCCGCACACCGCGCGCCCGCGCCGCAGCGACCCGAGCCGCTGTGGCGCGAGGTCGTCGGCCGGGAGCTGCGCGCCGAGCGGCGGCGCCAGGACCGCACCCTCGCCGACGTCGCCGGCGACGCCGGCATCTCGGTCCAGTACCTCTCCGAGGTCGAGCGCGGGCTCAAGGAGCCGAGCTCGGAGATCCTCGGCGCCGTGCACGGCGCCCTCGGGCTGCGGCTCGTCGAACTCACCGGCCGGGTCAGCCGGGCCCTGCGACCCAGCGGCCCGGTCGCCCTCGCCGCCTGAGCGGCTCAGTAGCCGGGGAAGACGCCGCGGAGCTCGTCGAGGGTGGTGTTGCCGACGACCTCGACGTCGTCGGGCGTGTGCGCCGGGCTGAGCCGGCCGGCCAGCAGCCGCACGAACGCCTCCACCGGTCCGTTGAAGGTGGCCGTCGGCGCGACCGGGGGCTCCGCGACCAGCGTCACGGCGTCGCCGATCGAGAGGCCGTGACCCGCCACCGCGAGCACCACCGGCTCCGCGACGGCGTCGGGCCGGCTCGAGAAGCCGAGCATCATCGCCATCGGTCCGGCGTGCAGCTCGAGCAGCGTCCCGGCCGCCTCCTCGTCGAGGACGGCGTCCGCGACCACCCCGGCGCGGACGTCCCACTCGTGCAGGGCCACCTCGCTGAGCCGCATCCCGGCCGCCACCTCCAGGGGCACCGGGGCGGGCAGGAAACCGAGGTCGATCGACACCGACCGGCGCTGGTCGTCGTCGAGGCCCTCGAGGGTGGCGACCAGCACCTCGTCGCGCTCGATGAACCCGCTCGCCTGCTCGCGCGGCGACAGCGCGTTCCAGCGGTCCCAGATCGCCTGGTTCCCGTCGCTCGGCGGCTCCGTGCCGGTGGCGGCCACCACGACGGGCCGCAGCGTGATCTCCGCGCCGCTGCCGAGGTGCGACAGGACGTCGCACACCCGCCACTCCGACGCCCCGCTCGGGCCGGTGAGCGCCGCGTCGTCGAGCGTCGCCACCAGCCCGGCGAGGTCGTCGTGGCGGGAGCGGAGGGAGCTGATGACGCGGTCGACGAGGGTCATGCTGGCGAGGGTACCGAGCGCGCGGCCCCGACCGGGGCCACCTTGCGGCTGTCGAGGACGGCGTCCGCCATCCCGTAGGCGACGGCGGCCGGTGCGGTCAGCACCAGGTCGCGGTCGGTGTCGAGGCGCAGCCGGGCGACGTCGACACCGGTGTGCCGGCTCAGGAGCCCCTCCATCTCCCCGCGGAGCCGGACGATCTCCTTGGCCTGGACGGCGAGGTCGGGCAGCGTGCCGCGACCGCCCCCGGACGGCTGGTCGAGCACGACGCGCGCGTGGGGCAGCAGGGTGCGTCGTCCCGGCTCCCCCGCGGCGAGCAGCAGCGCGGACGACGAGCCCACCTGGCCGACGCACGTGGTCGCCACCGGCGACCGGACGAACATGAGGGTGTCGTAGATCGCCAGGACGGCGGTCACGCTGCCGCCCGGCGAGTTGAGGTACAGGCTGATCGGCTCGTCGGGGCTCTCGGACTCCAGGTGCAGCAGCTGGGCGATGACGACGTTCGCGACGCCGTCGTCGACCTCCGTGCCGAGGTAGACGACCCGGTCCCCCAGGAGCCGGCTGTAGACGTCGACGGCCCGCTCGCCGCGCGCGGTCCGCTCCACGACGCTCGGGATCGCGTAGCTGCTCATGCCGGCCGCGCCGTGCCGAAGGCGATGCCGGCGCGCGTGGGCACCACGGAGGCGACCTCGGTGAGCACGTGGTCGACGAAGCCGTACTCGCGCGCCTCCTCGGCGGTGAACCAGCGGTCGCGCAGCGCGTCGCGCTCGACCTTCTCGACCGGCTGGCCGGTGTGCTCGGCGGTGATCGACATCATCACGTCCTTCATGTGCTCCAGGTTCTCGGCCTGGATCTCGACGTCCACGGCGCTGCCACCGATCCCGGCCGAGCCCTGGTGCAGCAGGATCCGGCTGTTCGGCAGCGCGAACCTCTTGCCCGGCGTGCCGGCGGTGAGGAGGAACTGCCCCATGCTCGCGGCCAGGCCCATCGCGAGGGTCGCGACGTCGTTCGGGATGAGCCGCATCGTGTCGTAGACGGCGAGCCCGGCCGAGACCGAGCCGCCCGGCGAGTTCACGTACAGGCTGATGTCCCGGTGCGGGTCCTCGGCGGAGAGCAGCAGCAGCTCGGCGCAGACGGTGTTGGCGATCTCGTCGTCGACCTCGCGGCCCAGGACGATGATCCGCTGGTGCAGCAGGCGGTCCGCGGCGCTCGGGCCGGTGGTGGTGGTGGTCATGGCTCCAGCCTGCGACCCCCGGGTCGCCGCGCCCAGGGAATCCGCCGGCAGCGGATCCGCCCGCAGCGGAACGGTGCGGGCCGACCGACTACCGTAGCCGCGTGATCGAGCTCAGGACCCCCGCCCAGATCGAGGAGATGCGTCCCGCCGGACGCTTCGTCGCCTCGGTGATCTCCGCGCTCGCGGAGAAGGCCGACGTCGGCATGAACCTCCTCGAGCTCGACGCCATCGCGCACGAGATGATCCGCGAGGCCGGCGCCGAGTCCTGCTACATCGACTACCACCCCAGCTTCGGCGCCTCGCCGTTCGGCAAGGTGCTGTGCACCTCGGTCAACGACGCCGTCCTGCACGGGCTCCCCCACGACTACGTCCTCCAGGACGGCGACCTGCTCTCCGTCGACTTCGCCGCCTCCGTCGACGGCTGGGTCTCCGACTCCGCGGTCTCCGTGGTCGTCGGCACGCCGCGCGAGGAGGACCTGCGCCTGATCGAGGTCACCGGCCGGGCCCTCGACGCCGGCATCGAGTGGGCCCGCCCCGGCGCCCGGATGGGCGACATCTCGCACGCCATCGGCGAGGTCGCGCGCGCGGCCGGCCTCGGCGTCAACCTGCAGTTCGGCGGTCACGGCGTCGGGCGCACGATGCACGGCGACCCCCACGTGGCCAACGACGGCCGTCCCGGCCGCGGGTTCAAGCTCAAGGAGGGCCTGGTCATCGCGATCGAGCCCTGGTTCATGCACACCACCGACGCGATCTACACCGATCCCGACGGCTGGACCCTCCGGAGCGCCGACGGCTCGCGCGGTGCCCACATGGAGCACACCGTGGCGATCACCGCCGACGGGCCGCTGGTCCTCACCGCCCGCGACTGACCCGGGCGGGGCCGGTCCCCGCGCGCGACGTCTAGGCTCGGGTCGTGAGCATGCAGCAGCCCCAGCGACGGTCGAAGCACCTCATCGACCCGTCGGCGCCCCGCAAGCGGGCGACGCCGGAGGAGGTGGCGCGGCTGGAGCGGGTGCAGCGCACGGTGCTCTCCGTCCTGGTCGGGACGACGATCTTCCACCTCGCGATCGGCCTGGTGCTCGCGGCGGTCTTCATCGACGACTCGGAGCGGGTCGCGCAGGTCGGCCTGTGCGTCCTCGGCGGCGCCTTCGGGGTGGTCGCCCTCGCCTCCGCGTTCGTCATCCACCGGCGGCAGGTGCTCAGCCCCTGGCTGCTGCTCGGGCTCGTGCCCACGGTCGTCGGGCTGGTCGTCGTCCTGCGCTGATGCGTCGTGTGACCGACGAGACACCGCCGGCCACCCGATTTCGGGCCGTTCGAGTCGTCCGGGACGTCGCCCGCACCTAGGGTGGAACCATGATCGGCACGGACGACGCGCAGGCCCCGCACGACCACTCCGACGGCGTCGCCACCGCCGCCGTCGAGCTCGACGACTACCCCGTCGGGAGCGTCGCCAGCCCGACGCGCACGCGCGTCCTCTGACGCCTCCCGCCTCGGCCCGCAGCCGGTCTCAGGACCGCAGCTGCGGGTCCGCCGCGTCCCGGGCCGCCGCCGCGACCCGGGCGACGTGGCCGGCCCAGTCGTAGCCCTCGTCGAGGTTGGGGTCACCGGCCCGCCGGCCGGCGGCGCCGTCGACCAGCTCGCGCAGGATGTCGGCGTGCCCGGCGTGGCGGTAGGTCTCGGTGGTCGTGTGCACCAGCACCTGGTGCAGCGTGACCGCGGCGTCCTCGGCCGGCCACCACGGCACCCGGCCCACCGACGCCAGGTCGTGGGTCGCGAACGTCTCAGCGGCGTGCGCCCAGGCCGTGCGGTAGAGCCCGACCACGAACTCGCGCGACTCCGACGCCGGGACCCAGAGGTCCTCGTTGGGGTCGGCGTCCTCGGCGTGCCAGGGCAGCGGCACCGGGCTCGGCCGGCCGAAGGTGTCGCCGAAGTAGCCGAGCTCGACGCTCGCGACGTGCTTGACCAGGCCGAGCAGGTTGGTGCCCGTCGGCGTCAACGGGCGCCGGACGTCGTGCTCGTCGAGGCCGTCGAGCTTCCACAACAGCGCCTCGCGGGCGCTCTGGAGGTACTCGACGAGGGTGTCCTTCGGGTCGGGCAGCGTCATGCCCCCATGCTCGCACCGTCCGCCGACGTCGGCACGGGTCCGGCGCCGACCGCCGCCGAGACCCGGCGCAGCAGGGAGCGCAGGACCTCGACGTCCTCGGCGGGCAGGCCCACGGCCTCCGCGATCCGGCACCGGACGTCGTCGGCGTGCTCGCTCAGTGCGCGCCCCTCCGCCGTGAGGGCCACGACGACCGCGCGCTCGTCGTCCTCGCTGCGCCGACGGGTCAGCAGCCCCGCCGCCTCGAGGCGTCGCAGCAGCGGGGTCAGCGTGGCGTGGTCGAGCCGGAGGGCCGTCGCCAGCTCCTTGATCCGTCGCTCGTCGCGCTCCCACAGCACCGCCAGCACGAGGTACTGCGGGTAGGTGACGCCCAGCCCGCCGAGGATCGGGCGGTAGGCCGCGGTCACCGCCCGCGAGGCGACGTGGAGGTCGAGGCACAGGAAGTCGTCGAGCTCGTCGGTCATGGGTGGAATATTACGTGTCTGCAAGTATCTTGTGCACAAGACAACTGCTCACCACCACGAGAGGACACCCCGATGCCCACACGCACCGCCCGCACCGCCTGGAACGGCTCGCTCCAGGAGGGCTCCGGCCAGGTCGAGCTCACCAGCTCCAAGGTCGGCACCTACGACGTCTCGTTCCCCCAGCGCGCGGCCGACGACGCCGGGGGCGCCACCAGCCCCGAGGAGCTCATCGCCGCGGCGCACTCGGCCTGCTACGCGATGAGCCTGTCCAACGAGATCGCCGGTGCCGGCGGCACCCCGCAGGCCCTCGACGTGACCGCCGACGTGACGCTCGGCCCGGACCCCGCCGGCGGCTTCCGGCTGACCGGGATCACGCTCAAGGTCGTCGGCGAGGTCGACGGTCTCGACGAGGCCGGCTTCCTCGCGGCGGCCGGCGCCGCCAAGGAGGGCTGCCCGGTCAGCAAGGCGCTCACCGGCGTCGAGATCACCCTCGAGGCCTCGCTCGAGGCCTGAGCGACTCCGCCGTCCGGGGTCGCTAGGGCTTGCGTCCGAGGACGTAGAGCCGCTGCGTGGACTCGCCGCGGGCCGTCACCGGCCCGCGGCGGTACCACTCGACGTCGACCAGCCCGGCCCGCTCGAGCACCGCGACGACGTCCGCCGGCTCGTGGAAGACGAAGTCCAGGTCGACCTCCTGGTCGAACCAGGAGCGGTTGGTCCTGACCTCGGCGCCGGCGTGCAGCGCGAGCAGCAGCCACCCGTCGTCCCGGATCGGGCGCACCAGCGCCTCGACGGCGCCCGGCAGCTCGGAGGCGGCGAGGTGGATCAGCGAGTACCAGCCGAGGACGACGGCCCACCCCGACCCGTTCAGCGGCCGCATCAGCGTGCGCAGGTCGCCCACCTCGTAGACGCCGTCGGGGAAGCGGCGCCGCGCCTCCTCGACCATCTCGGGCGTGAGGTCGATCCCGGTGGCGTCCACGCCGGCGTCGGCGAGGTAGGCCGTCACGTGGCCCGGCCCGCAGCCCACCTCGACGACGGGGTCGGTGCCGGCGTGGGCGGCGACCCGGTCGAGCAGCCAGCGCTCGAAGGGCAGCCCGGCCAGCTCGTCGGTGAGGGCCTCGGCGTAGGGCGCCGCGATCGCGCCGTAGGACGCGCGCACCTTGGCGTCGCGGACGTCGGCGCCGCCGGCGATCACGACGTCGCGGTCGACGTCGGGTGCGGCCGCTCCGGGAGCCGCCGACCCCTGGTCGACCGGGCCCAGCAGGTGCACCCACCGGGCGTCCTGCTCGCGGGGCTGCCGCGGCAGCTGCTCGACCAGCGGCTGCGCCCGGCCGGCCATCCGCTCGAGGCAGGCCGCGACCTCGTCGCGGTCGGCGAAGGCGTGCAGCCGCTCGGTGCGGGCGCGCAGCGCGCCCGGTGGCTGCGCCCCGCGCAGCAGCAGCACGGTGAGCAGCGCCCGCTCGTCGTCGGCGAGGTCGAGCCGCACGCTCAGCGTCTGCACGTACTTGAGGGTGCGCCGTCCCCTGTCGTCCCAGGTGACGGCGGCCAGCTCGGCCTGCTTCAGCGTGCGCAGCGCCTCGTGGACGACCCGCTCGTCGTGGTCGGTCACCGGCTCGCGGCTGCTCGACTGGTTGCAGCCGGTGCGGACGGCGTTCACCGTCATCGGGTACGACGCGGGGACGGTGACCTCCTTCTCCAGGAGCACCCCCAGGACGCGCTGCTCCTCGGCGGTCAGGACGGGAAGGTCGCTCACGCGAGGCAGACTAGTGCGCCGCTCCGAGCGTGCGCACCGTCCCCGCCTCCGGGTCCCAGCGACGCAGCGTGGTGAGGGTGAGCACGACCTCGCCGGCGCCGAGCGCGTCGACGACGTCCTGGGTGCGCTCGCGCGGCACCCGGCGCGCGAGGCTCACGTGCGGCAGCCAGCCGCGGTGCCGCTCGGGCGAGGTCGCCACCGAGGCGCGCAGGTCGAGCACCGCCCGCACCAGGGCGTCGTCGACGTCGAGCAGGCGCGCCACCGTGACCTGGGCGCCGCCGAGCAGGGTCAGCCCGGAGGCCCGCACCGTCACCGGGAGCAGGACACCGACCAGGTCGACGGCCCGGGCCTCGTCGGCGGCCGAGATCGCCGGCACGGCCACGACGGTCACGTGCGGGGAGTTCGTCGAGCCGCGGTGGTCGAGCATCGAGGGCAGCCCGGCGTCGCGGAGCCGCTGCCAGTCGGCGCGGACGGCGGCGTCCCCGGCGGCGTCCGGCAGCAGCTCGAGGGCGTGCAGCCGCGGCATCAGGCCGGCCCCGGCGCGGCCGTCACGACAGCCACCGCCCCGCGCGCCGGGTGTGACCCGCCTTGGTCGCGGCGTCCATCCGGTCGTAGGCGCTGGTCACGAAGTGGGAGCGGGCGTTGCCCTCGAACACGTCGCGGTGGTCGCGCACGAAGGTCCAGTAGAGGGCGTCCCAGTCCTCGACCCAGTCCTTCCCCCAGCCGGCCGAGCCGTAGTCCCCCATCTTTCGCAGGTAGTTGCTGCCCGACACGTAGGGCTTGGTCGTGATCGCCGCGCCGGCCGAGAACTGGCTCATCGCGTGCACGTTGGGCACCATCACCCAGTCGTAGGCGTCGACGAACATCTCCATGAACCACTCGTGGACCGCCTCGGGGTCGGTGCGCAGCAGGCCCATCGCGTTGCCGAGCACCATCAGCCGCTCGATGTGGTGGGCGTAGCCGTGCTCCAGCACCCGGGCCACGACGTGGTCGACCGGGGCGAGCCCGGTCTCGGCGGTCCACCAGCCGGGCGCCAGCGGACGGGCGTGGGCGAGGTGGTTGCGGCTGCGGAGGCGCCGTCCGTGCAGCACGTAGGTCGCCCGCATGTACTCCCGCCAGCCGATGAGCTGGCGCACGAAGCCCTCGACGCTGGCGATCGGGACGTCGTTGGCCGCGGCCACCTCGAGCGCCCGGGACAGCACGTGTCGCGGGTCGAGCAGCCCGATGTTGAGGCCGGGGGTGAGCAGGGAGTGGAAGACGAACGGGTGCTCGGTCGACAGGGCGTCCTCGTAGGGACCGAACTCGTGGAACCGCTCGGCGAGGAACTGCTCGAGGCCGGCCGAGGCCTCCGCGTGGCTCGTGGGCCAGGCGAACGCCGCCGCGTTGCCGGGGTTGTCGGGGAACTCCTCGTCCACCCAGGCGATCGCGTCGTCGACGGCCGGGTGCCGGTCGGGCGGGAGCGGCTCGGGCACCGGGTGGTTGCGGGGCAGCTTCCTGCGGTTCTCCTGGTCGAAGGACCACCGGCCGCCGACCGGGCCGTCGCCGTCCACGAGGACGTCGAGGCGGCGCCGCTGCCACTCGTAGAAGCTGCTCATCCGCGGACGCCGTCCCTCGAGCTGGGCGGCGAGCTCGGCGCGGGTGGTGAGGAAGTTGGGCGTCTCGCGCACGTGCTCGGCGGTGAGGCTGAGCCCCGCGTCGCCGACGGCGGCGACCAGGTCGCGGCCCAGCCAGTCGTCGACGACGTCGTGCACGCCGACCTCGGTGGCCCCCAGCGCGCGCAGCGTGCCGGCCAGGGCGGCGCGCGACGTCGTGGCGGCGTCGGTGCGCAGGTGCTCGACCTCGTGCCCGCGCCCGTGCAGCCGCTCGGCGAAGCGCACCATCGAGGCGCGGTGGAGCACCAGCTTCTGCCGGTGGAACCGGTACTGGCGGAACAGCAGGTCGTGCTCGACCAGCACGAACGTCGTCCCGGCGGGGGCGTCGAGGTGGGTCTCGAACAGCTGGTGCGGGAGCACGAGGCGCACGGGTCGGTCGGCCATGGCGCGACCGTAGCGAGCGGCGCCCTGCTCCAGATCACCCGAGCGGCGGCAACCCTCGCCCCGCAGGCCACCCGCCCCCGGGCGCCGGTCAGGTCGCGGTCAGGTCGCGGTGAGGGCGAGGGAGACGAGGGACACCGTCCACGAGACGAAGCTGCCGACGAGGAAGTACTCGGTGACCTCGTGGATCCCCGGCTCCGGTGGACCGGCGCCGGCGCCGCGGGCCCGGGTGGCGGGATCGCGGGCGGCCTGGAGCTCCGGGAACCGGAGCAGGCCCTTGGCCGCGATCACGACGCTGGCGGCGGTGACCTCGCCGGCCAGGCCGAGGCCGAGGATGAAGACCCGCTCCATCGGCCCGAGCAGGCGCCCGCCCTTGAGCGCCGGCGCCGCGCCCGCGGTGGACCGCAACGGGTGGGTGGTGCCGGTGGCGCCGAGCACCAGGCGGACCACGACGTTGCCGGTGGACAGCTGGACGAGCAGGCCGCCGGCGACCAGCACCGCACGCCCCGGGTCGCCGGCGAGGCCGGACAGCACCGGCAGGCCGGAGGCCTCGAGCCAGTCGGCCAGGACTCCGCCCGCCGGCACCGGGGCGGCCGAGGCGAGCACGGCGGCGACCACCGCCACGGCGAGCACGAGCAGCGGGCGGCCGTAGCGCCGCGCACCGAACCCGTGCGTGACGCTCTCGCCCCAGGCCACCGCCGCGACGGCGACCGCCAGCAGCCCGGCCGCTCCCCCGGCGCCGGCCGGGCCCAGCGACCCGGCCCCGGCGAGCAGGCCGAGGACGACGACCGTCGCGGCCGCGGCCGCCTCGGCCGTCCGCGGACGCCGGGTCCAGGAGTAGACGAGGTCGGTGACGCCGATCCCGACCAGCAGCAGTCCGAGCCACGTCACGCCAGGTCCTCCAACCACTCGCCCATCGCCAGCACGACGCCGATGCCGTCGCGACGGACGCGTTGCGAGACGGCCGAGGCCGAGACCCCCTGCTCCGCGGCGAGCTCGCGCTGCGTCCGTCCGCCCAGCAGACCACGTAGCACCGACAACGACCGCTCGTCGAGCCGCCCGACCAGCTCGTCGCGCGCGAGGAGGGCGGCCTCGACCGCACCCGCCGGCTCCTCGACGTCGGCCGAGCGGTACCCGGTGCGCGCAGCCCGGGTCGCCGCGTGCGCGGCGCGCGCGCTGACCGCCTCGATCGCGGCCCGCGCCGCCCACCAGCCGGGCCCGTCCTCGATGCCCGCCGCCGGGTCGAGGACGGCGGTGGGGCCGCGCCCGATCCCGTGCCGGACGTCGTGCGCCGGCAGCAGCGCGACCCGCAGGTCGAGCACGACCGCCGTGGCCACCCCGAGGCTGGGGACGGTCCCCTGGTACTCGTCGCCGACCGTGATCCGCAGGTCGGTCCCCCGGCGCCGGTTCACCGCGGCGAGCGCCGCGCCCAGGGCACGGTGCAGCCCGCCGCGGTCGGCCGCGGCTCGGGAACCGACGACGTCGCCGATGACCACCACGTGGTTCATTCCGCTCATGTGAACACGATACCTTCATTTCGTCTGAATGAAGCCAAAATCTTCACCATCGCCCCGGGGCCCCGGGGCCCGGGCCTGGTCGACCGTCCCGTCGGCCTACCGTGGGTGCATGGGGTTCCTCCGACGTCGCCTGGTCACCGCCGCCCTCACCGCGAACGCCATCCGGCCGCTGCCCGGGTTCCGGTTCGGCATCCCGGCCTTCGTCGCCGGCTGGCTCTCCGGCGAGCTCGCCCCGCACCTGCTCGCCCTCACCGCAGCCGACACCGCCGCCCAGCTCGCCCGCGGCCGCCGCGACCCCCGTGCCCTCGCCGTGGCCGGGGCCAGCGCGGCCGGGCTGGCCTTCCTCGTCGCGCAGGCCCGGCGCGCCGGCGACGTGGCCGAGGACGCGCTCGCCGAGGCGCTGGGACCGGGGTACCGCGACCAGCTCGAGACCCAGCCGACCCCGGCCGACGTCGCCGCCGGGTGGCGCCCGCTGGTCAACCCGTTCCGGCTCACCCGGCAAGCCCGCGCCGGCTTCGTCGTCGAGCGCGACATCGCCTACAACGACCGCGGCCGGCGCGGACGCCTCGACGTCTACCGGCCGGCGGGCGGCGTCCCCGACGGCGGCGCGCCCGTGCTCGTGCAGGTGCACGGCGGCGCGTGGACCGTCGGCAGCAAGGAGCGGCAGGCCCTCCCCCTCATGCGCCACCTCGCGTCGCGGGGGTGGGTCTGCGTGGCGGTCAACTACCGCCTCGCGCCGCGCCACCCGTTCCCGGCCCAGGTGATCGACGTCAAGCAGGCGATCGCGTGGGTCAAGGAGCACATCGGGGAGCACGGCGGCGACCCGTCCTACGTCGCCATCACCGGGGGCTCGGCGGGCGGCCACCTGTGCGCCCTGGCCGCGCTGACGGCCGGCGACCGGTCGTGGCAGCCCGGGTTCGAGGACGCCGACACCTCGGTGCGGTGCGCCGTCCCGCACTACGGCGTCTACGACTTCGCCGGTGCCACCGGCCTGCGCAGCGTCGAGCTGATGCGCGACCGGTTCCTCGGGCCCCAGGTGCTGCGCACGCGCTTCTCCGAGGAGCCCGACGTCTTCGAGGCCGCCTCGCCGATCCTGCGGATCATCGCGGACGCCCCCGACTTCTTCGTGCTGCACGGCACCGTCGACACGATGGTCGGGGTCGACCAGGCCCGCGAGTTCGTGCGCCGGCTGCGCGACCGGTCCGACCACAGCGTCGTCTACGCCGAGCTCCCCGGCGCCCAGCATGCCTTCGACACCTTCGCCTCGATCCGGTCGACGCAGGTCGTCCGGGCGATCGACCGCTACCTGCACTGGCACTGGAACACCTGGCGTGCCGGGCTCGACCACGACGACCAGGTCGACGACCCGCAGCCGCGCGACGACTGAGGCGCCGTAGGGTGCCGGTCGTGCCTGCCGAGACGCCCGCCGAGACGCCCGCCGAGATGCCCGCCGATCTGCTCGCCCACGCACTCGCCGCCAAGGGCTTCATGCCGCCCGAGGAGGGCCTGCTGCTGCACCGGCACGCCGCGGAGCGGGCCGCCCACGGGCCGCTGCTGGAGGTCGGCACGTACTGCGGGAAGTCGGCGATCTACCTCGGCGCGGCCGCTCGGGACTCGGGGACGCCGGGCGCCGTCGTCCTCACCGTGGACCACCACCGCGGCTCGGAGGAGAACCAGGCCGGCTGGGAGCACCACGACCCGACCCTGGTCGACCCCGACCTCGGCCTGATGGACACCCTGCCCGTCTTCCGGCGCACCATCGCCCAGGCCGGCCTGGAGGACGTCGTCGTCGCGCTCGTCGGGCGGAGCACGACCCTCAGCGCCCTGTGGCGCACCCCGCTGAGCCTGCTGTTCATCGACGGCGGCCACGCCGAGGAGCACGCCCAGAACGACTACACCGGCTGGGCGCCGTGGGTCGTGTCCGGCGGTCTCCTCGTCATCCACGACGTCTTCCCCGACCCCGCCGACGGCGGCCGCCCGCCGTACCACGTGTTCCTGCGCGCCCTCGAGGGCGGCGCGTTCACCGAGGTGGAGGCACTCGGCTCGATGCGGGTGCTGCGCCGCACGACCGGCACCGCCGGCGACCCCCTCCGCTGACCCGTCGCTGATCAGCGACGGGTCGACGGGGTTTCCGCGCTGACCCGTCGCTGATCAGCGACGGGTCAGCGTGCGTGGGACGGGGTGCAGCCGCACTCGAGGGCGATCTCGGCGAAGTGCGGGGCGAGGGAGGTGCCGCGCATGATGCCGGAGCCCGGGGTGCCGTGGCCGTAGGTCTCCCCCAGGGCGTCGACGGCGAGGATCACCGCGGCGGCGGTGTACGTCGTGTGCTCGACCGGCCAGTAGACGTCGGGGTTCTCGCCCTCGTAGACCCAGCCGGTCCAGTAGCCACCGGCGTCGCCGCGCAGGTGTTGCATGTCGGCGAGCAGCCCGAGCGCGCGGCGGTGGTCGCCGACGGCGTCGAGGGCCATCACCAGCTCGCAGGTCTCGGCCCCGGTGACCCAGGGGTTGGTGTCGACGCAGCGGATCCCGAGACCGGGCACCACGAAGTCGTCCCAGCGGGGCGCGAGCAGCTCCAGGGCAGCCGGGCCGCGGACGGCGCCGCCGAGCACCGGGTAGTACCAGTCCATCGAGTAGGTGGACTTGTCCTCGAACCGGTCGCGGTGGCGGCGGACGGCGTGCCCGAGCCGGCCCCCGGCCAGCTCCCACCCCGGCTGGGGGTCGTCGAGGAGGTCGGCGAGCGCGACGCCGGCGCGCAGCGACTGGTAGATCGACGACGACCCGGCGAGCAGGGCGAACGACTCCGACGGCGTCCACCCGATCCCGCCGAACGGCAGCTGCTGGGACACGACCCAGTCGAGGCCGGCGCGCACCGACGGCCACAGCCGCCGGACGAAGTCGACGTCGTGGCGCACCAGCCAGTGGTGCCAGACCCCGACCGCGAGGTAGGCGCTCATGTTGACCTCGCCGCGGTCGTCGTCGACCTGGCCGCCGACGATCTTCATCGGCCACGAGCCGTCGGGACGCTGCATGGTCGGCACCCAGTCGTAGGCGCGCTCGGCGGCCTCGACCTCGCCGCCGACGAGCAGGGCCATCGCGGCCTCGACGTGGTTCCAGATGTCGACGTGCTCGCCGGTCGTCCACGGCACGGCGCCGCTGGGCTCCTGCATCGAGGCGATCGACGCGGCCGTCTCGGCGACCTGGCGCGGGCTCAGCACGTCGGGGACGTGCGGCAGCTGGCCCACCTCAGGCCCGGGGCGCGGCGGGCTTGCGGAAGTACAGCACCATGCTCTTGCCGATGAGCGGGTCGAGCACCTTGCCGGCGTACTGCAGGGCCTTGGGCTGCTTCATGATCTCCCAGACCAGGAGCTTGTGGTAGGCCCGGGCGGCGGGGTGGTCGTCGTTGGTGACGCCGACCGCGCACTTGATCCACCAGTACGGCGTGTGCAGCCCGTGGGCGTACTCCTTGCCCTCAAAGAGCATCGCGTCGCCGGGGTTGCCGTCGTTGGACCGGCCGCCCTTGGTGACCTTGTCGACCAGCTCGTGGTCGGTGTAGATCCGGATGTGGCCGCCCTCGGCGTTGTGGTACTCCTCGGACAGCTTCCAGTTGACGACCTCGGGCAGCCACCGCGGCACGGTGACCGCCAGGGTGCCGCCGGGCCGCAGCACCCGCACGAGCTCGCGGACCGCCTGGGTGTCGTCGGGGATGTGCTCGAGCACCTCGGAGGCAACGACCCGGTCGAACTCGTCGTCGGCGAAGGGCAGCTCGAGCGCGTCGCCCTGCTTGATGTCGGCCTGGGCGCCCTCGGGCACCTCACCGGCCTCCTTCATCGCCCCGAAGAGGTCGAGGACGCCGGCCAGCTCGTCGGCGTCCATGTCGAAGGCGACCACGTCGGCACCGCGGCGGTACATCTCGAAGGCGTGCCGGCCGGCGCCGCACCCCATGTCGAGGACGCGGTCACCGGCGGTGAGGCCGAGGCGGTCGAAGTCAACGGTCAGCACGGGTGGGGCGCTCCTTCTGGTCGTCGTGGAAGTCGGCGATCGCGTCCTCGTAGGCCTGCGCGACCTTGACGGCGACGGCGCGCCAGCTGAACAGCTCCTCGACGCGACGCCGTCCGGCCGCGCCCATCCGGGCCCGGCGCTCGGGGTCGTCGAGCAGCGCGGCGACGGCCTGCTTGAGCTCCTCGACGTCGCCGGGCGTGACCAGGTCGGCGCAGTCGCCGTCGGCACCGACGACCTCGGGGATCGCGCCGGCCCGGGAGACCACGAGCGGGGTGGCGCAGGCCATCAGCTCGGCGGTGGGCAGCGAGAAGCCCTCGTAGAGCGAGGGCACGCACGCCAGCTCGGCGGAGCCCATCAGCTCGACCAGCTCGGCGTCGCTGACGCCGTGGACGAACCGGACCCGGTCACCGATCCCGAGCCGCTCGATCAGCTTCTCGGTGCGGCCGCCGGGCGCCGGCCTGGAGACGAGCACCAGCTCGACGTCGCGCTCGGTGCGCAGCTTGGCGAAGGCCTCGAGCAGCGTCGAGATGCCCTTCATCGGGGCGTCGGCGCTGGCCATCGCCATGATCCGGCCGGGCACGCGGGGCCGGGTCGGCGGGACGAACATGTCGTCGACGCCGAGCAGGATCACCCGCATCCGGGCCGGGTCGACGCCGAAGTCCTGGGCGATGTCGCGCTTGGAGGCCTCGGACGGCGTGATCACCAGCCGCGCCCGGCGCGCGACCCTGCCCTGCATCCGCAGGAAGCCGTACCAGCGCCGCAGGGTGAGCTTGCGCCACGGCGTGCGGGCCTGGTCCAGGTCGATGCGTCGGTCGAAGGTGATCGGGTGGTGGATCGTGGTGACCAGCGGCAGCCCGTAGCCCTCGATGTCGAGCATCCCGGTGCCGAGCACCTGGTTGTCGTGGGCGACGTCGAAGTCACCGGCCCGCTCGGCGAGGATCCGGCTGATCCGGCGGCTGAACGTGCGCGGCTCGGGGAACCCGCCGACGCACATCGTGGCGAACTCCTCGACGTCGACCAGGTCGCGGAACTCCTCGCGGCGCGGCACCCGGAACGGGTCGGGCTCGCGGTACAGGTCGAGGCTCGGCACCTTCGTCAGCTCGACGCCGGCGTCGAGCTCCGGGTAGGGCTGACCCGAGAGCACCTCGACCTCGTGGCCGAGCGCGACCAGCTCGCGGCTGAGGTGGCGCAGGTAGACGCCCTGTCCCCCGCAGTGGGGCTTGCTGCGGTACGACAGCATGGCGATGCGCATGGGCGGCTCGACTCTCGGTGCCGGGGCGACGACACTCGGCCGCGCGTACAGGGGTGCTTCCGGTCCCATTATGGGTTACCGGGGAGTCACCGGCACCAGCACCCGGCACCACGGCGGCCGGTCGGCGTCAGGGCGCCTCGGAGGAGTGGCCCGGGAAGACGTGCGCGCTGGGGTCGATGGCGACGGTGGCGTTGTTGACGGCCGTGGCGGCCTCGCCGAACCCCACCGCGATCAGGCGCACCTTGCCGTCGTACTCGGTGATGTCGCCGGCGGCGAAGACCCGCGGCAGGCTGGTGCGCATCGCGGCGTCGACCACGACGTGCCGCTTCGACACCTCGATCCCCCAGCCCTGGATCGGCCCGAGGTCGGCGACGAAGCCGAGGGCGGCCACGACGGCCTGGCACGGCCGCGTCGTCGTCACCCCGTCGACGACGAGGTCGACCTCCTCGACCGTGGTCCGGCCGCGCAGGGCGGCGACCTCGGCCCGGGTGACGATCTCCACGCCCGAGGCACGCACCTGCTCGACGGTGCGCGCGTGGGCGCGGAAGGCGTCGCGGCGGTGGACCAGCGTCACCGAGCCCGCGATCGGCTCGAGGTGCAGGGCCCAGTCGAAGGCGCTGTCGCCGCCGCCGACGATGACGACGTCCTTGCCGGCGTAGGGCGCGAAGCTCGGCACGAAGAACTCGAGACCGCGCCCGACCCACCCGGCGCCGGCCGGCAGCGCGCGGGGCGAGAACTTGCCGATGCCGGCGGTGATGAGCAGCGCCCCGGCCCGCACCTCGGTGCCGTCGTCGAGGCCGACGGTGACGCCGGCGTCGTCGCCGGTGCGCTGCGCGAAGGTGGTGGCGGTGCGCTCGAGCAGGTACTCCGGCTTGGCGGTGTTGGCCTGCGCGACCAGCCCCTCGACGAGGTCGCGGCCCTTGACGCTGGGGAAGCCGGCGACGTCGAGGATCTGCTTCTCCGGGTACATCGCGGTCACCTGGCCGCCCAGCTCGGGCAGCGAGTCGACGACGGCGACCCGGTGCCCACGAAACCCGGCGTAGTAAGCGGCGAACAGCCCGGTGGGCCCGGCCCCGATGATGAGCAGGTCGACGTCGACGGTGGTCACCTCCGGATCCTCCCCCTCGCGGGGTCCGGCGTCCATGGCCCGCTCCCTAGGATGTCGGCAGCCAGCACCCGGTGGCACCGGGACCGACGGAGGGAGGAGCAGAGCGTGGTCGACCTGTGGTCGTCGTTCCCCCTCGACCCGCGCGAGAGGGCCCACGCCGCCCTGCGCGCCTCCGACGAGGACCGGGAGCTGATCCGCGCCGAGCTGAGCAGCGCGTTCGGCGCCGGCAAGCTCGACGCCGACGAGCTCGAGGAGCGCCTGGACGCCGTCGGCTCGGCGCGCACGCTCGGCGACCTGCCGCCGATCGTCTCCGACCTGGTGCCGTTGAAGCCGCCGCCCGCCCGCCCCACGAAGTCCCTCGTGGGCGTCCCCCACGACGAGCTGCAGCGGCGCGCGGTCGCCGAGTGGCAGGACCGGCGCCGCAACGCGGTCTCGGCGTTCGTCGGCTCCGCCGTCATCTGCTGGGCGATCTGGCTGGCGATCTACCTCGGCACCGACGGCGGCGCGTTCCCGTGGCCGCTGATCGTCAACGCCGTCACGCTGCTCAACCTGGTCCGCACCTCGACGTCGCGCGAGGTGATGGTCCGCGACGAGCTCGCCCGCCTGGAGAAGAAGCAGGCGCGCCAGCAGCGCTGGCCCAAGGGCCTGGCGTGATGCTCCGCTCGCTGCGCGCCGTCCAGAGCCACCCCTCGGCGCTGCTGCTGGGCCTGCAGCTGCTCGTGATCCTGGCCTACCCGTTCCTCGACGCCTCGACCTCCGGGCGGGCGGTGCTCGGTGCGGTCCAGGTCTCCGTCGTGCTCGCCGCCACCTGGGCGGTGCGGCGCACCCCGACCCTGTCGTGGGTCGCCGTCGTCTTCGGTGCACCGGCCGTCGTCTTCAGCGTGCTGGAGGCCTTCGCCTCGCAGACCAGCTGGGTGGTGCTGGTCTCGGCGCTCCTGCACGTGCCGTTCTACCTGTTCGTCTCCTACGCCCTGATCCGCTACCTGTTCCACGACGACAAGGTGACCCGCGACGAGCTGTTCGCGACCGGGGCGGCCTTCACCGTCGTCGCCTGGGCCTTCGCCTACGTCTACGCCGGCGCCCAGGTCGTCTGGCCCGACTCGTTCATCGCCCACGGCGGCGAGGGCCCCCGCCCGTGGTTCGAGCTGCTCTACCTGTCGTTCACCACCCTCACCTCGGTCGGGCTGTCCGACGTCGCGCCGATCGACGACCACGCCCGCTCGCTGGTGATGCTCGAGCAGGTCACCGGGGTCTTCTACGTCGCCCTCGTCGTCGCCCGTCTCGTCGGCCTCACCGCCCGCCGCGCCTGACCCGCACCTGACCCGTGCGGGGCGGACCCGCCGGCGCCGACCGGACGCGGACGGCCCCCGCCGCGCACGCGACCACGGCGACGCCGCCGAGGACGGTAGCCGTCGTGACCTCCTCCCCGAGGAGCAGGCCGGCCCACGCGATGGTGAGGACCGGCTGGGCCAGCTGGACCTGGCTGACCGACGCCATCGGCCCGATGGCCAGGCCGCGGTACCAGGCGAGGAAGCCGAGGAACATGCTGACCACGGCGAGGTAGCCGAAGGCGGCCCACTCGGTCGGCGTGGCCTGCGGCGCCCCGGCCCGGAGGGCGACCAGCGCGAGCACCAGCATCGGGGGCGCACAGACGACCAGCGCCCAGGAGATCGTCTGCCACGCGCCCAGCTCGCGGGCCAGCAGCCCGCCCTCCGCGTACCCCACGGCCGCGGCCAGCACGGCGGCCACGAGGAGCAGGTCCGCCCGGTGCAGCCCGCCGAACCCGTCGCCCTGGAACGAGGCGAAGACCAGCGCCGCGACGGCCCCAGCCGCCGCCGCGACCCAGAACGCGCGCCGCGGCCGCTCACCGGAGCGCACCACCGTGGTCACCGCGGTGGCGGCCGGGAGCATCGCGACGACGACGGCCCCGTGGCTCGCCGGCGCGGTGGTCAGCGCGTAGGAGGTCAGGAGGGGGAACCCCACGACGACGCCGGCGCCGACGACCGCGAGCCGGGCCCACTGGCGCCCGCGCGGGAGCCGCTCGCGGGCGAGCCCGAGACACAGGACCGCGAGGCCGGCGGCGACCACGGCCCGTGCCGAGCCGACGAGCAGCGGCGACAGCCCCCCGAGCGCGACCCGGGTCATCGGCACCGTGAAGGAGAAGGCCACCACCCCCAGCAGCCCCCACCGGAGCCCGGCACCGGGACCTGGTAGCACCGGGCGGAGCGGACGAGTAGCGCTATCGTGGTGCGTCATGAACGACGATAGCAGCGGCCGGATCGCGGCCAGCCTCCGCGCCTGGCTCGCGACGGCGCCCGCGGGGGCCCGCCTGCCGTCGACCCGGTCGATCGCCGCCGAGCACCGGGCGAGCCCGGTCACGGTGCAGCGGGCGCTGCGCTCGCTCACCACCCTGGGGCTGGTCGAGACCCGGCCCGGCGTCGGCACCTTCGCCCGCACCGCCCGCACCGCCCGCACCGCCCTGCCGGTCGACCACGCCTGGCAGACCAACGCCCTCCGGTCCCCGCCGACCAGCGCCCGCGGGTCGTCGACGGCGCTGCGCACCGTGCCGAACGACGTCCTCGCCCTGCACGCGGGCTACCCCGACCGCGACCTGCTGCCCGAGCGACTGGTGCGCTCGGCCCTGGCGCGCGCCGCCCGCTCGGACGCCGCGGTGACCCGCACCCCCGCGGCCGGGCTCCCGGCGCTCCAGGCCTGGTTCGCGGCCGAGCTCGCCGAGCACACGCCGTCCGGGACGACGGCACCCGCGGCGCACGAGGTCGTCGTCGTGCCGGGGAGCCAGAGCGGGCTCGGCTCGGTCTTCCGGGCCCTGGTGGCGCCCGGCCAGGCGATGCTGACCGAGTCGCCCACCTACTGGGGCGCCATCCAGGCCGCCGGCCAGGCCGGGGTGCGGCTCGTGCCGGTCCCGAGCGGGCCGGGCGGCCCGGACCCGGACGACGTCGACCGCGCGTTCGCGGAGACCGGCGCCCGGGTCTTCTACGCCCAGCCGCACTACGCCAACCCCACCGGCGCCCAGTGGAGCCCCGCCGTCGCAGCCCGGATCCTCGACGTCGTCCGGGCGCGCGGCGCGTTCCTGGTCGAGGACGACTGGGCGCACGACTTCGGGATCACCACCTCCCCGACGCCCCTGGCCGCCCAGGACGACGGCGGCCACGTGGTCTACCTCCGCTCCCTGACCAAGAGCGTCTCGCCCGCCCTGCGGGTGGCGGCGCTGGTCGTGCGCGGGCCGGCGCGGGCCCGGATCCTCACCGACCAGGCCGCCGAGACGATGTACGTCAGCGGGCTGCTCCAGGCCGCCGCGCTCGACGTCGTCACGCAGCCCGGCTGGGGCACCCACCGCCGCGGCCTGCGCGAGCGGCTCGGCGCGCGCCGCGACCTGCTCGCCGCGGCGCTGCGGGAGCACGCACCGAGCGTCGAGGTCGAGCACCTGCCGCCGGGCGGGCTGAACCTCTGGGTCCGGCTGCCCGACCACACCGACCTGGACGCCGTGGTGCTCGGCTGCGAGCGCCGGGGGCTGGTGGTGGCCCCGGGCGCCGAGTGGTTCCCGGCGGAGCCGCCGGCGCCGCACGTGCGGCTGAGCTACGCGGGACCGAACCCCGCCGCGTTCGCGGACGCCGCGACCATCCTCGAGCAGGCGGTCGTCGCGGCCCGTCCCTGAGCCCCGCGACGTCTCGACGCCGGCGCCGTCACGGGCCCTCGACCACGGTCTCCCAGCGGGCCCGCCGCTCGTCGTCGTCCTGCTCCCACCAGGGGGTGCCCCGCTCACCGAGCGCGACCTTGGCGGCCTGGACGCCGGCGCGGGAGCGGGCCTCCTCGTCGGTGCCGCGGGTGCGCCGGACGTCGCGGCGCCAGGCCATCAGCACCTTCTGGAGCTCGGCCCGCCGCTCCTTGGGGATGTCGGGGTCGGTCGCGCGCCAGCGCCGCCCGTCGATGACGACGTGGTGACCGTCCTCGGTGTGCTCCGGGCTCACGTCGCCTGCCCGTTCGCCACGCCGGCCTCGAGGGTGGACCGGTCGATCACCCGGCGGGCCCGGCGGCGCCAGCGCCAGATCTGCAGGAGGCCGACCGCCCACAGCACGTACTGCGCGCTCATCGCCCAGCGGAACGCCTCGGGCGAGTAGTCGGTGGAGGCGCCCGGCGTGCGCCAGTCGAGGATCAGCCCGACCGTGACGACCAGGATCAGGCTGGCCACGAACCCGGCCTGGTTGATGATCCCGGTGGCGCTGGCCAACCGCTCCGCGGGGTTCGAGGTGCGCGCCATGTCGAAGCCGATCATCGAGGCCGGCCCGCCGAGCCCCACGACCTGGGTCAGCAGGACCAGCAGCCACAGCGGCGCCTGCCCGGGCCACGCCAGGACGGCGGTCCACACCAGCACGATCGACCAGACGATGACCAGCACCATCGAGGACCGGTGCCACGGGTGCCGGCCGACGAGCAGCCCGAGCAGCGGGCCGGCGTACATGATCGCCACGACGATGAGGGTCAGCAGCACCCCGGCCGTCGCCTCCGAGAGCCCCTCGCCCTGCACGAGGAACGGGTAGCCCCACAGCAGGCTCAGCGTGGTCGCGCTGAACTGCGAGGTGAAGTGCATCCAGAAGCCCAGGCGGGTGCCGGGGTGCGCCCACGACGCCGCGAGGCTGCTCCGGACGACGCCCAGCGACAGCCGGGCCCCGACCTCGCGCCGCTGGGACGGCGCGTCGCGGACCACCAGCAGGAGTGCGGCGACCAGCGCGATGCCGACCGACGCGGCCGCGAGGTAGGTCCCGGTCCACCCGAACTCGCGCAGCGCGAACGTCATCGGCACCGCGGCCGCCACCGCGCCGGCCTGGCCGAGGGTGCCGGTGACCTGGGTGATGAGCGGGACCCGCCTCGGCTCGAACCAGCGGCTGACCAGCCGCAGCACGCAGATGAAGGTGAGCGCGTCGCCGATGCCGACGACCACCCGCGCCGCCACCGCCGCCGGGTAGGACTCGGCGAGCGCGAAGCCCGCCTGCGCACCGGTGAGCAGCACGGTGCCGAGCAGCATCACCGCCTTCGGCCCGAACCGGTCGACCAGCAGCCCGACGGGGACCTGCATCGCGGCGTAGACGAGCAGCTGGAGCATCGTGAACGTCGCCAGCTGGGCCGCCGACAGGTCGAACCGCTCGGTGGCCGCGATCCCGGCGACCGCGAGCGAGCTGCGGTGGAAGACGGCGACGAAGTAGACCGTCAGGGCGACCGCCCACACGCTCCAGGCCCGTCGCCCGCCGAGCGGGGACGAGGTGCTGGTCACTCCCCGGACTGTACGACCGCGGGAGCGCCGGCCCCCACCCAGGCTCTGGCGGTGGACGGCCGGGGGTGACGTCGCCCGCCGACGGTCACGAGGCAGTCCTCCTCACTTCGTCGCCTCCATCATCTGGCGCAACTCGCGCTTGAGGTCGTTGATCTCGTCGCGGAGCCGCCCGGCCAGCTCGAACTGCAGCTCGGCGGCGGCCTGCTTCATCTGGTCGGTGAGGTCCTGGATCAGCTGGGCCAGCTCGGAGCTGGGCAGCCCGGCGAGGTCCTTGGCGTGGTGGCCGCTGGCCTTGTCGCCCAGCACCGGCACCGTCTGGCGGGCCTTGACCCCGCCGGCCCGGCCCTTGGCCGCGGTGCCGGCCCACGTCTGGAGCAGCGCCTCGGTGTCCTCGCTGTCGCGGTTGAGCATCTCGGTGATGTCGGCGATCTTCTTGCGCAGCGGCTGCGGGTCGACGCCGGCCGCCTTGTTGTAGGCCACCTGCTTCTCGCGACGCCGGTTGGTCTCCTCGATCGCCGACTCCATCGAGGGGGTGATCTTGTCGGCGTACATGTGGACCTGGCCGGACACGTTGCGCGCGGCGCGCCCGATCGTCTGGATCAGGGACTTGTCGGAGCGCAGGAAGCCCTCCTTGTCGGCGTCGAGGATCGCCACCAGCGACACCTCGGGCAGGTCGAGGCCCTCGCGCAGCAGGTTGATGCCGACCAGGACGTCGTACTCGCCCATCCGCAGCTCCCGGAGCAGCTCGATGCGGCGCAGGGTGTCGACCTCCGAGTGCAGGTAGCGCGTGCGGATGCCGGCGTCGAGGAGGTAGTCGGTGAGGTCCTCGGACATCTTCTTGGTCAGCGTCGTGACCAGGACCCGCTCGTCCTTCTCGGTGCGGGTGCGGATCTCGTGGATCAGGTCGTCGATCTGGCCCTTGGTCGGCTTGACGACGACCTCGGGGTCGATCAGGCCGGTCGGCCGGATGATCTGCTCGACGACGTCGCCGCCGACCTTGTCGAGCTCGTAGTTGCCGGGCGTCGCGGAGAGGTAGATGGACTGGTCGACGCGGTCGAGGAACTCCTCCCAGCGCAGCGGCCGGTTGTCCATCGCGCTGGGGAGCCGGAACCCGTGGTCGACGAGGTTGCGCTTGCGCGACATGTCGCCCTCGTACATGCCGCCGATCTGCGGGACGGCGACGTGGGACTCGTCGACGACCACGAGGTAGTCCTCGGGGAAGTAGTCGAGCAGGCAGTTGGGCGCGCTGCCGCGGGTGCGGCCGTCCATGTGCATCGAGTAGTTCTCGATGCCGGCGCACGAGCCGACCTGCCGCATCATCTCCACGTCGTAGGTCGTGCGCATCCGCAGCCGCTGGGCCTCGAGCAGCTTGCCCTGGCGCTCGAAGGAGGCCAGCTGCTCGACCAGCTCGGCCTCGATGCCGCGGATCGCGCGCTCCATGCGCTCGGGACCGGCCACGTAGTGGGTGGCGGGGAAGACGTAGAGCTCCTTGTCCTCGGTCAGGACCTCGCCGGTGACGGCGTGCAGCGTCATCAGCCGCTCGATCTCGTCGCCGAAGAACTCGATGCGCACCGCGTGCTCCTCGTAGACCGGGAAGATCTCGAGGGTGTCGCCGCGGACCCGGAAGGTGCCGCGGGTGAAGGACATGTCGTTGCGCGTGTACTGGATCTCCACGAGCTGGCGCAGGATCGAGTCGCGGTCGCGCTCCTCACCGACGCGCAGGCGGAGCATCCGGTCGACGTACTCCTGGGGGGTGCCCAGGCCGTAGATGCACGAGACCGTGGAGACCACGATGACGTCGCGCCGCGTCAGCAGCGAGTTGGTCGCCGAGTGCCGCAGCCGCTCGACCTCCTCGTTGATCGAGGAGTCCTTCTCGATGTAGGTGTCGGTCTGCGGGACGTAGGCCTCGGGCTGGTAGTAGTCGTAGTAGGAGACGAAGTACTCGATCGCGTTCTCCGGGAACAGCTGGCGCAGCTCGTTGGCGAACTGCGCGGCCAGCGTCTTGTTGGGCTGCAGGACGAGCATCGGGCGCTGCACCTGCTCGGCCACCCAGGCGATCGTGGCCGTCTTGCCGGTGCCGGTCGCGCCGAGGAGGACGACGTCCTTGACGCCGCCCTCGACCCGGCGGGTGATCTCCTTGATGGCCGCCGGCTGGTCGCCGGACGGGGAGTAGTCGGAGATGACCTTGAACGGGGCCAGGCGGCGCTGGAGGTCGGTGACGGGGCGCATGTGAGGAGCCTACGACCGGCCACCGACAACCTCCGGGCGAGCGGGCGTCCGGGCCCCCGGGCGCCGGTCAGAGCAGCGGGCGGAGGGGGGCCAGGAAGGCCTCGGTGAACTTGCGGTGCAGGTCGCGGGCCTCCCACTCGCCCTGTGTCAGCTCGACGGTGTTCGACTCGTCGGTCCGGAAGATCTCCTCGAGCTGGGCGGCAAGACCGGCGTCGATGATCTCCACGTTGATCTCGTAGTTGCCGGTGAGGCTGAGCCGGTCGATGTTGGCGGTGCCGACCGTCGACCAGGTGCCGTCGACCGTGGCGGTCTTCGCGTGCACCATCGCGCCGCGGAACCGCAGCACCTTGACCCCGGCCTCGAGCAGCTGGGAGAAGTACCCGCGCGAGATCCAGTCGGCGACGATGTGGTTCGACTTCAGCGGGATCAGCAGCCGCACGTCGACGCCGCGCCGCGCGGCGTGCTTCATCGCGTCGACGAAGTCCTGGTCGGGGATGAAGTAGGCGGTGGTGATCCAGACGTTGGTGCTGGCGCGGTTGATCGCCTCGAGGTACATCGAGCGGATCGGGAACATCCACAGCCGGGGCACGTTGCGCTGCACCCGGATCCGCGGCTCCCAGGTGGAGGCCGTCTCGAGCAGCAGCGGCCGCTCGCTGTGGCGCACGCGGCGCCGGCGGTGCAGGTTCCAGAAGTCCGCGAAGGCCCGCTTCAGGTCCCAGACGCCGGGGCCGCTGATCCGGACGTGGGTGTCGCGCCACTCGGTCTCGTAGGCGTCGCCGATGTTGTAGCCGCCCACGAAGCCGACCGTGTCGTCGACGACGAGGATCTTGCGGTGGTCGCGCCCGTAGCGGCGCAGGTCGAAGAAGCGCCAGCCGGCCGACCAGACCGGGTACTTGAGCACCTTCATGTTGGCGGGGAAGTGCTTGAAGACCGGCGAGACGACGAGGTTGGCGAAGCCGTCGTAGATGCAGTAGACCTCGACGCCGCGGTCGGCGGCGTCGGCCAGCGCCTTCTTGAACCGCTCGCCGGTGGCGTCGCCCTTCCAGATGTAGGTCTCGAAGAGCACCTGGCGCTGCGCGCCCTCGATCGCCGCGAGCATGTCGTCGTAGAGGTCGCGCCCGAAGGTGTAGGTCGTGACCGCGCTCTCCTCGATGTCGACGGTCCGCGGCGGCGTCGTGGGGAACGCCTTCGGCTTCTTGCCCCGACGGCGGTAGGAGTCGACCAGCGACATCGTCACCGCGATGGCGACCTGCAGGCCGAGGATCGTCAACAGGGTGCGGCGAGCCCGCCTCATCAGCCGCTCCACGTCGATCCGCACGGCGTCAACCTAGCCTGCGCGCCCGAACCGCCGCGGGGCGCGCGGCGCACGTCGTGGGCCGCGTCACGGGCCACGGTGCGAGACCGGAGCACCGGGTGCCCGGTCGGGGCCGTTGAATCTCCCGGGTGAGCCTCGCCGTCCGACCTCCCGCCACCGTGGGCACCGCCCGCCGCTGGGCCATGCTCGCGGCGAGCACGCTCGCGCAGGCCGCGTGCGCGGTGATGGCGCACGGGCCGGCGTTCCTGATCCCCGCGCTGCACGACCAGCGGGGCCTGAGCCTCGCCGAGGCCGGCGTCGTCGCCGCGGCGCCGACGGTGGGGGTGATGCTCACCCTGGTCGCGTGGGGCCTGCTGACCGACCGCCGCGGCGAGCGCCTGGTGCTGGTCTCCGGACTGGTCCTGACCACGCTCGCCGGCCTCGCCGCCGTCCTCGTCGACGGGCTGGTGCCGCTGACCCTCGCCCTCTTCCTCGGCGGGGCCGCCTCCGCGTGCAGCGCGGCGGCGTCCGGCCGGGTCGTGGTGGGCTGGTTCCCGCCGCACCGGCGCGGGCTGGCGATGGGGATCCGGCAGATGGCGCAGCCCGTGGGCGTCGGCGTCGCCGCCGTCAGCATCGCCACCGTCGCGGACCGGCACGGCGTCGGCGCCGCGCTGTGGGTGCCGACGATCGCGACCGCCGTCGCCGCGCTCGTCGTCGTGCTCGTCGTCCTCGACCCGCCGCGGCCGCCCGCGAAGGACGGCCCGGCGCCGAGTCCCTACCGCGGGGACGGCTTCCTCGCCCGCGTGCACGGGGTCTCGATGCTGCTGGTCGTCCCGCAGTTCGTGGTGTGGACCTTCGCGCTGGTCTGGCTGGTGCAGGACCGCGACTGGTCCCCCGCCGCGGCCGGTGCCCTCGTGGCCGTCGCCCAGGTGGTGGCCGCGCTCGGCCGGATCGCGGCCGGCCAGCTCTCGGACGTCGTCGGCTCGCGCACCCGGCCGCTGCGGTGGGTCGCGGTCGCGGCGGCGGTGGCGATGGGCCTGCTGGGCCTCGCCGCGGGGCTGGACTCGGCCGTCGCGGTGCCGCTCATGGTCGTCGCGACCGCGCTGACCGTGGCCGACAACGGACTCGCCTTCACCGCGGTGGCCGAGCGGGCCGGGCCGCACTGGTCGGGTCGGGCACTCGGGCTCCAGAACACCGCGCAGTTCCTCACCGCCGCCCTGGTGCCGCCGCTGGGCGGGCTCGCGGTGATCCACGCGGGGTACGCCGCGACGTTCGCGCTGGCCGCGGTGTTCCCGGTGGTCGCCGTGGCGCTCGTGCCGGTGCGCGGCGAACGTCCGCTCGGCTGAGGACCCCCGCGGGACACGGGGAACAGAAGTAGGACGACCCGCTCGGCTCCTCCCCAGGAGCGGTGAGCGGGTCGTCCTCTGTGCTTCTTCGGCACGGGCCCGGTGTGCTGCGATCCCCCCAGATCGAGATCAGCACACCCCTGGCCCGGCGTCGTCGCCTCGGCTCCCCCCGGAACCTTGCGACAGGTAGAACACTACGGCGGTCCCGGCACGCGCGGTCCACACGCAGGTCACGGCTGGTGCAGACCTTGGTAACAACCTGGTCTCAGGGGCCGCCGCGGCGCTGGCCGGGCGACACCGAACCCCCCGGGAGGTGCCCGCGCGGCGCCATCCGGGCCCCGTGTCGCGGGCGGTGCAGCCGGGCCATCGCCACCAGCGCGGGCACCCGGCCGCGCTGCGGCCGCCACGGCTCGAGGTAGGCCGCGAGCTCCTCGTCGTCGAACGGCGTGCCGGTCAGCGCCCAGCCGACGTCCTTGGCGACGTGGTAGTCGCCGAACGAGACCGCGTCGGGGTCGCCGAGGACGCGCTGGCGGACCTCCGCGCTGGTCCACACCCCGATGCCGGGCAGCGACCGGAGCCGCCGGTCGGCGTCGTCGGGCGCGAGGTCGACGAGCCGCTCGAGGGAGTCGGCCACCCGCGCCGCGGTGACGATCGCCCGTGAGCGAGCCGGGTCGACGTGCAGGCGCAGCCACTCCCACGACGGGATCGTGCGCAGGACGTCGGCGGCCGGCTGCACCCACAGCCGGTGCTCGGCGCCCGGCCCGGGCGCCCGCTCGCCGAAGCGGTGCACGAGCATCCGGAACCCCGCGAACGCCTCCTGCCCGGTGACCTTCTGCTCGATGATCGACGGCACGAGCGACTCCATCAGCAACCCCGTGCGCCCGAGGCGGGCGTGCGGGTGCCGGCGCAGCGCGTCGGCGAGGACCGGGTGCCGCGGCTCGAACTCCTCCCAGCTGTCGAGGGCGCCCAGCAGCGCGGGCAGCGTCTCGAGGGCCCAGTCGGCGCCCGGGCCCCACGCCTCGGCGTGGACCGTGCCCTCGGCGGGGCGCGGCTCGACGACCAGGGTGGCCGGACCCAGCGGCGTGCGGGAGCCGCGCCAGGTGCGGCCGGCGTCGTCGCGGCGCATCGTGGGGTCGCCGCCGCCACGGCGCTGCTGGCCGAGGACGGCGGTCACCGGGCAGGGCCAGTCGGGTCGCCACACCCGCGTCGCTCCGGCCTGCGTCATGCCCTCGAGGGTAGGGCGCGACGGGGACAGCCCCGCCCGCGCCGCCTCGACGGGTGGACGCGCCCGGGGGTGGCGCGGTGTTGGATGACGAGATGCTGCTTCTTGACGTGGTGGAGACCTCGGCGGCCGTCGCCGCCACCCGGTCGCGCAAGGCCAAGGCCGCCGCGATCGCCGACCTGCTGGCCCGCTGCGGGCGCGACGAGGTCGAGCTGGTCGCCGCCTACGTCGGCGGCGCCCTCCGGCAGCGCCGCACCGGCGTGGGCTGGCGCGGGATCGGCACGCTCCCGGCGCCGGCCGCCGCGCCGTCCCTGACCGTGGTCGAGGTCGACGCCGCGTTCGAGGCGCTGGCGGCGCTGGCCGGCACCGGCTCGCAGGCCGCGCGCCGCGAGGCCGTGGCCCGGCTGTTCGGCGCCGCGACGGCGTCCGAGCAGGCGTGGTTGCGTGCGGTCGTGACCGGCGCGGTGCGCCAGGGCGCGCTCGACGCCGTCGTCCAGGAGGCGGTCGCGGCCGCGGCCGGGGTGCCGCTGGCGGCGGTGCGCCGGGCGGCGATGCTGGCCGGCTCCACCACGGCGGTCGTCGCCACGGCGTTCGACGGCGGCGAGGAGGCGCTCGCCGCGGTCGGGCTCGAGGTCGGCCGGCCGGTGCTGCCGATGCTGGCGTCGTCGGCGACGTCCGTGGCCGAGGCGCTGGTCAGGGTCGGCGCCACCCCGGCGGCCCCCGCGGCGGTCGACACCAAGCTCGACGGCATCCGGGTCCAGGTGCACCGCGACGGCGACGACGTCCTGGTGGTGACGCGCAGCCTCGACGACATCACCGCCCGGCTGCCCGAGGTGGTCGCGGCCGTCCGTGCGCTGCCGGCCCGGCGCCTCGTGCTCGACGGCGAGGTGCTCGCCCTCGACGACGCCGGCCGGCCCCGGCCGTTCCAGGAGACCGCGTCGCGCACCGCCATGGGCGAGGGCGTGGTGGTGACCCCGTTCTTCTTCGACGTGCTGCACCTCGACGGCCGCGACCTCCTCGACGCTCCCGGAGCCGAGCGGGCCGCCGAGCTGGAGGCGCTGGTGCCGGCCCGGCACCGGGTGCAGCGGCTGGTCACCGCCGACGCCGCCGAGGCCGACGTCTTCGTGGCCGGGGTGCTGGCCGCCGGTCACGAGGGTGTCGTCGTCAAGGACCTCGCCGCTCCGTACGCCGCCGGCCGCCGCGGGGCGGCGTGGGTCAAGGTCAAGCCGGTCCACACCCTCGACCTCGTGGTCCTGGGCGTCGAGTGGGGCTCCGGGCGGCGCGAGGGCTGGCTCTCCAACATCCACCTCGGGGCCCGCGACCCCGACCGGCCGGGCGCGCCCGACGAGTTCGTGATGCTCGGCAAGACGTTCAAGGGGATGACCGACGAGATCCTCGCCTGGCAGACCGAGCGGTTCCTCGGGCTGGAGACCGCCCGGGAGGGGCACGTCGTCCGCGTCGCGCCGGTGCAGGTCGTCGAGATCGCCTTCGACGGCGTGCAGCGCTCCTCGCGCTACCCCGGCGGCGTCGCGCTCCGCTTCGCCCGGGTGCTCCGCTACCGCGACGACAAGGCGGCGTCCGAGGCCGACACGCTCGCGACGGTGCAGGCGTTCCTCGCCTGAGCCGCCGCTCACCGCCACGGGAGCCGCCGCGAGCGTCACAGACGTGCAACTGGGTGTGACAGCTGTCCTACGATCGCCCGGTGAGCACTGGCCCCCGGCGCGTCCCCGAGTCCGACGGACGCCGGCGGGCAGCGGCGGCGCGGCGCCGGGTGCGCGAGGCCGAGATCATCGCCGCCACCCGGCAGCACTTCGACACCCGCGGCGCCGGCGAGGCGCAGATCGAGGACGTCGCCGCGGCCGTCGGCATCAACCGCGCGATCGTCTACCGCGTCTTCACCGGCAAGGAGGAGCTGTTCGCCCTCACCCTGGTCAGCTACCTCGACGAGCTGCGCGAGGCCCTCGCCGCCGCAGCTGGGGCGGCCACCTCGCCCGCCGGGCGGCTGAGCGGCATCGTCGGCGCCTTCGTCGACTACGGCGTCGCGCACCCGGCGTTCGTCGACTGCGCGCAGTCGCTGATGCGCCGCCGCGGCGACGAGCTGCTCGACGAGATCTCCGAGGGTGCGCTGTTCCGCCTCGGCCGGGCGATCTCGTCGTGCCTGACGATCCTGTCCACGACCCTCGAGGACGGCGTCCGCGCCGGTGACTTCGCCGCGTCGGTCGACCCGGTCCTGGTGGCCAACACGCTCTACGCCTCCGGCCTGGGCGCGCTGCAGCTCGCCCACGTCGGCATCCTCGTCGAGGAGGCCGCACCCGGCATCCCGACGGTCGGCACGATCACCGCCGACCAGGTGCGCGCGCACCTGGTCGCCTCGGCGCTGGGGCTGACCCGGCCGTAGCGGCCGGGGCGGTCAGGCGCGCTCGAGCAGCGCCACCACGCCCTGCCCGCCAGCCGCGCAGATCGAGATCACGCCGCGGCCGGTGCCGCCCTCGGACGTCGCGAGCAGCTTGGCCAGCACGTTGACGATCCGTCCGCCGGTCGCCGCGAACGGGTGGCCGGCCGCGAGCGAGGAGCCGTGCACGTTGAGTCGGCTGCGGTCGATCGGGCCGAGCGGGCCGTCGAGCCCGAGCCGCTGCTGGCAGAAGACCGGGTCCTCCCAGGCGGCGAGCGTGGCGAGCACCTGGGAGGCGAAGGCCTCGTGGATCTCGTAGTAGTCGAAGTCCTGGAGGCTCAGCCCGTTGCGGGCCAGCATCCGCGGCATCGCGTACGCCGGCGCCATCAGCAGGCCCTCGCCGCCGTTGACGTGGTCGACGGCGGCGGTC
Source organism: Nocardioides sp. S-1144 (assembly GCF_005954645.2). NCBI lineage: Bacteria > Bacillati > Actinomycetota > Actinomycetes > Propionibacteriales > Nocardioidaceae > Nocardioides > Nocardioides dongxiaopingii. The sequence continues at coordinate 2,315,769 of NZ_CP040695.2, forward strand.
TCGAAGTCCGACAGGTAGGCCAGGACCGGCAGGCCCCGCTCGGCGGCCCACTCCTCCGAGGCCAGCAGCACCACGGAGGCGCCGTCGGTCAGCGGCGTCGAGTTGCCGGCGGTCATCGTGGCCGCCTCGCCCCGGCCGAAGACCGGCTTGAGCCGCCCGAGCTTCTCGACGGTGGAGTCGCCGCGCAGGTTGGTGTCGCGCTCGACGCCGCGGAACGGCGTCACCTGGTCGTCGAGGAACCCCGCGTCGTAGGCCGCGGCCAGCTTCTGGTGCGAGGCCGCCGCGAGCTCGTCCTGCGCCTCACGGGTGACCTGCCACTCCAGCGCGGTCAGCGCGGCGTGCTCCCCCATCGACAGCCCGGTGCGCGGCTCGCCGTTCTGCGGGACCTCCAGGCCGATGTCGCCGGGCCGGATGGCGGCCAGGGCCTTGATCCGCGAGGCGGTGTCGCGGGCGGCGTTGACCTTCATCAGCTTCCGGCGGAGCCGGTCGCTGATCGCGACCGGCGCGTCGGACGTGGTGTCGGTGCCGCCCGCGATGCCGACGTCGATCTGCCCGAGGGCGATCTTGTTGGCCACCTGGATCGTCGCCTGCAGCCCGGTGCCGCACGCCTGCTGGATGTCGGTCGCGGGCGTCTCGGGCGACAGGCGGGACCCGAGGACCGACTCGCGCGCGAGGTTGAAGTCGCGGGCGTGCTTGAGCACCGCGCCGGCCACGACCTCACCGAGGCGCTCGCCCTCCAGCCCGAACCGGGCGACGAGCCCGTCGATGGCGGCGGTGAGCATCTCCTGGTTGGACGCCTCGGCGTAGACCGAGCTGGACCGGGCGAAGGGTATCCGGTTGCCACCGACGACGGCGACCCGGCGGGTACGTTCGTTCATGCGACCATACTGGCCGGTAACACCGCGTCGCGAAAGCCGGTGAGGGCCACGTCACGAAATGTGGACTCCGAGTTACACCCGTAGTTGCATCACCTGGTCAGACCATCACCGAGAGCGAGGCAGCAGCCGCCATGAGCGACAAGTATCAGGGCTTCACGTCGACCCCGGTCGGCAGGATCCTGGTGAGGAACCTGGGACTTCCCGACCCCACCCGCCTCGAGCGCTGGACCGAGGGCGCACCGCTGGTCGACGGCACCGTGCTGGTCGGTGGCTCCGGCCGCCTGGCCGAGTCGCTGCCCTCCCTGCTCGGCACGCTCGGGGTCACCGTGACCACCGTCGCGCCGGAGGAGGGACGCCTCAAGGGTCTCGTCCTCGACGCCACCGGCCTGACGTCGTCGTCCGAGCTGGTCGCGCTGCGCCAGTTCTTCACCCCCGTGCTCCGCCGCCTGGCCACGTGCGGCCGCGTCGTCGTGCTCGGGACGCCGCCCGAGCTGGTCCGCGGCGCGGAGCGGGTCGCGCAGCGCGCGCTCGAGGGCTTCACGCGCAGCCTGGGCAAGGAGGTCGGGCACGGCAGCACCGTCCAGCTCGTGCACGTCGCCGACGGCGCCGAGAGCGGCGTCGCCAGCACGCTGGCGTTCCTGCTGTCGCCGAAGTCCGCCTACGTGTCCGGCCAGGTGGTCCGCATCGGCGCGCACGGCGTCACCGACGTGCCCGTCGTCGCCACGCCCGAGGACCTGGTCGCCCCGCTGGCCGGCAGGGTCGCCCTCGTCACCGGCGCCAGCCGCGGCATCGGCGAGCAGATCGCCCGCGTGCTGCACCGCGACGGGGCGAGGGTCGTCGGGGTCGACGTCCCCCAGGCGGCCAGCGAGCTGCAGGCGCTGATGAAGGAGCTCGACGGCGACTGGCTGACCCTCGACATCACCGGCAAGGACGCCCCGCAGCGCATCGCCCACCACCTGCGCAGCAAGCACGGCGGGGTCGACGTCGTCGTCCACAACGCCGGCATCACCCGCGACCGGAAGCTCGCCAACATGGACGACGCCCGCTGGGAGTCGGTCGTCGCGGTGAACCTGACCGCGCCCGAGCTGATCACGCGCGAGCTGCTCGAGCAGGACCTCGTCCGCGACCACGGCGCCATCGTCGGGGTCGCCTCGATCGCCGGCATCGCCGGCAACGTGGGCCAGACCAACTACGCGGCCTCCAAGGCCGGCGTGATCGGCCTGGTCGACTCCCTGGCCGACGAGCTCGCCGAGCAGGGGCGTGGCATCACCGTCAACGCCGTCGCGCCCGGGTTCATCGTCACCCAGATGACCGCCGCGGTGCCGTTCGCGACCCGCGAGGTGGGCCAGCGGCTGAACGCGATGGCCCAGGGCGGCCTGCCGGTCGACGTCGCCGAGACGATCGCCTGGTACGCCCACCCCGCCTCGAGCCTGGTCAACGGCAACGTCGTGCGGGTCTGCGGCCAGATGATGCTGGGGGCCTAGCCGTGAGCACCCCGCGCACGAGCCCGGTCACCGTCCTGCTGCGCGCCGCCCTCCCGTCGGTCCCCGTCGTCAACCGGCTGCCCGGCGTCCGCAAGGCCCCGGCGTCCCGCTTCACCGGCCTCGTGCGGACCGCGCCGCCGGTCACGATCGACCGCGCGCACGTCGAGCGGTACGCCCGCGTCTGCGGCTTTCCGGCCAAGGACGTCGTCCCGCTCCCCTACCCGCACCTGCTCGCCTTCGGCATGCAGATGGCGATGATGAGCGACCAGGCCTTCCCGGCCCCGGCGATCGGCATGGTGCACGTGGCGAACTCGATCACCCAGCACCGGCCGGTCGCGGTCGGCGAGTCGGTGAGCGTCACCGCGCGGGTCGGGGCGCCGCTCCCGCACCCGCGGGGCACGGTGTACGAGTTCGTCACCGAGGTCCGCGCCGACGACGAGCTGGTGTGGCAGGAGGTCTCGGCCTACCTGCGTCGCGGTCGCGGCGACGCCGCCGCGGTGTACGGCACGGTTCCGCCCGCGGTCGAGCCCGGCGGGATCCCCTGGCGGCTGCCCGCCGACCTCGGGCGCCGGTACGCCGCGGTGTCCGGCGACCGCAACCCGATCCACCTGCACCCGCTGACCGCGCGGGCGCTCGGCTTCCCGCGCCAGATCGCCCACGGCATGTGGACCCTGGCCCGGTGCGTCGCCGCCCTCGAGAACCGGCTCCCGGACGCCGTGCGCGTCGACGTCGCCTTCAAGCGGCCGGTGCTGCTGCCCGGCACCGTCGTCCTCGGCACCGCGCGCGTCGAGGGTGACGGCGACACCGTTCCGGGCTGGGGCTTCGGCCTGACCAGCCCCACCGGCACCACGCACCTCACCGGTCGGACCGCCCACCCCGGTCTCGGCTGACCCCTCCCGGCGTCGGCGTCGTCGGCGGCGTCAGCGGGTCTTGGGGCGGATCAGGCCCTCCTGGGCGACGGTGGCGACCAGGACGCCGTCCTGGCGGAAGACGCGACCGATCGAGAGGCCGCGGGCGCCGCCGGCGGAGGGCGACCACTGGTCGTAGAGCCACCACTCGTCGACGCGGAAGGGCCGGTGGAACCACACCGTGTGGTCGAGCGAGGCCATCTGCACCGTCGTCGGGTCGGCGCCGTCGTGGGCGGCCAGCGAGGCCCCCAGCAGCGAGACGTCGCTGGCGAAGGTGAACGCCGCGAGGTGCTCGAGGGGGTCGTCGCCCATCTCGCCGCGGATCCGGATCCACATCCGCGACTGCGACGGGTGGTCGGGGTCGGGGTCGAGGCCGCGCCGCGAGCTGCCGAGCCACCGGGCGTCGAGCGCCGCCCACTCCTTGCCGAGCGCGTCGGACTCCTCGTTGCCGCGCCGTCGCATCAGCTCCATCAGGTCCACGCCCTCCTCGGGGGGCTTGACCCGGGGCATCACGTCCTGGTGCTCGAGACCTTCCTCGAGCCGCTGGAAGCTGAGCGTCTGGTAGTAGATCGCGCGGCCGTGCTGGCGGGCGACGACCCGGCGGGTGACGAACGAGCGTCCGTCGCGGATCCGCTCGACGTCGTAGATGATCGGCACCGAGTAGTCACCGGGGAGCAGGAAGTAGGAGTGCAGGGAGTGCACGTGGAGGTCGGGCTCCACGGTCCGGGCCGCCGCGATGAGCGACTGCGCGGCCACCTGGCCGCCGTAGACCCGCTGGCGGGTCGTGTCGGGCTGCTTGCCGCGGAACAGGTCGACGTCGAGGTACTCGAGGTCGAGCAGCGCGACGAGGTCACGGGCCGGGTCCGGGGCGGCGTCCTGGGCGGCGTCCGGGGCGGGGTCGGTCACTGCTCGTCCTTCGGGTCGGGATCCTCCAGGTCGGCGAGGAACTGCTCGAACTGCAGGCCGATCTCGTCGCCGGTCGGCAGCGGCTCGTCGTCGGCGAGCAGGTTCGCGCCGCTCTCCTCGGCGCGGGCGAACGAGTCGTACTGCCGCTCCAGGGAGGCGACCACCTCGCCGACCTCCTCGTTGGCCGACAGGTAGCGGGCGATCTCGGCCTCGCGGTCGCTGGCGGCGACGTGCAGCGCCGACAGGTCCAGCGTCAGCCGTCCGGCTCGCTCCACCTGCTCGAGCAGGACCGCGGCGGCCTGCGGGTACTCCAGCTGCGCGAGGTAGTGCGGGATGTGGGCGACGAAGCCGAGGGCGTCGCGTCCCCACTCCCCCAGCCGCAGCTCGAGCAGACCCTGCGCGCTGCTGGGCACCCGCAGCTCGCCGGCCCACGGGTTCTCGGAGGTGACGAGGTCCGGGTTGTTGGCGTGGTGGGTCACCGCGATCGGGCGGGTGTGCGGCACCGCCATCGGCACCGAGCCCATGCTGACCACCAGGGTCACCCCCAGCCGGTCGACGACCTCGAGCACGGCCCGGGCGAAGGCCTCCCACCGGTTGTCGGGCTCCGGTCCCTGCAGCAGGAGGTACGGCGTCCCGCCGGCGTCCTGCAGCAGCCGGACGACGAGCCGCGGCGCGTCGTACTGCTCGTAGTGGTCGCGGACGAACGAGACCGCCGGGCGCCGGGCGCGGTAGTCGTGGAACTGGTCGACGTCGAAGGTCGCCACGACGGTGCCGCCGTCGGAGAGCGCCGTCAGGTGCTGCGCGGCCAGCGCGGCCGAGGTGCCGGCGTCCAGGAAGCCGTCGAGCGCGACAACCATGGTCACCTCGCTGACCGACTCGAGGCCGGGGACCTCGTCGACGATGTGGACCAACCGCTCGGAGCTCACGGGGCAACCCTAGGGGCCGGTGGGCGGCGGGGACGTCGCCGGGCCGGTGGGCGGGGCGCCGTCGGTGGGCTCGGTCACCACGGGCGCGTAGGTGCGGGCCATCAGGTCGGCGCCCCGCCGGGCGACCTCGGCCAGCGGGACCCGGAGGACCTGGCGCACCACCCGCGCGTCGTCCTGGCCGGGCTCGGCGGTGAAGGCGTCCAGGAGGGCCCAGACACCCTGCTCGCCGCGGGCGCGTGCCACCCACTCGACCATCCACCACGCGAGGGCGTAGTGCTCGGCGGCGTCCTCGTCGTTGAAGGCGTCCTCGGCGGGCAGGCGCAGCGTCCCGGCGCGGGCGGCGGCCAGGGTGCGGGCCGGGACCCGGCGCTCCCCGGGGGCGAGGGCCTGGACCGACAGCCACTCGGCCACGCCCTCGCTCAGCCAGACCGGGGCCTCGTCGTCGTGGGTGCCGACGGCGACGTGGGTGAGCTCGTGCCGCACCAGCCGGGCCAGGTCGGCCGACCGGCGCGGTCCGAGCCGGTCGAGGGCGCTGCCGTTGAGGGCGAACCGGGTCGAGGCGATGGCGTCGTCGCCCGCCTCCGGGCCCACCGGCACGGTGATGGCCACGGCGTCGAGGGCCTGCGGATCACCACCGGGGACCTCCTCGAGCCCCGCGAGGAACGCCGGGTCGGACAGGGCGTAGAAGACGACGGTCCGCGGCCACGCGTAGGGGACCCGGGCGGCGACGTCGTCGACGCCGGCCGCGACCGTGGCCACGAGCTCGGGGCCGCGCCCGGCGGTGCCGGCGTCGAGCACCCCGAGGACGTTGCCCGTGCGCACCGCGGTGACCGCGCCGGTCTCCCACGGCTCGCGCAGGCCGAGGTGGGCGTCCTCCCAGGCCGGGTCGGTGGTCGAGTCGACGACGAACCGGGCACCGTCCGGGGCGAACCGGAAGCGGTCGAGGGTGCGCACGGCGTGCTGGTCGAACGCGCCGAGCCGGGTGGTGACCTCGACGACCCCCCAGTAGCCGTCCCCGGTGCGGACCAGGCTCTCGGGGGCCAGCCGGTAGGAGAACCGGGAGAGGGGCAGCTGGGTGATGCTGGCGAAGTACCGGTCCTCGGAGGCGCGGAGGTCGGCGTCGGCGCCGAGACCGGCGTCGAACCCGGCGCGGTCACGGGTCAGGACGGCGGTCGCGCGCGCGTCCAGGACGCCCTGGAGGGTGGTGGCGACGTCGGCCGGCACCACCCCGGTCACCCCGCTCGGACCGCTCGGTCCGGGGCTGCCCGGCGGGACCGGTGCGGCGGTGGAGGTCGCCGGGGCGGCCGGGGCGACCACCGGGTCGGCCGGCGGCGGGGGCGTGGTGCGGCCGGGGCTTCCGCAGGCGGCGACGCCCAGCGCGAGCAGCGCCAGGCCCGCGGCACGCCCGGTGCTCAGGGCAGTGGTGCGGGCGGTGGTGGCGACCCGGGACCGGACGTCAGCGCGTGCGGTCGGCATCGACGTCGGGTCGGATGCCGCCCGTCCCCCCGGCGGGATCGCCGAGGGCCGACATCGCCTCGACGATGCCGAGGGCCAGGGCCTGGGGCGTGAGACCGATCCGCTCGAGGATCGCGGCCCGCTTGGCGTGGTCGAGGAACTCCTGCGGGATGCCGTGGAGGCGGAACGGCGTGTGCACGCCGGCGGCGTTGAGGGTCTGCAGCAGGACCGCGCCGCAGCCACCGACCTCGCCGTTGTCCTCGATGCTCACGACCAGGCGGTGGTCGCGGGCCAGCTCGACGACGGCGGGGTCGACCGGCTTGACCCAGCGCGGGTCGACGACCGTGACCCCGATGCCCTGGGCCACGAGGCGGTCGGCGACGTCGACGGCCACCTCGGCCATCGAGCCGACCGCGACCACGAGGACGTCCTGGTCGCCGGTGCGCACCAGCACGTCGGCCCCGCCGGCCCGGCCGACCGCCTCGATGTCGGCGGGCGGCGGGCCCTTCGGGAAGCGGACCACGGTGGGGGCGTCGTCGACGTCGACGGCCTCGCCGAGCAGCTCGCGCATCCGGGTGACGTCGCGCGGAGCGGCGAGCCGCAGGCCCGGCACCACCTGGAGGATCGACATGTCCCACATGCCGTTGTGGCTGGCCCCGTCGTCGCCGGTGACGCCGGAGCGGTCGAGGACGAAGGTGACGCCGAGGCGGTGCAGGGCGACGTCCATCAGCACCTGGTCGAAGGCCCGGTTGAGGAAGGTCGCGTAGACCGCGAACACGGGGTGCAGCCCGCCGAGCGCGAGGCCGGCCGCCGACGTGGCGGCGTGCTGCTCGGCGATGCCGACGTCGAAGGAGCGCTCGGGGAACTGCCGCTGGAACGCGTCGAGCCCGACGGGGTGGGTCATGGCCGCGGTGATCGCGACGACGTCCTCGCGACGCTGCCCGATCTCCACGATCGCGTCGGAGAAGTGGTCGGTCCAGATCCGACCCTTGGGCTTCTCGGCGCCGGTCTGCACGTCGAAGGGCCCGGGCGCGTGGAACTGGTCGGCCTCGTGGCGCTCGGCGGGGTCGTAGCCGTAGCCCTTGCGGGTGATCGCGTGCACGATCACCGGTCCGTTGAACTTCTTGGCCTGGGCCAGCACCTGCTCCATCGCGGCGCGGTCGTGGCCGTCGACGGGGCCCACGTACTTGAGGCCGAGGTCCTCGAAGAGCCCCTGGGGCGCCAGCGCGTCCTTGAGGCCCTTCTTCATCGCGTGCAGCGCGTCGTAGGCGGCGGGGCCGACCCCGGGCACCGCGGTGAGGCGCCGCTTGACCAGGTCGAGGACGTTCTCGTAGCGCGGGCTGGTGCGCAGCGAGGTGAGCGCCGTCGCCAGCCCGCCGATGGTCGGGGTGTAGGAGCGGCCGTTGTCGTTGACGACGATGACCAGCCGGCTGTCCTTGGCGATCGCGATGTTGTTGAGCGCCTCCCAGGCCATGCCGCCGGTGAGGGCGCCGTCACCGATGACGGCGACGGTGTGCCGGTCCTCGCCGCGGATCCGGTAGGCCTTGGCCAGGCCGTCGGCGTAGCTGAGCGCGGTTGAGGCGTGGGAGTTCTCGACGATGTCGTGCGGCGACTCCGCCTGGCTGGGGTAGCCGCTCATGCCGCCCTCGCGGCGCAGCGTGCCGAACGTCGCGACGCGGCCGGTGACGAGCTTGTGCACGTAGGACTGGTGGCCGGTGTCGAAGACCACGCGGTCGAGCGGGGAGTCGAAGACCCGGTGGATGGCCAGGGTCAGCTCCACCACGCCGAGGTTGGGGCCGAGGTGGCCGGTGTTGGTCGCGACGGTCCTGATGAGGAGGTCGCGGATCTCGGCAGCCAGCACCTCCAGCTGGTCGTCGTCGAGGGCGCGCAGGTCGCGCGGCCCGGTGATGGACTCCAGCAGTGACATGCCCTCGAGGTTACCTGCTCGTAGCGCCTCCCCCGGGATCGGCAGGACCCCCTCCCGCGGCGGCGCCGTGTCGTTCGCCTCAGAGGTCCACGACGGCGATCGCGGGCTCGTGCAGGCTGCCGAGCCACACCCGGCCGTCGTGCTCCCGGACGCCGGTGACCATGTGGTAGCCCGTGCGCTGGGTGGTCGGGTCGACGTCGACGTCGTGCACCAGCCGGCCGTCGTCGTCGTAGGCCTGGACCCGCACGGTCCGCCGCGGCGCCGGCTGGAGCCGCTCGGGCAGCCGGGTCGCGAGGCGGCGCAGCGCCATCGGGGCGGTCTGCAGGCGCTCGACGGTGGCGTCGCGGGGGCTGGCGATGGTGACCCAGATGAGGCCGTCGCTGCCGCGGGCGATGTTGTCGGGGTAGCCGGGCAGGTTGCTGCACAGGAGGTCGCGCATGCCGGCGTTCGGGCCGGTGAGCCAGCGGCGCACGACGGTGCGGGCGCCGGTCTCGGCCACCGCGACGTAGTCCTCGGCCCGCGACAGCGCGACGCCGTTGGCGAAGGCGAGCCCGTCGAGGACGACGGTGACGGTGCCGTCGGTGTCGAGGCGCAGCAGCCGCCCGGTCCGGGTGTTCTGGACGAGGTCGGCCTTCCAGTCCTCGATGCCGAAGCGGGTGGAGGAGTCGGAGAACCAGACCGTCCCGTCGGCGGCGATCGCGGCGTTGTTGCAGAACCGCATCGGCCGGCCGTCGACCTCGCCGGTGACCGCCTCGACGGCACCGTTGCGGGTGTCGACGCGCAGCAGGCCGCGGTGCGCGTCGCAGACCAGGAGCCGCCCGTCGAGGTCGATCTCGAGGCCGAGCGGGCGTCCCCGGGTCTGGGCCACCCGGTCGACCTGGGAGCCGTCGGGGCTGACGCGGAAGACCGAGCCGTCCTCGGTGCCGGTGAAGACGGCGCCCTCGTCGGCGCCGGAGCGGCCCACGACGACGTCCTCGGCGCCCGGACCGGGGACGGGGTGGACGGTGAGGGTGCGGTTCGTGCCGGTCGTCATGGCAGCAGCTCTCGGTAGAGGTCGGAGGCGAGGAAGTCGTCCAGGACGAGGGCGCAGGAGGTCGTGAGCGGCAGGGTGCGGAGCCGGGCGGGCTCGACGAAGACCATCTGCCGGCCCTCGTGGCACTCGACCTCGGTCAGCTCGGTGCGGGCGGCGTAGAGGCGGAAGGTGTCGTCGCCGCCGCACGGCTCGCTGAAGAACGTGCGCTCGCCCCACAGCACCAGCCCGCCGTCGAGGACGACGCCGGTCTCCTCGGCCAGCTCCCGGTAGGCGGCCTGCTCGTAGCTCTCGCCCTCCTCGACCCCGCCGCCGGGGAAGCCCCACCGCTCGGGATCGATCCGCGGGTGCTCGTCGCGCTCCTGCACCAGCAGCCGGCCGTGCGGGTCGACGAGGGTGGTGGAGGCGAAGCGGTGCACCCGACCAACCTAGTGGCCCCGGTGGTGCGACCCTGGGGCCATGACCGGTCGTCGACCCACCGCCCTGGCCCTCGGGACGCTCCCCCTGCTGCTGGCCCTGGTGCTGGCCCTGGCGCTCGCCGCGCCGGCCCCGCCGGCGTCCGCCCGCGCCGAGGAGCCGGAGGTCACCGGGTACGCGCTGGGCAGCCTGGCGGCCCGGGTGCTCGCCCGCGACGCCGGCGCGCTGACCACGGTCACCGTCGCGGCCGCCCCGCTGTCCGCCGACGGCCGGCGGGCGCTGCGCCCGGCCGCCGACGTCCTGCGGGTGGGGCGGGTGGCGCGACGTCAGGGGCTGCGCACCGAGCTGCTGCTCTCGAACTACAGCAACCGCCTCGGCGCCTTCGACCCGCGCGCCGCGCACCGGCTGCTCTCCGACCCGCGGTCGGTCCGCCGGGTGGCCCGCCAGCTCGCGCGTCACGTCGCCGACGGCCGCTGGGACGGCGTCAACGTGGACCTCGAGCTGGTCCGGCGCGACGACGCGGGCGGGCTCGTCGCCCTGGTCGAGGCGCTCCAGGACGCGATGCCCGCCGAGCGGACCGTCACCATCGACATCAGCGCCTCGACCTCGCTGCGCTCCTACCGCGACCGCGGCTACGCCCTGGCCCGGATCGGGCGCGCCGTGGACGCCGTCCAGCTGATGGCCTACGACCAGCACGGGCCGACGTGGTCGGGTCCCGGGCCGGTCGGCGACCTGCGCTGGCAGCGGGCCGCCGTCGAGACCGTCCTGCGCCGGGTCCCGGCGAGCCGCCTGGACCTCGGCGTCGCGGGCTACGGTTACACCTGGCCGCCGGCGTCCTCGGGCCGCACCGGGCGCACGGTGACGCCGGCCCGGGCCCGGCTGCTGGTCGAGCGGGCCGGCGTCCGCGCGGTCTGGCACGCCCGGTCCGGCGAGTGGTCGGCCCGCCTGCCCGACGGCACGGCGCTCTGGTGGTCCGACGCCCGCTCCTACGACCGCCGCGTCGACCTCGCCGAGGAGCTCGGCCTGCGCGGACTCGCCGTCTGGCGCCTTGGCTCCGCCGACCCCCTCCCCCGCTGACCCGTCGCTGATCACTGACGGGTCACCCACCCCTCCGCGCTGACCCGTCGCTGATCACTGACGGGTCACCCACCCCTCGACGCTGACCCGTCGCTGATCACTGACGGGTCACCCACCCCTCCGCGCTGACCCGTCGCTGATCACTGACGGGTCACCCACCCCTCGGCGCTGACCCGTCGCTGATCAGCGACGGGTCAGCGGGGGTGGTGGTCGTCGTCGGTGGCGCGGTCGACGACGCGGTCGAGGTAGAGGCGGACGGGGGTGGCGACGACCCGGACGAGGCGGAGCTTGAGGCGCTCGGCGAGGCCGGCGTCCGGCGGGACGTCGGTGTCGTCGACCCGGCGCGCGAGCACCCACTCCAGGGCCGGACCGGCCCCCCGGACCTCGCCGAGCACCTCCGGGACGGTGTCGATGAGGAGGTCGAGCGAGTCGTCCTCGGCCACCATCTCGCGCAGCAGCTGTCCCGGTTGCTGGTGGTAGGCCCGCAGCGCGCCCACCTCGAGCCGGTCCGGGCTCGTGCCGTCGGCCGCGAGGATGGCGTCCGCGAGCGCCCGGCACGCGGGATCGTCGGCGAACCCGCGTCCGACGAGGTACTCGCAGAGCGCGCTGGCGCCGTCGAGGCGGCCCCACAGCCAGTCGTGCGCGCGCCCCTCGCGCGAGCCGAACGCCCCGAAGTGGTTCCACCGCTCGCCGTGGAGCTTCCGGGCCGGCCAGTCGCCGTAGCCGCTCGCCTCCACCGGCACCAGGGGCGGGGCGGCCGGGGTGACCTGGCGGTAGCGAAACGCCGGCCGGTCCCCCGACTCCGGCGACAGCGCCGAGGACACCACCTCCAGGTCGAGCGAGTGCTGGGCCAGGTCGGCGGCGCTCGGCGCGCCGGGCCAGGCGACGCCGACCGCCTCGACGACGTCCGCGAGCAGCACCCCGACCTCCGCGCGCGCCCCCAGGTCGTCGTGGACGGCGGTCAGCGCGGCCAGCCGCGCCGACGGCGACGACGTCGGGGCGACGGCGGCCAGCAGCGCCTCCTCCTCGGCGCGGCGCAGCGTGCGGACCCGGCGCTGGGCCCGGTCGACCGCGCGGAAGGCCTGGGTGCGGGTGGCGTCGTCGGCCGCGGTGAGGACGAGCGCGCGTCCCCACCAGCGCAGGATCCGCGCCGCGGCCGGCAACCCCCAGGACCAGGCGGTCGGGTCGAACGCCGGCCCGTCGGGCACCACCGGCCAGGCCTCCCCGGCGAGCTCGAGGGGGGCCGGGGGCACCAGCTGGGCGGGCCGCCCGAGCGCGAGCAGCCACCGCTCGGCCTCCTCCAGGCGCCGCGCCCGGTAGGCGGGGAACAGCGCCGCGGCCGCCGCCCGCCCCGCGACCGGGTCGAGCACGGGCACCGAGGACGGCGACAGCAGGTCGGCCAGCACGTGGTGCGGCCCGGACCGGCTGGACGACGCCCGGGCGAAGGACTCACCCAGGGTCTCCATGTCGGCGCGCTGGTCGGGCTCGCGCACGGCGCCGACCACCGCCCCGACCACCCGGGCGACGTCGGGTGCGTCCCCGCTGGTCCAGGGCTGTCCGGCGGCGGCGGTGCTCGGCGTGACGTAGAGGACGACGCGCTCGAACGGCGCCGCCACCGACCGGTCGCGCAGCTCGTCGAGGAGCGGCTCGAAGGGGGCGTTGTCGAGCACGCCCCCGTCGATCAGCCACGTCTGCGGGTCGTCGTCGCGCCGGTCGCGGCGGCGCTCGCGCAGGGCGGCGCCCTCCCACACGGGCGCGAAGGCGACCGGGAGCCCCGCCGAGGCCCGCCCCGCCAGGGCGACCACGGTGTCGGGGCCGAAGTCGTCGTCCTCGAGGACGCCGTCGGCGCCGTGGCGCAGGCGGAACCGGTAGACCCGGCGGCTGTCGACCGCCCAGGCGGCGAGCCCGTGCTCGAGGTCGTAGCGACGCGGCTGCGGCCGCAGCGCCGTCGCGGTGACCAGCAGCGTGCACTCGGCCGGCTCGAGGCCCGGGCGCGGCGCGATGCCGGCGACGACGTCGGCGACCGAGCGGACGAAGAAGTCGCCGTCGAGCACCGACGGCGCGGCCTCCTTGTCCTCGCGGAGCAGCGCGCCGCGCTGGAGCGCGGCGAGGTCGCCCCAGACGGCCTTCATGTGCGGCAGCTCCGCGCCGCGGGCGACCGCCGTGGCGAGCAGCGTGCCGTTGATGCCGCCGGCGCTGGTGCCGGCGACGGCGTCGACCACCACGCGCCGGTCGGTGCGCCCGAGGATCGCGCGCCAGGCGTCGTGCACCGCCTGCTCCCCCGGCTCGGCGGGACCGACGCCGACCGAGGCCAGGCGCAGCCGGTCGAGCTCGTGGACGACGCCGCCCATCCACACCGCCAGGCTGACGCCGCCGTTCAGGACGAGCGCGAAGCGGGTCTCGGTGGTCATGCCCCCACCTGACACCCGCCACCGACCCGACCGCATGACCCGTTCGGGTCACCACCACGGGGACCGGTCACGGGCGGCTCAGAGCCGGGGCCGGTGCCGGGTGCCGCGCAGGGCGTCCTCGACCAGCCCGACCTCGCGGCGCACGGCGGACAGGCGGGCGTCCTCGGTCAGCCAGGTGTCGACGGCGGCGTCGACGACGTCGGGGCTCGCGACGTCGCGCAGCTCGGCACGCGCCTCGCTCAGGCCGCGGCGGCAGGCGGCCTGCATCGCCTCGACGTGCAGCACCGCGAACCGGGCGAGCACCAGGACGTGGCGCCGCAGGGTCGGGTAGGTGCGGTACTCGGGTGGGCAGACGTCGAGGAGCCACGACTCCGCCGTGCCCTCCCAGCGCTCGGTGTCGGGGGGTCGGACCGGGCTCGGCCAGCCGGGCGGGGCGTACGGGCGGGACATGGCGCCAGGCTACTCGAACGCCTGTTCGAACGGCTAGCCCGCCAGGAAGGAGAACCGGACCTCGCGGACGTCGTTGTCGACGTTGAGGTCGACCAGGCAGATGCTCTGCCACGTCCCGAGCGCGAGGCTGCCGTCGAGGACCGGAACCGTGGCGTGCGGCGGCACGATGGCCGGCATCACGTGGGACCGACCGTGACCGGGGCTCCCGTGCCGGTGCCGCCAGCGGTCGTCGGCCGGCAGCAGGTCGCCGAGCGCGGTCAGCAGGTCGTCGTCGCTGCCGGCGCCGGTCTCGATGACGGCGATCCCGGCGGTGGCGTGCGGCACGAAGACCTGCAGCAGCCCGTCGTCGGCGCTGGCGACGTCGGCCAGGAACGCCTCGGCGTCCGCGGTCAGGTCGAGCACCCGCTCGGTGCCGCCGGTGCGGTACGAGCGGACCTCGCTACGCACCGCCGCGCTCCAGCGCCGACTCGAGCCGGTCGAGCTTCGCCGTCATCTCGCCGGACCGACCGGCGCGGATGTCGGCCTTGAGCACCAGACCGACCCGCGGGGAGACCTCGGCGACGACGTCGACGGCGCGCTTGACGACCGCCATCACCTCGTCCCACTCGCCCTCGATGTTGGTGAACATCGAGTTTGTCTCGTGCGGCAGCCCGGACTCCCGGACGACGCGCACCGCGGCCGCGACGGCCTCGGCGACTCCCCCGTCGGCGTCGCCGGAGCTGGGACTGATGCTGAAGGCCACGATCATGCCCGCCACGGTAGCGACCCGGTCGGAGGCTGGGTCGGCGGCCGGGTCGGCGGCCGGGTCAGCCGGTGAAGACCGCGTAGCTGCTGCCGAGGAAGAAGCCGCTGCCGGCGACCGTGTCGACGCAGGTGACGCCCGAGGCCTCGAGCAGGCATTGGACCGCACCGGACGGCGAGGCGACCACCGAGCCGTCGGCGACGCTCGCGGCGCCGGGCTCGCGGATGGTGTCGCTGTTGCACTCCGCGGTCGGGGCGCCGCCCTCACCGAAGACCACCCGGCCCACGCTCTGGACCGGCCCGTCGGTCCCGCAGTAGTCGGGGTCGGGGATGCCGCCGGAGGGCAGCTCGCACCCGACGGCGAAGCGGGACTGGGTCAGGCAGTAGATCCCCGAGGCGGTCTGGAACCGTTTCGCCGTCTGCGGCTCCTGGCCGGCGGCGTCGAGCTTGGCCAGCGCGTCGGCGTAGGTCGTCGGCACCGGGTCGGGGCCCGGCGCCGGGGGCGGCGTCGTGGTCTGCGACGGCTCGACCGTCTCGCTGGGGGTCGGGTCCGGCGTCGGCGTGAAGGACGGCGTCTCGGACGGCGTCTCGGACGGCGTCTCGCTCGGCGTCTCGGAGGGCGTCTCGGTGGGCGTCTCGGACGGGGTGGTCGGGCCCGAGGTCGGCGTGTCGCTGGGGGTCGGGTCGGCGCTCGGCTCGTCGTCACCGCAGGCGGACAGGCCCAGCGCGAGGACGGCGACCAGGGCCACGAGGGGAAGTCGGCTCACGCCGACATCGTCGCGCGTCGAGCCGCCGCCGGGGTGGAACCGGCCCCGCCCGGGCGCGCCGCGACGTCCGGTGCCCTCGACGCCGGCCGGCGCAGGGGTGATCCTGGTCCGATGACCCCCGAGGAGCTCGCCGAGCACTGCGCCTCGCTGCCGGGCTGCCGCCGCAAGGGCACGACCGCCCGCCCGGCCTGGTACGTCGCCGACCGGCTCGTGGTCCGCCTCGAGGACCCCACGACCGTGACCATCCGCTGCACGCTCGCCCAGCGCGAGAGCCTGCTCGCCGCCCATCCCGAGACGTTCGGCGTCCCGCCGTCGATGGAGCGGCACGAGAAGGTCCAGGCCGTCCTCGACCGGGGCGACGACGACGCCGTCCGCGACGCCGTGAGCGCGGCCCACCGCCTCCAGCGCGACCGCTAGCCCCGGCCCGGCAGCAGGGCGACGAGCGCGTCGCGGGCCTGGACGACGTCCGGACGCACCACCGCCCCGGCACCACGGGGGTGTCGGGGCGGTGGGGTGCCGGTGCGGGCGGGGCGTCAGGCCCGGCGCAGGTTGCGCAGGACGTACTGCATGATGCCGCCGTTGCGGTAGTAGTTCGCCTCGCCGGGGGTGTCGATCCGGACGACGGCGTCGAACTCGACGTCCTGGCCGCCGCCGGTCGCGGTGACCTTGACGGTCTTGGGCGTGCGGCCCTCGTTGAGCTCGGTGATCCCGGAGATCGAGAAGGTCTCCTCGCCGGTCAGTCCGAGCGACTCGGCGTTCTGGCCGGCCGGGAACTGGAGCGGGATGACGCCCATGCCGATGAGGTTCGAGCGGTGGATCCGCTCGTAGGACTCGGCGATGACGGCCTTGACGCCGAGCAGCGAGGTGCCCTTGGCGGCCCAGTCGCGCGAGGAGCCGGAGCCGTACTCCTTGCCGCAGAGGACCACGAGCGGCGTGCCCGCGGCGGCGTAGGACTCGGAGGCCTCGTAGATCGAGGTCACCGGGCCGTCGGCCTGGGTGAAGTCGCGGGTGAAGCCGCCCTCGGTGCCGGGCGCGATCTGGTTGCGCAGCCGGATGTTGGCGAACGTGCCCCGGATCATCACCTCGTGGTTGCCGCGGCGCGAGCCGTAGGAGTTGAAGTCGCGCTGCTGGACGCCGTGCTCGGCGAGGTAGGTGCCCGCGGGCGAGTCCTTCTTGATCGCACCGGCCGGGCTGATGTGGTCGGTGGTGACCGAGTCGCCGAGCTTGAGCAGGACCCGGGCGCCGTCGATGTCGGTGACCGGGGTCGGCTCGTCGGGCATGCCGTCGAAGTACGGGGGCTTGCGGACGTAGGTCGACTCGGGGTCCCACTCGAAGGTCTTGCCCTCGGGGGTCGGCAGCGACTGCCAGGTCTCGTCGCCGGCGAAGACGTCCTGGTAGCTGTCGCCGAACATCTCCGAGCTGATCGCCTCGCCGATGACCCGCTCGACCTCGCTGGGCGAGGGCCAGATGTCCTTGAGGAAGACGTCGTTGCCGTCGGTGTCCTGGCCCAGCGCGTCGCCGAACAGGTCGAGGTCCATCGAGCCGGCGAGCGCGTAGGCCACCACGAGCGGCGGCGAGGCGAGGTAGTTCATCTTGATGTCGGGGTTGATCCGACCCTCGAAGTTGCGGTTGCCCGACAGCACCGAGGTGACCGCGAGGTCGGCCTCGTTGACCGCGGCGGAGACCTCGGGGATGAGCGGGCCGGAGTTGCCGATGCAGGTCGTGCAGCCGTAGCCCACGAGGTTGAACCCGAGCTTGTCGAGGTACGGCGTGAGGCCGGCCTTGTCGTAGTAGTCCGAGACGACCTTCGAGCCCGGCGCCAGGGTCGTCTTGACCCACGGCTTGCGGGACAGGCCCTTGTCGACGGCGTTCTTCGCGAGCAGCGCGGCCGCGATCATCACCGAGGGGTTCGAGGTGTTGGTGCACGACGTGATCGCGGCGATGGTGACGGCGCCGTGACCGATGGTGACGGCCTGGCCGTCGATCTCGAAGTCGATCGTGCGGTCGGGCTCGTCGGTGTAGTCGGCGAGCGCGGTGCGGAACTTCGGGCCGGCCTCGCTGACCTCGACGCGGTCCTGGGGACGCTTCGGGCCGGCCAGGCTGGGGACGACGGTCGACACGTCGAGCTCGAGCTTCTCGGAGTAGCGCGGCTCGGCGGCCGGGTCGTGCCAGAGGCCCTGCTCCTTGGAGTAGGCCTCCACCAGCGCGAGCTGCTCGGGCGAGCGCCCGGTGAGCTCGAGGTAGTCGATGGTCTGCTGGTCGATCGGGAAGACCGCGATCGTCGAGCCGAACTCGGGGCTCATGTTGCCGATCGTGGCGCGGTTGGCCAGCGGCAGCGCGGAGACGCCGGGGCCGTAGAACTCGACGAACTTGCCGACGACGCCGTGCTGGCGCAGCATCTCGGTGATCGTCAGCACCAGGTCGGTGGCGGTCGCACCCTCGGGCAGGTCGCCGTTGAGCTTGAAGCCGACGACGCGCGGGATGAGCATCGAGACCGGCTGGCCGAGCATCGCGGCCTCGGCCTCGATGCCGCCGACGCCCCAGCCGACGACGCCGATGCCGTTGACCATGGTCGTGTGGCTGTCGGTGCCGACGCAGGTGTCGGGGTAGGCCTGCTGCTCGCCGTCGACCTCGCGGACCATCGTCACGCGGGCGAGGTGCTCGATGTTGACCTGGTGCACGATGCCGGTGCCCGGGGGCACGACCTTGAAGTCGTCGAAGGCGCCCTGGCCCCAGCGCAGGAACTGGTAGCGCTCGCGGTTGCGCTCGTACTCGATCTCGACGTTGCGCTGGAAGGCGTCGGCGGAGCCGAAGACGTCGGCGATGACGGAGTGGTCGATGACCATCTCGGCCGGCGCGAGCGGGTTGATCTTGGTGGGGTCGCCGCCGAGGTCGGCCATCGCCTCGCGCATCGTGGCGAGGTCGACGACGCACGGGACGCCGGTGAAGTCCTGCATGATCACGCGCGCCGGCGTGAACTGGATCTCCTTGCTGGGGTCCGCGTCGGCGTCCCACCCGGCGATCGCCCTGATGTCGTCGGCGGTGATGTCGGCGCCGTCCTCGGTACGCAGGAGGTTCTCCAGCAGCACCTTGAGGCTGAACGGGAGGCTGTCGACGTCGAGGCCGTCACCCTTCACCGCGTCGAGCCGGAAGATCTCGTACGACGTCCCGTCGACGTCGAGGGTGCTCTTGGCTCCGAAGCTGTCCTTGCTGGGCATCAGCCGTCTCCTCTGGGTGCTCGTGTGGCCTCCGCCCATCTTGCCGCCGCCGGCAAGACCGGCGGTAGTAAGGCGGGCCTAACCGGCCTCGTCATGTCTCTTGATATCAAGATACACGGGATCGAGGAAGTTTTCACGTCGCGCCCGCGGACGCGACGGTCCCGGCGGCCGGGACCGTCGCGCGGGCCGGCTCAGGCCAGGAGGCCGAGCCGCTTGGCCTCGGTGACGTACTCGGCGTACTCGTCGAGCAGGGCGTCGATGAGCGCCTCGTCGGAGAGCGCGTCGATCGAGCCGATCGGCTTGTAGTCGGCGTTGTCGATCACCCGCTGCTCGAGGTCGTCGAGCTTCTGGAGGAAGTCGAAGGACTCCGCGCCGATCGAGAGGAACTTCCAGAAGATCGGGGCCGTGGAGACCTCGATGAGCGCCTGGACCGCCTGCGGCTTGGAGTTCGGGGCGCCGTCGGTGAGGAAGATGGCGAACACCGGCTCGGACGCCGGCCGCAGGTTGTCGGGCAGCGCCACGTCGACGGCACCCTCGACCTTCTTCTTGCGGCCGAACAGGCCCTTCTTCTCCCCGCCGCCCTGCTGCACGAGCTTGGGCGGGGCGAACCCGAAGTGGTCGCGCACGGTGCGGAAGGCGCCGGCGTAGTCGGTGGTACCCATCCGGCGGCCCTCGGTGAGCCGGTTGACGGCGCCGGTGTAGTTGTCGAGCGGCACCTCGCCGAGGTGGGCGGCGGTCGAGTCGAAGACGAAGAAGTCGATGGCGCCGTCGTCGTCGAGCTGGGTGGCGAGGGCCAGGATCCGCTCGGTCAGGTTCTGGACCCGGCCGGAGCTGTACTCCCGTGACATCGACCCGCTGTAGTCCATGACGAGCGCCACCTTGGCGCGGGTGCCGAACAGGTTCCGCTTCTCGAGGCTGATCTTGGCGGTCTTGGCGAGGCTGACCAGGCCGGGAGCGGTGGACTCGACCTTGTCGAGGGAGATGGGCATGCGGGAGGACCCTTTCGTGGCGGGTGGTGCGGACCCTCCCATCCTGCGGGGCGGCTGGTGACCTGAAACCTCGCGAGAGGTGTCGTACCGCGCGACCCCCGTTCGTGGAGAGGATGTCCGCACCAGATCCCGAGCCAGGAGACACCACCATGCGCACCCTCGTCGCCACCGCCTTCATGTCCCTCGACGGCGTCGTCGAAGCACCGGGCGGGGAGCCCGGCCACCGCAGCAGCGGCTGGACCTTCAGGGCCGTCCAGCACGACGACGCCGCCTACGAGATCAAGGGCCGCGAGCAGGAGGAGGCGACCGCCCTGCTCCTCGGCCGCGTCAGCTACCAGGCGTTCGCGCCGGTCTGGCCCGACATGACCGACGTCTTCCCCCGCTACAACGACATGCCGAGGTACGTCGTGTCGACGACGCTCGACGAGTCGGCCCTGGAGCCGCGCTGGCCCGCGACCGTCCTGCGCACCCTCGACGACGTCGCGGCGCTCAAGGAGACCGAGGGCGGGCCGATCTCGGTGCACGGCAGCGCGACCCTGGTCCGCAACCTCACCGACGCCGGCCTCGTCGACCGCTTCCACCTGCTCGTCTTCCCCGTCCTGCTCGGGGCCGGCAAGCGCTACTTCAGCGACACCGACAAGGACCTGCAGGCGCTGCGGGTCCTCGAGAGCGAGACCTACGCCAACGGCGTCCAGAAGCTGGTCTACGCCGTCGAGCGCTGACCGGCTCGACGCGGGCTCAGTCGTCCCCGGGCAGCAGCAGGGCCACGCACTCGACGTGGTGGGTCATCGGGAACAGGTCGAAGGCGCGCAGCGACGCCAGGCGGTAGCCGTGCTCGGCGAAGATCGCGACGTCACGGGCCAGGGCGGCGGGGTCGCAGGCGACGTGGGCGACGGCGCGTGGCGTGCGCGCCACGACCTGCTCGACGACGGCCCGCTTCGCGCCCTCGCGCGGCGGGTCGAGGACGACGAGGTCCCAGTGCCCGGCCAGCGACTCGGCGAGCACGCGGGCGACGTCGCCGGCCGTCGCCTCGGCGCCGGGGACGTTGTCGAGCGAGAGCGCCGAGGCGGTGGTGTCGCCCTCGACCATCGCGACCCGGCCCGTGCCACCCACGCGGTCGGCCAGGAACCGGCTGAACAGCCCGACGCCGGCGTACAGGTCGAGCGCCGACTCCCCCGGCTGCGGCGCGAGCGCCTCGAGGACGGCGTCCACGAGGGTCTCGGGCGCGCCCGGGTGCACCTGCCAGAACCCGCCGTCGGCGACCGCGAACGCGACGCCGTGCACGACGTGGGTCGCGGGGTCGGGCGACTCCAGCAGGCACTGGTCGACGGCGACCAGCTCGTGCGAGCGGTGCTTGCGCATCGCCCGGCCACCGCCGGGCAGCGAGGCGTAGCGCTGGCGGGTCCGCCAGCCGAGCCCGCCGACGTCGCCGGGCACCGCCTCGACCTCCACCGCGACGTCCAGGCCCGCGAGCCGGCGCAGCTGCTCGGCGACGACGGTCGCCTTGAGGTCGCGCTGGTGGGCGACCTCGACGTGCTGGAAGTCGCAGCCGCCACAGGCGTCGGGGCCGGCGTACGGGCAGGGCGCGGGCACCCGGTGCTCCGAGGCCGACAGCACCTCCACGGCGTCCGCACGCCAGAAGCGGTCGCCGTCGGTGCCCTCGGTGACGGCGACGACGACCCGCTCGCCGGGCAGCGCGTGCCGCACGAACACCGCGCGGCCCTCGTGCCGGGCGACGCAGAAGCCGCCGTGCCCGACCGGGCCGACCTCGACCTCGAAGCGCTCGCCGACCCGGGACTCGCCGCGGGCCTTCCTCGGCCGTGCCCGGCGGGCGCCGCCCGGACGGCGAGCTGCGGGGCTCACCGGTTGATCTGCCCGGAGGAGCGCGGGTCGGACCGGTCGTCGGCCTGGCCGCGGCGCAGGTCGCCGGCGCGGACGCGCTGCTGGTCGCGCTCCCCGCGCTCGACGGCGAGCTGGGAGGAGCGCAGCTGGTAGGGCACCGAGGTCACCATCACGCCGGGGGTGAACAGCAGCCGCCCCTTGAGCCGCAGGGCGGTCTGGTTGTGCAGCAGCTGCTCCCACCAGCGGCCGACGACGTACTCGGGGATGTAGACCGCGACGACGCCGCGCGGGTTGGCCCGCCGGATCTCGGTCGCGTAGGCCACGATCGGGTTCACCAGCTCGCGGTACGGCGAGTGCAGCAGCTTGAGCGGCACGCCGAGGTTGCGGCGCTCCCAGTTCTCGACCAGCAGGTTGGTCTCGACCGGGTCGGTGGCGACGTAGACGGCCTCGAGGACGTTCGGGCGCGACGCCTTCGCGAACGCCAGCGCCCGCAGGGTCGGCTTGTGCAGCTTGGAGACGAGCACGATCGCGTGCACCCGGGTCGGCAGCAGGTTGTCGCTCTCGTCGGCCTCGAGCTCGAGCGAGACCTTGTCGTAGTGGCCACGGATCGCGCGCATGAGGGCGTAGAAGAACACCATCGCCAGGATCGTGATCCAGGCGCCCTCCAGGAACTTGGTGAGCAGCACGACCACCAGCACGACCGCGGTGAACGACAGGCCGACGGCGTTGATGACCCGCGAGCGCTGCATCCGACGGCGGGAGGCCGGGTCGCGCTCGGTCGTCAGGTGGCGCGTCCAGTGCCGGATCATGCCGAGCTGGCTGAGGTTGAAGGAGACGAAGACGCCGACGATGTAGAGCTGGATCAGCCGCGTCGTCTCGGCGTTGAAGACGACGATCAGGATGATCGCCATGATCGCCAGGAACACGATGCCGTTGGAGTAGGCCAGCCGGTCGCCGCGCGAGCCCAGGGCCCGGGGCGCCAGCCCGTCCTTGGCGAGGATCGAGCCGAGCACGGGGAAGCCGTTGAACGCCGTGTTGGCGGCGAGCACCAGGATGATCCCGGTGACGATGACGACGGCGTAGAAGCCCGGCGGGAACTCGTTGAACACGGCCTTGGCGATCTGGGCGATGACGGCGTTCTGCTCGTAGTCGTCGCCGACCGCGCTGCCGTCGGGGTAGGTGAGCCGCTCGAGCTGGGCGGGGTCGACGAACCGCAGGCCCATCTGCTTGGCCAGCACGATGACGCTGACCATCATCGTGATCGCGATCAGCCCGAGCAGCAGCAGCGTGGTGGCCGCGTTGCGGCTCTTGGGCCGCTTGAACGCCGGGACGCCGTTCGAGATCGCCTCGACGCCCGTCAGCGCCGCACAGCCCGACGAGAAGGCCCGGGCCAGCAGGAACAGCAGCCCGAACGTCGTCAGCGAGCCGTCGAAGCTCGGGTCGGGCGTGATGCCCAGGTCCGCGCTCTCGACGTCGGGCAGTGTGCCCTGGGCCAGGCGCAGGAAGCCGTAGGCGCACATGCCGAGCACCGCGACCATGTAGGCGTAGGTGGGGACGGCGAAGAACGTGCCCGACTCCCGGATCCCGCGCAGGTTCACCGCGGTCAGCAGGACCACCATCACCGAGGCGAACGTCGCCTCGTGGTTGTGCAGCACCGGGATGGCGGCGCCGGCGTACTGCGCCGCGGCCGAGATCGACACCGCGACCGTGAGCACGTAGTCGACGAGCAGCGCGCTGGCCACCGTCGTCCCCGCCGTCTTGCCGAGGTTCACCGTCGCGACCTCGTAGTCGCCGCCGCCGCTCGGGTAGGCGTGCACGGTCTGGCGGTACGACGCGATCACGGCGGCCATCACGAGGGCGACGGCGATCGCGACCTTCCACGACCAGACGTAGGCCGAGGCGCCCGCGAGCGACAGCATGATGAAGACCTCGTCGGGCGCGTAGGCCACCGAGGACAGCGCGTCGCTGGCGAAGACGGGGAGGGCGATGCGCTTGGGGAGGAGCGTCTCCCCCAGCTGTGCGCTCCTGAGCTTGCGCCCCAGCAGAATCCGCTTGGAGACGTCACCGACACCCACGAGCGGCACAGTACTGGTGCGCGGTCCTTTCGCGTGCTTCGCGCGGCCGGGGCTACGGTGAGCGCGTGCACGTCGTGATCATGGGCTGCGGCCGCGTCGGTTCGACGCTGGCGCGCTCCCTCGAGGACCGGAACCACACCGTCGCCGTCATCGACAGCGAGCCGGACGCGTTCCGACGCCTCGGGCCGGCGTTCAACGGCGAGAAGGTCACCGGCTACGGATTCGACCAGCAGGTGCTGGAGAAGGCCGGGATCCGCCGGGCCGACGCCTTCGCCGCGGTCTCCAGCGGTGACAACTCCAACATCATCGCCGCGCGTGTCGCCCGCGAGCAGTTCGGCATCCAGCAGGTCGTCGCCCGGATCTACGACCCGGGCCGCGCCGAGGTCTACCAGCGCCTCGGCATCACGACGGTCGCCACGGTCAAGTGGACCGCCGACCAGGTGCTGCGCCGGATCCTGCCCGCCGGTGCCGAGCCCGACTTCCGCGACCCCAGCGGCACCGTCCGGGTCGACCAGGTGCCGGTGCCCGAGGTCTGGGTCGGGCAGCGCACGATCGACTTCCAGGAGCAGACCAGCTGCCGGATCGCCTGGATCGACCGGCTCGGCGAGGGAATGCTCCCGACCCGCGACACCGTGATCCAGGAGAACGACCTGATCCACCTCGTGATGCGCGAGGAGAACGCCGGACGGGCCATGGCCGTCATCAAGAAGGGCCCGGAGGTCCACTCATGAGGGTCGCCATCGCCGGAGCCGGTGCCGTGGGCCGCTCGATCGCGCGCGAGCTGATCGGCAACGGGCACGAGGTCCTGCTCATCGACAAGAGCCCGCGGTCGGTGATGCCCGAGCGGGTGCCGGACGCCGAGTGGCTGCTCGCCGACTCCTGCGAGCTCTCCTCGCTCGAGGAGGCGCGCCTCGACAAGTGCGACGTCGTCATCGCCGCCACCGGCGACGACAAGGTCAACCTGGTCACGTCGCTGCTGGCCAAGACCGAGTTCGGGGTCCCGCGCACGGTCGCCCGGGTCAACCACCCCAACAACGAGTGGCTCTTCACCGAGGCGTGGGGCGTCGACGTCAACGTCTCGACCCCGCGGATCATGTCGGCCCTCGTCGAGGAGGCCGTCACCGTCGGCGACCTCGTGCGGCTGTTCACCTTCCGCCAGGGCAACGCCAACCTCGTCGAGATGACCCTGCCCGCCGACTCGCCCTACGTCGGCAAGCCGGCCGGGCTCATCCCGTTCCCGGAGAACTGCGCGCTGGTCACCATCCTGCGCGACGGCCAGGTCTACGTGCCCGACGTCGAGCAGCCGGTCGAGGCCGGCGACGAGCTGCTGTTCGTCGTCCCGGCCGAGGGTGAGGACGAGCTCGAGCGCCTCCTGGCCCCCCTCGCCCACCCGAGGACGTAGCGGGAGCGCGAGGAACGAGCGCACCCGCGTCACGTCCGAAGGTCGAGCAAGGCCTCCGGCCGAGGAACGAGGCCGGAACGGCCGGGTCGAGACCACCGCAGCCGGTCAACCCAGCCGGACCACGGAGCCGGACCACCACAGCCGGACCACCGAGCCAGACCACCGACCCGGACCACCACAGCCGGCTGTGGAGACAGCCAGCCCACAGCCGACGAGCCTCAGCTCGTGCCCGGCTGAGCCTCGGGCTGCTCCAGCGGCGTCGCGTTGCGGGCCAGCAGCCACACCATCGCCGACCAGGAGCCGATCCGCAGCGGCCAGCCGAGTCCGTAGCGGAGCCCGGCGATGATCGCGACGGCGGTGTCGGCCTCGATCACGTCGCGCGAGCCGAGCAGCCACACCGGCCCCTGCAGCAGGACGCCGATCGCGCCGGGCGCACCGAGCAGCAGGGTGAGCCTCGAGCACAGGCGCACCACCTGGCGGTCGGCGTGCCACGCCGTGGGGTCGCCGGTGACGCTGCCGAGCATGAACCCGACGGCCGGCCACCGCGCGAGGACGGAGCCGAAGAGCAGGATCGTGTACCCCAGGCTGTAGAGGATCCCCGGCAGGAAGAAGGCCAGCGCCTGGTCGGACTCCGACCCGCCGCTGCTCGCGGCGATCCGCACGAAGACCCAGCCGATGCCGATCGAGAACACGGCGTTGAGGACGAACTGGAGGGTGCTGCGCTGCAGCAGCCGCAGCACCAGCGCGACCCCGGCGGCGGCCAGGCTGACGACCAGCGCCAGGGTCAGGTCCTTGGTGGGCAGCCACACGGCCGTGAACAGGATCCCGGGCACGCCGGCCTCGAGCATGCCGCGCCGCCCGCCCAGCGCCCTGGACATCTGCTGGCGCACCATCGCCTCGACGGTCGCGACCGTGGGGGCCGGCGGTGCGTCGGCGCCCGCGAGGGCCTCCGGGCGGTGGTCGGCGCCCGGCTCGTCGGTGGCGCTCACGGCATCAGCTCGTAGCGCGGGTTGTACATGAGCCGGACGCCGTCGTGGACGCCGATGCGGCCCCGGACCGTCAGCGAGCGGCCGGGGTCGACGCCGGCGATCCGGCGACGACCCAGCCAGAGGATCGTGACGACCCCGGAGCCGTCGTACAGCTCGGCCTCGAGCGCCGGGACCCCGCCGCGCGGACGAACCAGGATGCTGCGGACCGTGCCGCGCAGCTCGATCAGCTCGCGGTCGGGCGCCTCGCCGATCGCGACGTGACCGCCGCCGACGTAGGTGGCGCGCATCTCGCGGGCGTAGTCCTCGTCGGCGTTGGCCCACCGGCTGATGGTGCGCCGCAGTCGGCTCTTGTGACCCATGGCGCCGGTCCCGTCGCTCAGGCCTCGGTGGGCGCGGGGGCCGTGCCGCCGGCGGGCGGCGTCACGCGGCGGGCGCCCTCGGGCAGGGTGATCGGGAGCGGCTCGCCGACCGGCATCGGGCCGTCGCCGCGGCGGACGGCGATCTGGGTCAGCACGTCCTCCCACGGGGCGGCGGCCTCGGCGTCGCGGGCGGGCTTGCCGAGGAAGGTGGCGCGCAGGAGCCAGCGCGAGCCGTTGATCCCCACGATGCGCGAGTGCTGCAGCGTGGTGCCCTCGGTGCGGCGCACCTGGATCTCGCAGATGAGCTCGGTGCCGAAGCGACCCTCCCGCTCGGTGGCGGTGCCCCCGCGCTGGGCCATGTCGGCCGCGATCTGCGGGCGGACGTCGCTCCAGAGGTCGCCGTGGCGGGGGGCCGCGAAGGCACGGACCTCGATGGCACCCTCGGGGCCGGCCAGCAGCACCGACTTGACCTCGTTGGTCGACTCGTCGACCTGGAGCCGCAGCTCGAGGCCGGCCGACGGCGGCACCATCAGGGAGCCGAGGTCGACGCGGTCGATCCCGTCGGCGGGGACGTGCTCGGCGTCGTGCGGTCCGACGACGGGCTCCGACGTCGAGCCATCCTCGGCGCCCACCTCGGACACGTCGGCTGCGGACTTGCGGCGGAACTTCACTGCGTCACTCCTCGGAGGGTCTGGTGTCGGGGCCGAAGCCACCGGTAGAACCGTAGCCCCCGGCGCCACGGGCGCTCCCGGGGAGGCGGTCGACCTCCACGAACGCCGCCCGCTCGACCCGTTGCACCACCAGCTGGGCGATCCGGTCGCCGCGGCGCAGGGTGATCGGCTCGCGCGGGTCGAGGTTGACCAGGAGCACCTTGATCTCGCCGCGGTAGCCGGCGTCGACGGTGCCCGGCGTGTTGAGGACCGACAACCCGTGGCGGGCCGCGAGACCCGAGCGCGGGTGCACGAGCGCGACGTACCCCTCGGGCAGCGCGACGGCCAGCCCGGTCGGCACCAGGACCCGCTCCCCCGGCGCCAGGGTCACGTCGACCGCGGTCAGCAGGTCGGCGCCGGCGTCACCGGGGTGGGCGTAGGCCGGGAGCGGGAGGCCGGGGTCGAGGCGGAGCACCTGGATGTCGAGGTCGCGCACCTGCGGCACCCTAGTGGGGCCGTGCGGCCCGGGAACGCCGTACCCTGGGTCGCGTGGATGCCGACCTGGGTGCGACGCTTCTCCCCGTGGAAGCCGCGGTCGGGGACCCCGTCTACAGCGAGCGGCTGCACGTGCCGCTGCGCTGGTGGGTCCAGGCGACCATGTTCATCGCCACCCTCTGGCTGGCCCTCGTCGTCGCCGCGCCGGCCGTGGTGGCCTTCGGCGCCACCGCCGTGCTCCTGGGGGTGATGACCCTCGCGCTGCGCTCCTACGGTGCGCCGCAGGTCCTCGTGCACGCCGGGGTGCTCCGCGTCGGACGGGCCCACATCGAGGCCCGCCACCTGGGCGCGGCGGTCGCGCTGGACGCCGAGCAGACCCGTCGCACCGCCGGCGTCGAGGCCGACGCCCGGGCGTGGCTGGTGCTGCGCCCGTACCTGTCGCGAGCGGTCCGGATCCAGGTCACCGACCCGGCCGACCCGGTGCCCTACTGGCTGGTCTGCACCCGGCACCCCGAGGCCCTCGCGGACGCCGTCAACGGGCTCGCTGGTCGGGCCGGCACCCGGCGACAGTAGGGTCGGGGCATGGCAAAGAAGGGCGCTTCCGGCGCCAAGGACAGCTCGAAGGTCTGGTCGGTCTTCTCGTTGGTCGCAGCCCTCGGGGCCGCGACCGTCGCCAAGAAGGCCCTGAACAGCTCGTGGAAGGCCGCGACGAGTCGCCAGCCTCCCGAGAACCCGGCCGACCCCGACGTCGAGCTGCGCGAGGCCGTGGCCTGGGCGCTCGTCAGCGGCGCTTTCGTCGGCCTGGCTCGGATGCTGGCCCAGCGCCGGGCGGCGTCGTACTACCACCGCTCGACCGGCCACCTGCCGCCCGACCTGCGCAAGGACGGTCAGAAGGCCTGACTGGTCCGACCGGTCCGCCGGTCCGCCGGTCCGGCCTGGGCTGACTGCGAGCCCTGGACGCACGAAGGCCGCTGCCCCGGGTTGGGGCAGCGGCCTTGGTTGCGTCTTCGTTGACCTCGCGAGGGTCTCGACACGCGGGCCGCGACCTCGTTCCTCGGTCGCGCCGCTTGCTCGACCACCATCGACGTCGGTGCGCGCTCGCAAGCTCGCGCGCCCGTCGTCAGGCGCAGTCGCGGCAGATCATCTTCTTCTCGTCGGCCAGCTGGCTGCGGTGGTGCACGAGGAAGCAGCTCATGCAGGTGAACTCGTCCTCCTGCTTCGGCTTCACCTCGATGGCGAGCTCTTCGTTCGAGAGGTCCGCACCGGGCAGCTCGAACGACTCAGCGGCCTCGGTCTCGTCCTCGTCGACCTTGCCCGAGTTCTTGTCGTGGCGCCGAGCCTTGAGCTCCTCGATGCTCTCCTCGGACTGGTCTTCCTCGTTCTTGCGCGGTGCGTCGTAGTCGGTCGCCATCGCGTCGCTCACTCCCCTCCAACAGTCGTGTCGCCCTCGGTGGGCTTCCCCCCTACCGGCGCGGCAGATCATGCACCATGTATCCAAACAGTGGAACACCGGTCCGGGGGACGTCGCGCTCAACGCCGCGCCCCGACGGGCTATTCCACCCAGAAACCCGCCTCACGGGTGAGGTCGGCGAGGTCGTCGAAGCCGTGTGACGGGGCGCACAGGAGCAGGTCGAGACCGCCGGCGCCGCGCCTGATCTGCGTGCGTGCGCCGGCCGCGCGCGCGATCAGCCCGCCCGCGGCGTGGTCCCACAGGTTGACGCCCTCCTCGACGTAGCCGTCGAGCCTGCCCTCGGCCACGTGGCACAGGTCGAGGGCGCACGAGCCGAGCCGCCGGACGTCGCGCACGCGCGGCAGCAGGTGGACCAGCGCGGCGGCCTGCACCTCCCTGACCTCGCTGAGGTAGGAGAAGCCGGTGCCGATCAACCGCTGCGCCAGCGGGGCCGGGCCGCGGACGGCGATCGGGACGCCGTCGCGCAGGGCGATGGTCGCGCCGCCGGGACCGGGGCGGCCGACGTACTCGACCCGCTTGGCGACGTCGACCACGACGCCGGCCACGACGACGCCGTCGACCTCTGCGGCGATCGAGACGGCGTACTGCGGGATGCCGTAGAGGAAGTTCACGGTGCCGTCGATCGGGTCGACGACCCACCGCACGCCGGACGTGCCGGGCAGGTCGTCGCCCTCCTCCCCCAGCACCGCGTCGTCGGGACGTCGCTCGGCCAGGCGGGCGCGCACCAGCCGCTCGGTGGCCCGGTCGGCCTCGGTGACGACGTCGATGTCGCTGGTCTTGGTGGCCGCGACGGCCACGCCACGGGCCGCGTGCTCACGCACGAGGTCCGCCGCCTCGCGGGCGACGTCGACGGCGACGTCGGCCAGGTGGTCGGCCAGGTGGTCGGCCAGGAGGTGGGGGTCGGTGCCGCTCACTCACCCACCCCGGTCAGGGCCGGGCGCGGGGCGCGGGCGTTCGCGCAGCAGCCGACGGGGCAGCGGTCCCACCGGGGACCGAGGGCACCGACCGCGGCCCGCGAGACCTCGAGGCCGCGCTCGACGGCCGACCGCTCCACGAGCAGGTCGCGCACGACCGCGACGAAGCGCGGGTCCTCGCCGGCGGTCGCGACGCGACGGAACGGCAGGCCGAGGCGCTCGGCGGTCTCCTTCGCCTCGGTGTCGAGGTCGTAGATGACCTCCATGTGGTCGGAGACGAAGCCGATCGGCACCACCGCGACGCCGGGCACACCGTCGGCGGCCAGTGCCTCGAGGTGGTCGTTCACGTCCGGCTCGAGCCACGGGACGTGGGGGGCGCCGGAGCGGGAGCAGAAGACGAGGTCGTGCTCGGGACGGGTGCCGCTCTGCTCGGCGACCGCGTCGACGACGACCTGGGCGACGTCGAGGTGCTGGGCGACGTAGGCGCCGCCCCCGGCCTCGGGCGGGCCGCTGCTGTCGTTCATCGCGGTCGGGATCGAGTGGGTCACGAACACCAGCCGGGCACCGTCCGGCAGCTCGGCCAGCGCGGCGAGGGTCGCCTCGACGACCGGCGCGACGAAGCCCGGGTGGTTGGCGTAGTGGCGCAGCTTGTCGAGCACCGGCGCCTGCACACCCTCGGGGACGGCGGCGACGGCGTCGTAGAGGTTCTCGCGGTACTGGCGGCAGCTCGACCACGACGAGTAGGCACTGGTCACGAAGCAGGCGGCCCGGCGGACGCCGTCGGCGGCCATCTGGGCGATCGTGTCGGTCAGGTAGGGGTCCCAGTTGCGGTTGCCCCAGTAGACCGGCAGGTCGATCCCGTGCTCGTCGAGGTCGGCCCGCAGCGCGGTGATGAAGCTGCGGTTCTGGTCGTTGATCGGCGAGCGGCCGCCGAAGAGGTAGTAGTGCTGGCCGACCTCCTCGAGACGCTCGCGCGGGATGCCGCGACCGCGGGTGACGTTCTCGAGGAACGGGACGACGTCGTCGGGGCCCTCGGGGCCCCCGAACGAGACGAGCAGCAGGGCGTCGTACGGCGAGACGTCGGGGAGCTGGCCCTGGACGTCGTCGGGAGCCTGAGGATTGGTCACCTCGCCATCGTAGGGAGCAGCATGTCGTCGCCATGTTGAGGACCTACGGACGCATCCTGAACCGACCCGGGACGGCGCTCTTCTCCGGCACCGGCCTGGTCGCCCGGCTCCCCATCTCGATGGTCGGCCTCGGCACGGTGCTCCTGGTCGAGGACGCCTCCGGCTCCTACGGGCTGGCCGGCGCCGTCTCGGCCGCCGGGCTCGTCGCGAACGCCGCCTTCGCGATCCTCCAGGGCCGGCTCATCGACCGCTTCGGGCAGTCACGGGTGCTGCCGCTGGCGATCACCGTCTGGGGCGTGGCCCTCTCGCTGGCCGTGCTGTCGGTCGAGGCCGACTGGCCGATCTGGACGACGTTCGTGCTGGCGGCGGTCGCCGGCGCCAGCCTGCCCTCGGTCGGCTCCTGCGTGCGGGCCCGCTGGGCCCACGTGCTCGACGACGACCGCGAGCGGGAGACGGCGTTCGCGCTGGAGGCGGTGGCCGACGAGACGGTCTACATCGCCGGGCCGATCATCGTCACGGTGCTGGCCACCGCGGTCGACCCGGTCGCCGGCCTCGCGACGGCGCTGGTCGCCGGACTGGCCGGCACCTACGGCTTCAGCGCCCAGCGCGGCACCGAGCCGCCGGCGAACCCGCGCCCCGACCACCACACCGCGCGGGCGCCGATGCCGTGGGGCACGGTCGTGTCGCTCTCGGTCGTCTCGCTCGCGCTCGGGAGCCTCTTCGGGTCCGCGGAGGTGACCACGGTCGCCTTCGCCGAGGAGCAGGGCGCCAAGGGCGTGGCCGGCGTGCTGCTGGCGCTGTGGGCGGCGGGCAGCCTGATCGCGGGCTTCCTCACCGGGGGCATCACCTGGCGCAGCGGCCTGCTGGTGCGCCTGCGCGTCGGGGCCGCGGCGATGGCGCTGGCCATGGTGCCGCTCGCCCTGATCGACTCGCTGCTGCTCATGGGCGTGGTGCTGTTCGTGGCCGGCTTCGCGATCGCCCCGACCCTGATCGCCACGATGTCGCTGACCGAGCAGTCCGTGCCGCCCTCGCGGCTCACCGAGGGCATGGCGTTCGTGCAGACCGGCATCGTCTTCGGGGTCGCGCCGGGGGCCACCGTCGCGGGCGTCGTCATCGACGCCGCGGGGGCCTCGCCGGCCTACCTGGTGTCGGTGGCCGGCGGCGCGATCGGCCTGGCCGCGGCCCTGGCGACCCGGCCGGTCACGACCCGACGGGGTGTGCGGACGCCGGCCTGAGCCGGTCACGATGGGGCGGTGCCCGAGCTGCCCGAGGTCGAGTCCGCGCGTGCCGCCATCGAGCGGGCCGCGCTGGGCCGCCGCGTCGTCGAGGTCGACGACGCCGACACCTACGTCTGCCGCCCCCACTCCCCCGGCGAGATCCGCGACGCCCTGGTCGGTCGCTCCCTGGGCGGCGCCCACCGGCGCGGCAAGACGCTGTGGTGCACGACGTCCGGCTCCGGCCCGCTGCTGGGCCTGCACCTGGGGATGGCCGGCCGGATCCTGGTCACCGGCCCGGACGGCGACGTCGTCGAGGGCGGCGACCCGGCGCGTCGGCACCGGCACGGCCTCAAGCCGGAGTGGGACCGCTTCACCCTCGTCTTCGAGGACGGCGCCAGCCTGCGCCTGTTCGACACCCGCCGGCTCGGCCGGGTGCGGCTCGACCCCGACCTCGACGCCCTCGGCCCGGACGCCGGCGAGGTCGGGGTGGCGGCCTTCCGCGAGCGGGTCGGTCGGGGCACGGCGCCGGTCAAGGCGCGGCTGCTCGACCAGTCCGTCATCGCCGGCGTCGGCAACCTGCTGGCCGACGAGACCCTCTGGCAGGCGCGCATCGACCCGCGGCGCCGCGTCTCCGAGCTCGACGACGACGACCTCACCGCCCTGCACCGGGCCCTGCGGCTGGCCACCAGGGCCGCCATCCGCGGCGGTGGCGTCCACACCGGCGAGGTGATCGGGCACCGTCGCGCCGGCGGGCTCTGTCCGCGCTGCGGCGCCCCCATGAGCCGGGGCACCGTCGGCGGGCGGACGACGTGGTGGTGCTCGGAGGAACAGGGCTGAGCCCGGCTCCGAACCATTCCGGGGCGACGTAGCGTCTGGGTGGTCATGAGACGACAGCAGCGGGACCGGGCGGAGTTCGCGGAGTTCGTGGCCGCCCGCTCGAGCGCCCTGCACCGCGCGGCGTACCTGATGGTGGGCGACGTGGGCCTCGCCCAGGACCTGGTGCAGGAGGCCCTGACCAAGACCTACGTCGCCTGGCCCCGGCTGCGCGACCCGCGCAACGCCGAGGCCTACACGCGGCGGGCGATCACCACCACCGCCATCTCGTGGTTCCGGCGCAAGGGCTGGAACAACGAGCGGGCCACCGAGCGGCTGCCCGAGGAACCGGTCGGCGACCACAGCGGCCAGGTCGACCAGCGCCACGTCCTCTGGTCGGCGCTGCAGGAGCTGCCCGTGCGC
The DNA here is from genome assembly GCF_005954645.2 of Nocardioides sp. S-1144. Classification (NCBI taxonomy): domain Bacteria; kingdom Bacillati; phylum Actinomycetota; class Actinomycetes; order Propionibacteriales; family Nocardioidaceae; genus Nocardioides; species Nocardioides dongxiaopingii. The sequence goes on from NZ_CP040695.2 coordinate 2,349,130, forward strand.
CAGCGCACCGCCATCGTGCTGCGCTACTACGAGGACCTCACCGAGGCCCAGACCGCGGCGGCGATGGACTGCGCCGTCGGCACCGTCAAGAGCCAGGTGTCGGCCGGCTTCGCCAAGCTGCGCGACCGGCTCGCCGAGCAGGTCGGCGACGACGCCGCCCGGACCTTCGACCTCCAGACCCAGGCGGTGACCCGATGACCCACGACCTGACCGACGTCCTGCACCAGCGCGCGGCGGCCGAGACCTTCCAGCGCCCCGACCTCGACGCGATCATCGCCGTCGGCGACCGCCGGGTGCGCCGGCGGCGGCTGGGCGCCACCGCGGGCGTCGCCGCCCTCGCCGTCGCGCTCGGCGCCGGCCTGGCCACCCTGCCCACCGCCGAGGACGACGTCGCGCCGGCCCCGGCCGACCCGTTCCCGACGACGACGCGGGCGTTCGAGCCGGTGGCCACCGTCGGACCCCGGGTCTTCGTCGGCGACCGGATGATCCGGGTGACGGGCTGGGTCGACGACCTCGAACGGACCCAGGCGGGCTTCGTCTACCGCAGCGACGACGTGCTGCGCTCCTACGTCGACGGCACCGAGTCGGTCGTCGGCACCACGACCGGGTCGCTCGTCGGTGACGAGGACGGCTTCCTGGTCGCGTGGACCGACGAGGCCCGTGGCCAGGTCCTCGTGCTCGACCAGCGCACGGGTGGCACCCGGCGGCTCGACGTCCCGGACAGCGTGGGCACCGGCGCGGGCGTGGAGGCCGTGGACGGCGGCACCGTGTACGTCACCGGGTCCGACGGCAGCGCCCGGGTCGACGTCGCCAGCGGCGATTCCGGCGACCTGGGCGACGTCGACCTGCTCGACGTCGAGAACGGCGTCCTGGCGGCGTGGAACGAGACCGGCACGGTCCTCGGGCCGGTCGGGGACTCCTCGCGCCGGGTCGAGATCGACGCCGGCGACCGCGGCGCGCTCTCGCCCGACGGCCGGTGGTACGCCGCTGCCGACGTGTTCGAGCCCAGCCAGGAGTACCTCGGTGTCGGCGTGGTCGACACCACCACCGGCGGCGAGGTGCGCCTCGACGTCGAGGCGGAGCAGCGCGACCTCGTCGACGCGACCGGGTGGGTCGACGCCGACACCGTCACGGTCGCCGTCGTCCCCTGGAACGAGCACCGCGCGGGGGGCCGCCCCGAGCAGCTGTTCTCCTGCGACGTCCCGAGCGGCGCCTGCACGCTCGTCATCGCGGACCACGGCGCCCTCCCCGGCAACCGCGAGACGGGCAAGACCTACCCCGGTGGCGGCTGGGACTGAGCCGCCGTCAGACGCTGGCGGGCCCCGAGGGCATCGGGGCCCGCCAGCCGCGCCAGATCGCCAGCAGCCGCCAGGTCAGGCACACCCCGGCCCCGGCGAACGCGACGGCGACGGGGGTCAGGTCCGCCCGCTCGCCGAGCACCGTGACGACGGCGCCCGCGAGGGCGGGGGTGGCGTAGAGGTCGCCGGTGAAGACGACCGGCACCCGCCCGACGAGGAGGTCGCGGAGCATGCCGCCCCCGATCGCGGTCACCATCCCCAGCAGCGCCGCCGGCACGGGCCCGAGGCCGTGGTCGAGGGCCTTCAGGGTGCCGGCGACGCAGAACAGCGACAGCCCGAAGGCGTCGAAGACCTCCACCTGCCGCTCGATCCGGCCCAGCGTGGCGTGGAAGACGAAGGTGAGCAGCCCGGCCGTCACCGGCACCAGCAGGTAGCGCCAGTCGGCCAGCGCGGCCGGCGGCGTGGCGCCGATGAGGACGTCGCGCAGGAACCCGCCACCGAGGCCCGTGGTGCCGGCCAGCACCAGCACGCCGAACACGTCGAGGTCCTTGCGGACCGCCACCAGGGCACCCGCGATCGCGAACACGAAGATGCCGACGAGGTCGAGCGTGATGAGGGTGCCGGCCACGGGCCCAGGGTAGGCCCGGCCGCCGCCACCGAGTCGGGCGCGCCGTCCCGGATGCCGTCCGGCGCTGGCGTAGGGTCAGCAGGAAGATGACGACTGCCGGGCACGAGTACGAGAAGACAGCGCCTGCCGTGGAGCCCACGGCGGTCGAGACCCCCGCGCGCGGGCTCGCCCTGACGCTCGCCGGGGTCAGCAGCGACCAGGCCCGCCTGCTGCTCGCGGCCGACGACGGCGCCACGTTCACCCTCGACATCACGCCCAGCCTGCGTGCCGCCCTCCGCAGCGAGGGCACCCACCACAGCCACCCCACCCGACCCGGCCAGCCCGGTCAGGAGAAGAAGATGGACAGCGTCCTCCGGCCCCGCGACATCCAGGCCCGGATCCGGGCCGGCGAGACGCCCGAGGCGGTCGCCGAGGCGGCCCAGACCAGCGTCGACAAGATCATGTCCTTCGTGGCACCGGTCCTCGCCGAGCGCCAGCACGTCGCCGAGCGCGCCCAGCGCTCGAACGTGCGCCGTCCGGCCGGGGAGTCGGGCCACAGCCGCACCCTCGGCGACGCCGTCGCCGCCCACCTCCGCTCGCTCAACGTCGACCCCGACGTCGTCGCGTGGGACGCCTCGCGCCGCGAGGACGGCCGCTGGGCCGTCACCGCCGGCATCGCGCTCCCCGTCCGCACCGGGACCGCCCACTTCGTCTTCGACGGCCCCGGCAACTACGTCGTCCTCGACGGCGAGGACGCCCGCTGGCTCATCGGCGAGGACGTCGTGGCGCCGGCTCCGGCCCGCGACGACCTGCGCTCGGTGCGCGAGCGCCGGATGTCCTCACCGCGCCACGACGAGGAGCTCCCGCTCGGCGACGACGCCATCGAGCTCGTCTCCGACAGCCCGCTCGAGGCCTTCCTCGACGAGTCGCCCGACTCCGACGACCCCGAGCTGCGCCACGAGGCCGAGGACGCCGCCGCCGACGAGCCCGACCCGGTCGTCGCGGCGCCGCCGGCGAGCACCCACGCACCGGTCGAGCAGCCGATGCTCGAGGAGCCCGTCGTCGACGAGCCGGTCGCCGAGCAGCCCGTCGTCGACGAGCCCGTCGTCGAGGAGCCCGCCGTCGAGGAGCCGCGCACCCGCCGGTCGGTGCAGAAGAAGCGCGGCCGCGCGTCGGTCCCGAGCTGGGACGAGATCATGTTCGGCGGCGGCGACCAGTAGGTCCCGGCGCCGGGCGGCCGTGACGGCGGCCGCCCACCTCTTCGGGCCCCGCCGGCGGGGTGGTGCGGCAGTACGCTCCGCCCATGGCGTACTTCGTGACCGGGGCCACGGGCTTCATCGGTCGACACCTCGTCCAGGAGCTGGTCGACCACCGCGAGGGTGAGATCTTCGTGCTCTGCCGCGCGGGGTCGCTCGGGCGGCTCGAGCTGCTGCGGCGGCGCTGGGGCTCGGACCGGGTCGTGCCGGTGCCCGGCGACCTCGCCGAGGAGGGCCTCGGTGTCGACCCCACCTGGGTGGCCGAGCACGACGGCGCGATCGAGCACTTCTTCCACCTCGCCGCCCTCTACGACATGACGGCCGACGACGCCACCAACGAGGTGATGAACGTCGGCGGCACCCGCGGCGCCGTCGACCTGGCCGGGCGCCTGCACGCCGGGACCTTCCACCAGGTCTCCTCGGTCGCCGCGGCGGGCGAGCACCGGGGCCGGTTCGACGAGTCGATGTTCGACGAGGGACAGAGCCTGCCCTCGCCGTACCACCGCACGAAGTTCGAGTCCGAGCGGATCGTGCGCGAGGAGTGCCCGGCGCTCGGCCTCCCGTGGCGGGTCTACCGTCCCTCGATCGTGGTCGGCCACTCGCAGACCGGCGCGATGGACAAGGTCGACGGGCCCTACTACTTCTTCCCGCTGCTCAAGGCGCTGCGCGACCGGCTCCCCTCGTGGCTGCCGCTGGTCGGCGTCGACCTCGGCGACACCAACGTCGTCCCGGTCGACTACGTCGCCAAGGCGATGGACCACCTCGCGCACCTGCCCGACCGCGACGGCGAGGCCTTCCACCTGGTCAACCCGGAGCCGCAGTCCACCGTCGAGACGCTCAACCTGTTCTGCCGGGCCGCCGGTGCGCCGCAGCTGGCCACCCCGGCCTCCCGCATCCCGGTGCCGGCCCGGCTGCGTCCCTCGTCCCTGATCGGCGCACTGGTGCGCAACGGCCTGGTCCAGGGCGCGCTCGACCAGACGGTGGGCCGGCTCGGCATCCCCGCCGAGGTGCTCGCCCACACCGGTTTCACCGCCGTCTTCGACTCCACGCGCACCGAGCAGGCGCTGGCCGGCTCCGGGATCGCGGTGCCCGACCTGGAGTCCTGTGCCCGCACGCTGTGGGGCTACTGGGAGGAGCACCTCGACACCTCGACCGGTCGCGACGCCCGCATCCGCGGCGCGCTCGCCGGCAAGCACGTCGTCATCACCGGCGCGTCGTCGGGCATCGGCCAGGTGACCGCGCTCAAGGTGGCCCAGGCCGGCGGCATCCCGGTCCTGGTCGCGCGCGGCAAGGAGAAGCTCGAGGAGACCCGCGCCACCATCGAGCTGCGCGGGGGCACCGCCCACGTCTACCCGTGCGACCTCTCCGACCTCGAGGCCATCGACCGGCTCTGCGAGCAGCTGAACGCCGACCTCCCGTCGGTCGACTTCGTGGTCAACAACGCCGGCCGCTCCATCCGGCGCTCGCTGCGGCTGAGCACCGACCGGTTCCACGACTTCGAGCGCACCATGCAGCTGAACTACTTCGGCGCGATCCGGCTCGTGATGGGGCTGATGCCGTCGATGCAGCGCCAGCAGCGCGGGCACGTCGTCAACGTCTCCTCGATCGGGGTGCAGACCAACCCGCCGCGGTTCTCGGCCTACGTCGCCTCCAAGGCCGCCCTCGACGCCTGGAGCAACGTGGTGGCCTCGGAGGTCGTCGGCAACGGCATCACCTTCACCAGCATCCACATGCCGCTGGTGCGCACGCCGATGATCGCGCCGACCAAGCTCTACGACAAGTTCCCCACCATCTCCCCCGCGCAGGCCGCCGACACGGTCGTCGAGGCGATGGTGGGGCGCCCGCACGAGATCAACACGCTGCTCGGCAACGTCGGGGCGGTCGCGCACACGGTGGCGCCGAAGCTGGCCTTCCGGCTGCTCAACCTGGCCTACCACGTGTTCCCGGACTCGGCCGCCGCCCAGGGGCAGGTCCCCGAGGCGGGCACCCGCGAGTCCGAGCAGGTCATGCTGGCCCGGGTCTTCCGGGGGGTGCACTGGTGACCGGCCGCGACGTCGCCCGGCGCCCACGAGTTGACAACGGTTCTCAACAAGATTGAGAATCGTTCTCATGCGACGCCTCCTCCTCCCCTGCGCACTCCTCCTCGCCGCGACCGGTTGCTCGGCCCTCGCCGACGACGGGGCGGGCGACGGCGGCACGCCGTCGGTCGTGACGGCGTTCTACCCGCTCCAGTACGTCGCCGACCGGGTCGCCGGTGAGCACGCCGACGTCGAGAACCTCACGACGGCGGGCAAGGAGCCGCACGACCTGGAGACCACGGTCAAGGAGACGGCGATGATCGCCGAGGCCGCGCTCGTCGTCCACGAGAAGGACTTCCAGCCCGCGGTCGACGACGCCGTGGCGCAGAACGCGACCGGCGAGGTCCTCGACGCCGCCGAGGTCGTCGGTCTCCAGCCGTTCTCCGAGGAGGGCCACGAGGAGGAGGGCCACGAGGAGCACGCGGACGAGGAGGGCCACACCGAGGACGACGGCCACGACCACGAGGGCGGCCTCGACCCCCACTTTTGGCTCGACCCGACCAGGATGGCCGACCTCGGTGACGCGGTCGCCGACGCCCTGGCCGACATCGACCCCGACCACGCCGACGACTTCGCCGCCAACGCCGCCGCGCTGCGCACCGACCTCGAGGAGGTCGACCGGGCCTACACCGACGGGCTCGCCACCTGCGAGCGCTCGACGATCGTCGTCTCGCACGACGCGTTCGGCTACCTCGGCAAGTACGGTGTCGACGTGGCACCCGTGGCCGGCCTCTCCCCCGATGCCGAACCGACCCCCGCCGTCCTCGCGCAGCTCCAGGAGCTCATCGACGAGGACGGCGTCACCACCGTCTTCAACGAACGGCTCGCGAGCCCCCGGTTCGTCGAGAGCCTGGCGAACGACACCGGTGTCGAGACGGCCGTGCTCGACCCGATCGAGGGCCTCACCGACGAGACCTCCGACGACGACTACCTCTCGCTGATGACCTCCAACCTCGCGGCCCTCCGAGAGGCGAACGCGTGCCGGTAGACCCAGTGCAGCTGCGGGACGGGGCGGCCGCGATCGGCGGCCGCCCCGTCCTGCGCGGCATCGACCTGACCGTCCCGGCCGGGCAGTTCCTGGCACTCCTGGGTCCCAACGGCTCCGGCAAGTCCACCCTCGTGCGGGCGCTCACCGGCCTCCGGCCGCTGGCCCGCGGCGAGCTCACCCTGTTCGGGACGCCGTTCGAGCGGTTCGGTGAGTGGCACCGCATCGGCTTCGTGCCCCAGCGCAGCGGCGCGGCCTCCGGCGTGCCGGCGTCGGTGCGCGAGGTGGTGTCGTCGGGGCGGCTGACCCGGCGGCGCCTGCTGCGCCCGCTCGGGGCGGCCGACCGCCGGGCCATCGACGACGCCATCGAGCTCGTCGGCCTGACCGACCGGGCCCGGGACGGCGTCAGCACCCTCTCCGGCGGCCAGCAGCAACGGGTGCTCATCGCCCGGGCGCTGGCCGGCGACCCCGAGCTGTTCTTCCTCGACGAGCCGACCGCCGGGGTCGACCTCCCGCAGCAACAGGTCCTGGCCGACACCCTGCGCGCCCTCAAGGACCGCGGCTCCACCATCGTCCTGGTCGCCCACGAGCTCGGCCCGCTCGCGCCCCTCGTCGAGCGGTCGATCGTGATGCGCGACGGCCGGGTCGTCCACGACGGCGCCCCGCCGGCCGAGGACGCCGTCCCCGGCCACCACCACGACGGCCACCACCACGACGACCACGACCACCCCTCCGCCGGACGGCGGCACGACCACGCGCCGCTGGTGCGCTCACCCCTGGAAGGCGGCGAGCGGTGAACGCGGCCGAGCTGTTCAGCTACCCGTTCATGCAGCGCGCGCTGCTCGCCGCGCTGTTCACCGGCCTCGCGGCGCCGGCGATCGGCACCTACCTCGTGCAGCGCCGGCTCGCGCTGATGGGCGACGGGATCGGTCACGTCGCGGTCACCGGCGTCGCGCTGGGGCTGGTGACCGGGTGGTCGCCCACCTGGACGGCGGTGGTCATCGCCGTGCTCGGCGCGGTCCTCATCGAGGTGATCCGCGAGCGCGGGCACACCAACGGCGACGTCGCGCTCGCGCTGCTGTTCTACGGCGGGCTCGCCGGCGGCGTCCTGGTCACCGGGCTGGGCGGGCAGAGCGCCGCCCAGCTGCAGCAGTACCTCTTCGGCTCGATCACCACGATCTCGGCCGGCGACGTCATCGTCACGATGGTCCTCGCCGCGCTGGTGATCCTGGTGTGCGTCGGGCTCGCTCCCCAGCTGTTCGCCGTCGCCCAGGACCCCGAGTTCGCGCGGGTCGCGGGACTGCGGGTGCGGGTCTACAACGTGCTGGTCGCGGTGCTGGCGGCGGTCAGCGTGACGGTTGCGATGCGCACCGTCGGCCTGCTCCTCGTCTCGGCGCTGATGGTGGTGCCGGTCGCGACGTCGCAGCAGCTCTCGCGCACCTTCCGCGCCACGCTGGTCTCCGCGATGGCGCTCGGCTGCCTGGCGTCGGTCGGCGGGCTGACCATCTCGGCGTTCGCGTCCTACCACGCCACCGTCGCCCCGGGCCCGACGATCGTGCTGCTCTCCCTGGCCGGCTTCGTCGTCACCTGGCCGATCGGCGCCTGGCTGCGCCACCGCGCCCGGCTGCGCGCGCCGTTCGCCGACGAGCCGGTCGGCCACGACGTCACCGACACCCACCCGCACGACCACGGGCCGACCTGCGGCCACGTCGCCGTCCCGCACGACGACCACGTCGACTACGTGCACGACGGCCACCGGCACGCCCCGCACGGCGCCCACTACGACGAGCACTGAGCGAGGGGCCGGCGACCCTGCGAGCCGGTGCCCTCGCTGCTGGTGGTCGAGCGAGCGGCGCGGCTGAGGAACGACGCCGCGACCCGCGTGTCGAGCCCCCTGGAGCCGATCCCGGGAACGCACCTGGGGCCATGGAGCGCGGCCGGGATCTCGACTCGCGGTGACGACGTCCCCGCGGCTCGATCACCGGGTGTCGAGACCCCTGGCCGACGGTCCGTCACCGGCGTAGCGTCAGTCCATGGCCCAGCCCAGGTTCACCCACCTCCCGGAACCGGTCCGGCTCGAGGACACCGTCACCTCCGAGGACGAGCCGATCAGCGAGCCCGCGATGGTGCTGGTCGAGGACGGCTGGATCGTGCGCAACGCCGGAGGCTGAGGTCTCGAGGCCGGTTCCCGAGGTCGCTCACGCGGGCATCCGCTCGCCGGCTCGTGGATCCCGCGTCAGGCCTTCCCGTAGCGCCGGTCGCGCTCGGCGTAGATCTCGATGGCCCGCCACAGCGCGAGCCGGTCGACGTCGGGCCAGAGGACGTCGGTGAAGACCATCTCGGCGTACGCGGCCTGCCAGAGCATGTAGTTCGACAGCCGCTGCTCCCCCGAGGTGCGCCAGATCATGTCGGCGTCGGAGACCTCGGGGACGTAGAGGTGCTTGGCGAAGGTCTTCTCGTCGACCTTGTCGGGGTTGAGCCGGCCGGCGGCGACCTCGCGGGCGATGGAGCGGGCGGCGTCGGCGAGCTCGGCGCGGCCGCCGTAGTTGACGCACATGGTGAGGGTGAGGACGTCGTTGTCGCGGGTCAGCTCCTCGGCGACCTGGAGCTCCGTGATGACCGACTTCCACAGGCGCGGGGCGCGGCCAGCCCAGCGGACCCGGACGCCGAGCTCGTGCATCTGGTCGCGCCGGCGCCGGATGACGTCGCGGTTGAAGCCCATGAGGAAGCGCACCTCGTCGGGCGAGCGGGTCCAGTTCTCGGTGGAGAAGGCGTAGGCGGAGATCGCCCTGACGCCGATCTCGATGGCGCCCTCGACGACGTCGAACAGCGACGCCTCGCCCATCTCGTGCCCGCGGGTGCGGGGCAGCCCGCGGTCCTTGGCCCACCGGCCGTTGCCGTCCATCACGATGGCGACGTGCCGCGGCACGAGCTCCCTCGGGAGCTCCGGCGGGCGCGCCCCGGTGGGGTGCGGCGTGGGGGGTCGGACGGCGCGCTTCACGATCGCCCACCCTAGACCGGGGGCGGGGGTCACCGCTCGACGTGCTCCATCGAGCGCAGCTGCCGCTCGAGGTGCCAGGAGAGGAACGCCGAGATCAGGCCGCTGGCCTCGCGCAGGTGGCGCGGGTCGGCGGCGTCGACGTGTGCCCAGTCACCGGCGAGCAGGGCCCCCATCAGCACCAGCGTCTCGGGGGCCGGGGCCGCCGAGCCGGGCACCCGGCAGGTGCTGCACAGGACGCCACCCATCGACGGGTTGAACCACCGGTGCGGGCCCTCCCGACCGCAGTGCGCGCACCCGTCGAACGACGGCGCCCACCCGGCGACGGCCAGCGAGCGCAACAGGTAGGAGTCGAGGACCTGGCCGGGCCGCCGCTCGGGCAGGGTGAGGGCGCGCAGGCCGCCGACGAGGAGCAGGAACTGCTGGAGCGCGGGCTCCTTCTCCTCGGTGACCAGCCGCTCGGCGGTCTCGAGCATCGCGGTGCCGGAGGTGTAGCGCTCGTAGTCGTTGCCCAGGCCGGCGTGGAACAACGACCGCGTCTCGGCCTGCGTGACGATGTCGAGGGAGCGACCCTCGGCGAGCTGGAGGTCGACGTGGGTGAACGGCTCCAGCCGCGACCCGAACTTCGACGTCGTGCGCCGCACGCCCTTGGCGACCGCCCGGACCCGTCCGTGGTGCCGGGTCAGCAGGGTGATGATGCGGTCGGCCTCCCCCAGCTTGTGGGTGCGCAGCACGACCGCCTCGTCGCGGTAGACGGGCACCGCCCCAGTCTGACAGGACTCAGGTGAGCGGGCCGGCACGGCGCGCACGCCGCGGCCCCCGGACCGGGCCGGACGCCGTCCGCGGGGTCCGGGCCCAGCAGCCCTGGGCGAACTCCACGGCCTCGCGGTCGAGCCGCTCGGGCCAGAACCGCCACTCCAGGATGTGGTGGGCGCGCACGAAGCGCGCGTTCGGCATCTCCTCGGCCAGCATCGCCGCGTCGGCGGCCGGGTGGATCGGGTCGGAGGGGTGCCCGACCACCAGCGCCGGCATGGTCATCGCGCGGCGCTGCCGCGACGACGGCGCCATCCGGCCGAAGAAGAGCCCGTGGACGACGGCCCCCATCGCGTCGGCGCGCTGGTTGCAGGCGTCCAGCGCGATCCCGGCCCAGAACGGCACCAGCCCGCGCGGCACCGGCCGGGTGGCCTTGCGCAGCCCGGTCACGGTGAACGGAAGGAACCGGGCGGCGAACATCAGCGGCGCGCAGACCAGGATGCCCGCCTCGACGGCGTTGTCGAGGACCGGCATCTCCAGCAGCAGCCCGCGCACCCGCTCGGGGGCGATGGCGGCGACCTCGAGCGCGGCGTTCGCGCCGAGCGAGGTGCCACCGATGACGGCCTCGGGTGCGCCGAGGTGGTCGAGCAGCGCGACGACCTGCTCGCCGAACGCCGTCACCGAGTAGACGAGCGGGTCGGCGGGCCGGTCGGAGCGGCCGTGGCCGAGCAGGTCGAGGGTGACGACGTGCAGGCCCTCGGCGGCCAGGGCCCGGGCCAGGGGCTGCTGCATCCGGCGCGGCAGGAGCTGTCCGGGGAGCAGCACCACCCAGGAGTCGCCGCCGCCGTACTCGGTGTACTCGAGGCGGTCGCGGCCCGAGCCGCTCTCGAGGAAGAACTGACCGATGCGCTCGGAGACCAGCATGGGGTGAGGCTACGACACCAACGAGGCTCCCCACCGACGCCGGACGACGGCCGGCCGGGCCCCGTACCCGGGACCCGACCGACCGTCGCTCGGTGACGTCGCGCAGGCTCAGCCCGCGTTGTTGCCCGAGGTGTTGATGCTGCCGTTGACCCCGCGCGGGTAGAACCCGCCCTTCCGCGACTTCTCCGGGGTCAGGTACACGATGTTGAGGACCTGACCCGGCGTCCGGGAGAAGGCGATGCCGTTCCGGTCGGTCGGGACCAGGTTCGACAGCCACTTCTTGCGGCCGATCCCCTGGTCGAGGCTCTTGCGGCCGTCGAGGGAGTCGCGGGCGTCGGAGATGGCGCCGGCCTCCTTGTTGAGACCCTTGGTCGCCAGCAGGGTCCGGACGATCCCGGCGTGGTAGGCCTCGACGGCGAGGATGCCGGCGGAGGCGTCCAGGTAGGTCTTGTTGGTGATCAGCGGCGCGGCACCCTTGTAGGCCGTGACGCCGACGTCCTCGAAGATGAAGGCGGCCAGCAGGAAGTTGTTCTCGTTGGCGAACGGGTCGAACGTCTGGCCCTCCCCGATCAGCCCCGCCGCCCGTGCCGCCGCGGTGAAGCTCTGCCGCAGGTTGATCTGCGGCCGCGCCACCTTCGCCCCGCCCAGCGCCGTGCGCAGGAACCGCACGTGGTCGAGCTCGTCCATCGCGATCTCGCGGGCGTAGCTGCGGATCGCCGGTGTGGCGAAGCTGACCTCGCGGCCGCCGGTGACCCCACCCTTGTCGCCCTTGCCGGACGTCAGCTTGTCGGACAGGCTCTTGCCGAAGGCGGCCTGCTGGTAGAACTCCGCCTCGAGGTACTCCAGGTTGAGCGCGAAGTTCAGGATCGCCCCGTCGCTCGGTGCGGCGGCGGCCGCGGCGGCGGAGTCCGGAACGAGCCCGCCGAGGGCTCCCGCCCCCAGCACGCCCAGACCGCCGATGCCGGCGGACTTGAGGAAGATCCGGCGATCTGCCTCACTCTCGGAACTGCGCTCGATCATCTGCTTGACGACTGTCTTGCCGAACATGTGGTGCTCCTTCACGTGGTTCGTCGTGGAACTGCGGGGGGTTCGGGGCGCGCTCGTACGAGGCCGGGCACGGGCACCGCTGCGCTGCCTCCTCGGGCAGCGCCGGGTGCGTGCTCCGGCCGCGCGACCGGCGGCGCGGGTCGGCCTCTTTCCTGCGCCGGACGGCGCTGACGGGACGGTGACGGGTCACCTGGCTCCGTCAACCGAAGCACCGCCGCCGCCGTCGTGTCACCACCCCCGATCCGCAGCGCCGCAATCCCATCCGTCGGGGTGAGGAGCGCCGTGGACATGTCGGTCGGGGGTGTTGCGTCGGACCCGGATCGGCGCTTCATTGGCCTCCGGGCGCCGTCCCGACCCGCTCGTGTGACCCTCCTGCCCCGCACCGCCCGGCCGACGAGAATGAGACCCTGCGTGTACCAGCAGTCCCCGAAGGTCAAGGCCCGGGCGCGCGTCCGCGGCCCGCTGCCGCTGCTCGGGCCCGCGTTCGTCACCGCCATCGCCTACGTCGACCCGGGGAACTTCGCGACCAACGTGACGGCCGGCTCGACGTTCGGCTACCTGCTGGTGTGGGTCGTCGTCGTCAGCAACCTGATGGCGATGCTGATCCAGTACCTCTCGGCCAAGGCCGGCATCGCGACCGGCCGGAGCCTGCCCGCGCTGTGCCGCGAGCACTTCCCGCGCCGGGTCACCCGGGGCCTGTGGCTGCAGGGTGAGCTGGTGGCGATCGCCACCGACCTGGCCGAGGTGGTCGGCGGTGCCATCGCCCTCAAGCTGCTCTTCGACGTCCCGCTGCTCGCCGGCGGCCTGATCACCGCCGGGGTCGCCTTCGGGCTGCTGGCGCTGCAGACCCGCGGGCACCGCCCGTTCGAGGTCGCCATCACCGGCCTGCTCCTCGTCATCCTGGTGGGCTTCCTCTACGACGTCCTGCACAGCGGGCTGCAGCCGCTGGCGCTCCTCGACGGCACCGTCCCGAGGTTCGAGGGCAGCGACAGCGTGCTGCTCGCGGCCGGCATGCTCGGGGCCACCGTGATGCCGCACGCGATCTACCTCCACGGGGCCCTGACGAGCCGGCGCTACGTGCGCACCACGGAGGACCAGCGACTGGGACTGCTGCGCAGCCAGCGCACCGACGTCGTGGTCGCGATGACGATCGCCGGCCTGATGAACCTGGCGCTGCTCGTCGTCGCGGCCTCGGTGCTGCGCGGCGGCGACCCGGTGACGACGATCGAGGGCGCGCACGCCGGGCTCGGCGCCGCCCTCGGTCCGACGGCCGCCCTGCTCTTCGCCCTGGCCCTGCTCGCCTCCGGGTTCGCCTCCTCCAGCGTCGGCACCCTCTCGGGGCAGATCGTGATGGAGGGCTTCCTCGAGGTCCGGATCCCGTTGGTGGTGCGGCGGCTCGTCGCCCTCACGCCGGCGCTGGTCGTCCTGGCCCTCGGCGTCGACCCGACGCGCGCGCTGGTGGTCTCCCAGGTCGTGCTCTCCTTCGGGATCCCGTTCGCCCTGGTGCCGCTGATCCTCTTCACGAGGCGTCCCGACGTGATGGGCCGCCTGGTCAACCGTCGGGTCACGACCCAGGTGGCCTGGGCGGTGGCGGCGGTGATCATCGCGTTGAACCTCACCCTGATCTACCTCACGCTCACCTGAGGGCGCCATCCGTTGGCGCCGTGGCGACGAACCCCTGGTGATCGCGTGATCGACGACCCTGGGGAGAGACCGTGCACCAGCGAGGACCCACACCCGAGCAGGACTCGCTGACCCCCCGTGAGGCCGAGATGATCGACCTCATCGCGGACGGGCTCAGCAACAAGGAGATCGCCGAGACCACCGCGCTGTCGCCGAACTCGATCAAGTCGTTCATCCGCTCGGCCTACCGCAAGATCGGCGCCGAGAACCGCGACCACGCCATCGAGTGGGCCCTCGAGCGCCGCCACGGACGCGCCGTCGGCTGAGCGACCGCGCGTCCGTGCGGGGGGCGGTCAGAGCCCGGCGGTCCGGTTCACCGCGCTGGTGACGGCCTTGAGCGAGGCGGTGACGATGTTGGCGTCGAGACCGACGCCCCACACCACCTGGTCGCCGACCGCGCACTCCACGTAGGCCGCCGCGATGGCGTCGCCGCCGGAGCTGAGCGCGTGCTCGTGGTAGTCGAGGACCCGCACGTCGAAGTCCTGCGGGAGCTCGTTGATCGCCGTCACGAACGCCGCGATCGGTCCGTTGCCGGAGCCCTCCAGCGTCCGGGCCTCGCCGTCGACGTAGACGCTGACGGTCAGGGCGTCCTTCTCGCCGGCCGCCGAGCTCGTGTGCACCGAGTCGAGCCGCAGCGGGGCCTCGCGGTCGAGGTACTCGGCGCGGAAGGCGGTCCAGATCTCGCCGGGCGTGACCTCGCCGCCGTCGGCGTCGGTGCGCTGCTGGATGACGCGGCTGAACTCGATCTGCGCGCGGCGCGGCAGGTCGAGCTTGTGCTCGGTCTTGAGGATGTAGGCCACGCCGCCCTTGCCGGACTGGCTGTTGACCCGGATGACCGCCTCGTAGGAGCGGCCGACGTCCTTGGGGTCGATCGGCAGGTACGGGACGGCCCACGGGTGCTCGTCGACGTCGTGTCCGGCCGCCGCGGCGTCCTTCTCGAGGTGTTCGAAGCCCTTCTTGATGGCGTCCTGGTGGGAGCCGGAGAAGGCGGTGTAGACGAGGTCGCCGCCGTAGGGGTGGCGCTCGTGGACGGGCAGCTGGTTGCAGTACTCGACCGTGCGGCGGACCTCGTCGATGTCGGAGAAGTCGATCTCCGGGTCGATGCCCTGGGTGAACAGGTTCAGGCCGAGGGTCACCAGGCAGACGTTGCCGGTGCGCTCCCCGTTGCCGAACAGACAGCCCTCGATGCGGTCGGCGCCGGCCAGGTAGCCGAGCTCGGCCGCCGCGACCGCCGTCCCGCGGTCGTTGTGGGGGTGCAGCGAGAGCACGACGTGCTCGCGGTGGCGCAGGTGGCGGTTCATCCACTCGATCGAGTCGGCGTAGACGTTGGGCGTGGCCATCTCGACGGTCGCGGGCAGGTTGATGATGACCGGCTTCTCGGCGGTCGGCTCGAAGACGTCCAGCACCTCGTTGCAGACGCGCACCGCGAACTCGAGCTCGGTGCCGGTGTAGGACTCCGGGCTGTACTCGTAGAAGACCTCGGTCTCCGGCACGCCCTCCTCGTACTTCTTGCACAGCCGCGCGCCCTGGACGGCGATGTCGGCGATGCCGTCCTCGTCGAGGCCGAACACCACGCGCCGCTGCAGCGTCGAGGTGGAGTTGTAGAGGTGGACGATCGCCTGCTTCGCGCCGCGGATCGACTCGTAGGTGCGCTCGATGAGCTCCTCGCGCGCCTGGGTCAGCACCTGGATGACGACGTCGTCGGGGATGATGTCCTCGTCGATGAGCTGGCGCACGAAGTCGAAGTCGGTCTGGCTGGCGCTCGGGAAGCCGACCTCGATCTCCTTGTAGCCCATCTCGACGAGCAGCTTGAACATCGCCAGCTTGCGGGTCGGCGACATCGGGTCGATCAGGGCCTGGTTGCCGTCGCGCAGGTCGACCGCACACCAGCGCGGCGCGGTCTGGATCCGCTTCGTCGGCCAGGTGCGGTCGGGCAGGTCGAGCGGGATGAACGGCTCGTAGCGCTGGTGCGGCATGCCGCTGGGCTGCTGGCCGCCGGTCGGCGCGGGGCTGCCGGTCGTGGTGCTGCCGGTGGGGGTGCTGCTGGTCATGGTGTTCTCCTGCTGGTGGCTGGGGCGCCGGCGCACAGAGCCTCCGCAGCGAGGAGGTCGGCGGTTCAGACCTCGCTGCGGCGGCGAAGGAGGAGTCGGTACGTCATGACGCGTGCCACTCTAACCGGATCGCCGCGGTGCCGGGCAAGCCGGCTCGGCATGTGGGCGCCCGCCGCGATCACCCGTGCGGGTGCGATGCCCACCGGGGCTTCCGCGGTACGAAAGGAGCGTGCGGGTCCCGATCCCCGAGCCCGCCCGCCGGCAGGAGGAACGATGACCGACCAGAGCAGGTGCCCGCGCTGCGGCGGCGCCCTCGTGCCCGTCCTCGTCGCCGACCCCCGCTCCGGGGAGGGCGACCTGCCCCTGCTGGCCGACCCGCCCGTGCGGGTCGTCTGCCCGGCCTGCGACCCCACGCCGACGCCGGTCGACGGCTTCACGACCTGAGCAGCGACCCGGTCTCGACCAGCCGCCGCGCGAGGGTCGCGGCGTCGGCCACGACGTCGTGCGCGCCGGCGTCGCGCAGCTCGGCCTCGGCCAGGCCACCGGTGAGCACGCCGAGGCACGGGATCCCGGCGTCCGCCGCGGACTGCACGTCCCAGACCGCGTCACCGACGAGGACGGCGCGCGAGCGGTCGGCGGTGCCGAGGGCGACCTCGACCAGCTCCCCGCTGGGCTTGCTCTGCTCGGCGTCCGAGCCGGTCACGACGCGGCCGAGGAGGTCGCGCGAGCCCGGGAGGACGTCGAGCAGCCGCTCGGTGAGGTCGCGGTCGCCCGAGCTGGCCAGGACGACGTCGAGACCGCGGGTGCGCATCGCCTCCAGCAGGTCCAGGGCGCCCTCGGTCGGCGTGATCGACCCGAACAGCCGGTCGAGGTGCTGCGGGTGGCGCTGGCGGACCTCGTCGCCGAGCGCCTGCTCGGTGGCCTGGCCGGCCGCCGCGGCGACCAGGCGGTCACCACCCATGCCGACGAGCCGGTGGATCCGGCGGGCGGGGACCTCCACACCGACGTCCTGGAAGGCGGCGTGCCAGGCCAGGACGTGGGTGTAGACGGAGTCGACGAGCGTGCCGTCGAGGTCGAGGACCACGGTGGTCACCTCGGGTGTGGACATCAGGGCTCCTTCCAGGAGTCGCGGGTGCGGGCGACGAGGTCGTCGACGACGCCGGCGAGGTCGCCGGTGCGCTCGAGGGCGGCGCGCTGGCGGGTGGCCCCGGTGCCCCGGAGCACCCGGGCCACCCCCTCGGCGACGCGGTCGGTGTCGCCGGCCAGGTCCAGCGCGTCGCGGACGGCGTCCACGACGTCGGAGAGCACGTCGGCGGCGCCGACGGGCTCGGCGTCCGGCCGGGCCGGGTGCAGCAGGTCGCCGGCGAGGCCGTGGCGGGCGGCCCGCCACCGCGCGGCCCGCAGCAGCTCGGAGCGCCAGGGGACGACGGGCAGCGCACCCGCGGCCGCGGTGTGCACCAGGGCGCGGACCAGCGACGCCACCAGGAGGCTGTCGTCGAGGTCGGTCGCGACGTCCGCGACGCGGATCTCGACCGTCGGGTAGCTGGCGGCGAGCCGGGCGTCGAAGTAGAGCATCGCGTCGTCGCGGGCGGCGCCCGAGCGCACCAGCGCCCGGGAGGCGGCGCGGTAGCCGGCGACGTCGCCGAAGGGGTCGGTCGGCCCGGCGCTCGGCCAGCGCGACCACTGCTCGCTGCGCCACGACGCGTAGGAGGTGTCGCCGCCGTCGGCGAAGGGCGAGTTGGTGCTCACCGCCAGCACGACCGGCAGCCACGGGGCGATCCGGTCGATGACGGCCACGCCCTCCTCGTCGGAGTCGACGTCGACGTGCACGTGCATGCCGCAGGTCCCGGCGGAGCGGGCGACGTCGCCGTAGCGCGCGACCATGTCGCGGTACCGGTCGTCGTCGCTGACGACGTCGACCTCGGAGGCGAGCACCGCCACCGCGGAGGCGACCACCGCCAGGCCGGCGCCCTCGGCCGCCCGCCCGGCGCCGGAGCGGGCCGCCCGCAGGTCGCGCCCGACGTCGTCGAGGTCGGTGGACGGGTCGCTGTGGATCTCGACCTGGTGCCGGAAGAGCTCGCGCTCGACGTCGTCGTCGGCCAGCCGCAGCACCTGGGGCGCGCGGGGCACCGCCCGCCGCGACGCCGGGTCGACGACCCAGAGCTCCTCCTCGACCCCGACCTTGCGCACCCCGCGCGTCACCCGGCCACGCGTGCCGTCGTCTGGGCCGTCGTCTGGGTAGTCGTCCGGACTGGCGTCTCGGTTGGCATCTGCGCACCTCCTGGTGAGCCAGTCAAGGCCCGGCCCGGACGCTCGCGCCACCTCCCGCGGGATGGACGGCCCCGACCCCCGCGGGACGGTGGCGAGTTGCGGGGGCGCGAGGACAGGGCGCACACTGCGGTGCCCGGCTGGCCCGGGCACCACAACCGAACACACCTCCGCGGTGCTCAAAGCCGGTCCGAACCCGGCGCTGACCCGCAACCGTAGATCGCGGCGCCCCGGCGCCGCGGTGAGCCGGACTGGCCCGTGGAGCAGCAGCACACAACACACCGTCGTGGACTACGGGTGGGGTCAGCGCCCACCCGGCGCCTCCCCGCCCAACGGGGAGATGCACAGCAATGCCGATCGGGACGCACCGCCGCATCGCGGCCGGCGCCGCAGCGCTCGCGCTCGTGGCCACCACCCTCGCGCTCCTGCCCGGGGCTGGGCCGGCAGCCGCCGCGGCGGCGTCCTACGCGGGGGCGTGCACGGGCGCCGACGCGCGCAGCGGGGTGACCGTCGTCGTCGACTTCCAGCAGCTCGACGGTAACGGCGGCACGGCGGCGCCGACACTGGTGCGCTGCTCCCCCGCGACGGTGGCCACCGACGGCACGGTCGCCCCGCGCACCGGCCACCAGGCCCTCGTCGACGCCGACCTGGCACCCACGGGCGTGGCGCGGTGGGGCGATGCGTTCGTGTGCCGGATCGACGGCCGCCCTGCCCCGGCCGAGACGCTGTCCCTGGCCTCGAACCCGCGCTACCGCGAACGCTGCACCGACACGCCGCCGGCGGCGGCCTACTGGTCCTACTGGTACGCCGACGGCAGCGGCCAGGACTGGCACTACTCCGAGCACGGCGTCCTGAACCGCGAGGTCGTGCCCGGCGGCTTCGAGGGCTGGTCGTTCGCGATCGACGCGACCGCCGGGACCAACCCGCCCCCGCGGCACCCGCCCGTCGCCGTGCCCGCCGACCCGGACGCGCCGCAGGTCGCGGTCACCGCCGACCGGCCCGACCCCACGCTGGCGCTCGGGCAGAGCACCACCCTGCGGTGGACGTCGCGCAACGCCGTCCGGCTGACCGCGAGCGGCGCGTGGACCGGCGACCTCGCCCGGCCCGGCGGCACCCGCACCGTCCGGCCCACCAGCGCCGGTACCCACCGCTACCAGGTCACCGCGCGCGCGGACGACGGCAGCGAGGTGAGCGACGTGCTCACCCTCGAGGTGGTCGCCGCCGACCCGGGACCCGGTCCCGACCCCGCCCCGGACCCGCAGCCCGGCCCGGTCGAGCTGCCGGTCGACCTCCCGGTCGACCCGGCCGCGCGGCAGGTGAGCGGCTGGCTCGTCGGCGAGCTCGTCGACGGCACGATGCCGGCACCCATCCCGACGCCGGCCGAGCCGACCGACTGGGGCCTGACCGTCGACACCCTCTGGGCGCTGTACGCCGCGGGCACCGGCCGGGCCGCGACGCGCGGGATCGTCGACGCGCTCGACCGCGACGCCGGCGACTACCTCGGGGTCCCGCTCTTCGGGGACGCCGGCGCGCGCCGGGCCGGGCAGACCGCCAAGGTGCTCCTGGCCGCCGTCGTGGCCGGCCGCGACCCCCGCTCCTTCGGCCGGGTGATGCGGGCCGACGGCTCGCTCGCCGGCGGCCGCTACGACCTGCGGCGCGAGACGCTGTCGCTGGTCGCCCGCCGGGGACCGCAGGTCGGCCGGGTGCGCGACCGCGGGGTCGGCATCGACAACACCAACACCTTCAGCCAGTCCCTCGCGGTCATCGCCCTGGCCCGCTCCGGCGGCGTCCCGGCCGTCGCCGTGGACTACCTGCTCCGGCAGCAGTGTGGCGCCGGGTACTTCCGGATGTTCGACCGTGACGACCGCACCTGCGACCAGGACGCCGACGCGGCCGACGGCGACGGCACCGCCCTGGGCCTCCAGGCCCTGATGGCCGCCCGCGCGCACGGCGTCACCGGGCTCGACGACGAGATCGAGCGCGGCGTCGCGTGGCTGCTGCGCGTCCAGCGGCGCGACGGCTCCTTCGGCGGCGGCACCGGCACCGAGGGCTCCAACGCCAACAGCACCGGCCTGGTCGCGCAGACCCTCGCCGCCGCCGGACGCCGGCCGGCGTTCCGGCGGGCCCAGGCGTTCGTGCGGTCGCTGAGCGTCGTCCCCGCCCCCCGCACCGGGCCGCTGGCCACCGAGCGCGGGGCCATCGCCTACGACGCGGGCTCCCTCGCGACGGCGCGCGCCTCGGGCATCACCGGCCGCGACCAGTGGCGCCGCGCCACGACCCAGGCCATCTTCGCCCTCGCCCCGGTCTCGTTCGTCGACCTCGGCGAACGGACGCCGCGCGGCGAGCCCGAGGTGCCCGAGCGTCCCGACGAGCCCTCTCCCGCGACCCCGCCCACCACCGGGACGCCGGGGCCCGGCTCCCCCGCGCCGCCGCCCGGCACCGGTGCCGGCGACGTGACGGGCGGTGGGCCGGCCCTCACCGTCCCCGGGTCCCCGTCCGTCGCCCCGGCGCCCGGCTCGCCGAGCGGCCGGCTGGGTGCGCACCTGGCGGCCAGCCTGGTCGACTGCGACCACGTCGAGGTCACCGTCGGGGCGACCGCCTACGTCGACTACGACCTGACCGCCGAGGTCGTCCTCGCCCTGCGCCAGACCGGCGAGCAGCCCGCCGCCGCGCGTCGCGCCACCCGTTTCCTGCTCGACCGGCGCTCGGTCGCGGCCTACGTCGGGGCCGCCCCCTACGAGCGCGGCGCCACCTACGTCGAGCCGCTGGCCAAGCTGGTCCTGGTCGCGCTCGCCTCCGACCGCCCCGCGGACGCCGCCCGGGCCGCCGCCCTGGCCGAGCGGCTCGCCGGCCGGGCCGACCCGGCCGGGTTCGCCGCCGGGGGCGCCGACGACGACGTCGCGGGCACCACCCGGTCGGCGTGGGCGGTCCTCGCCCTCACCGCCGCGGGTCGGCCCGAGGCCGCCGCCGGAGCCGTCGGCACCCTGGTCGGCGCCCCGTGCGACGACGGCCTGTTCCCCGGCACCGTCGCCGACGGAGGGTGCGCGACCGGTGACCCCGTCGCCACCGCGCTCGTCGTCCAGGCCCTCGACGCGACCCTCCGCCCACCGGACAGCGGCCCGGCCGACGCGCCGGCCGACCGGGCGCCGTCCACCTGGCCGGGCGAGCGCACCGCGGCCCTGACCGGCGCCGGCGCGGCGCTGCGCTCGGCGGTCACGGTCGACGGCGGGCTCACCCTCGACGACGACCGGGTCTCCGCCCTCGCCGCGGTGGCCACCGCGCTGCAGGCGGTCGGCCTCGACAGCACCCGGACCCGCGACGTGCTGGTCGGTTCCCAGCGCCGCGACGGCGGGCTGCCCGCCACCCTCGGGGCGGCACCCACCACGGTCAGCGACCTGGCCACCACCGCCGCGTCCGCCCCCGCCGTGGCCGGCACGTCGTGGCTGACGTCGTCCGCGACGTCGCTGACGGCGCAGGTGCTGCTGCCGCTGGCCGGCGGGCCGGACACCGCCGCGCCCGACGCCGCCCGGTCCGACGACGCCGCCGCTCCGGCGGACCCCGGCCCCGGCTGGCCGGCCTGGGCCGCCCTCGCGCTCGCCGCTGTCGCCCTCCTGTTCTCGCTCCGCCACCTCCTCGCCCCTCGAGAAAGAAGCACCCCGTGAAGCTCCGCACCACCGGCCTCGCCGCCACCCCCGTCGCCGCGCTGGCCCTGGCCCTCGCCGTGACCGGGTCGACCCCGGCCACCGCCGCACCCACCGCCGGGCGGGACCTGCCGGCGGCGTCGTCCAGCTCGGCCTGGCTCGCCTCGCGGCTCGTCGACGGCCTGGCCCCCGGGCCGTTCGGTCCCCGGCCCGACTACGGGCTCTCGATCGACGCGATCTACGCGCTGCACGCCTCCGGCGACGGCGAGCTCGCCGAGCCGATCCTCACCGCCCTCGACGACGAGGGGATGGCGGCGAACTTCTACAGCGCGGTCGAGTGGGACGCTGAGCGCGGGCTCGAGGAGCACCTGGCCGGGCCCACCGCCAAGACGCTCGTCGCCGCGCAGGTCGGGGGGCGCGACCCGCGCGACTTCGGCGGCCAGGACCTGGTGGCCCGCACCCTGAGCACCGTGGTCACCGCGGCCGACGTCGCCCCCGGCGGCCGGTTCGCGGCCGGCGGGGAGTTCGAGGACGGCGGGGTCGCGGCGAGCGACGTCGGCCGCGTCGTCGACTTCGGGCCCGACGTCACCTACAACAACGCCAACAGCTTCGGACAGACGCTGGCCGTCATCGGGCTCGCCCGCGCCGGCCGCCTGACCGGGCCCGTGGTCGACAAGCTGCTGTGGCAGCGCTGCGGCGCGGGCTTCTTCCGGATCTTCTACGACGGCCCCCGCAGCTGCGACGAGAGCGCGTCGGCCGCGCCGGACCGCGACGCCACCGGGCTCGGTCTCTCCGCGATGCTCGCCGCCCAGCGCTCGGGCGTCGGCGGCCTCGACGACGAGATCGCCGGGACCGTCGGCTGGCTGCTCGACGAGCAGGACGCCGGGGGCGGCTGGGGCGGCGGCGTCGGCACCGAGGCCCCCAACACCAACAGCACCGGCCTCGTCGTCCAGGCCCTCGCGGACGCCGGCGCGCCGGTGACCGCCGTCGCGGACGGCGAGGCCTACCTCGCCTCCGCGCAGGTGGGCGCCGGGGACGTCGGCACCGCCCTGGCCGGCGACGTCGGCGCGATCGCCTACACCCCGGCCGCCCGCGAGGCGGCCCGCGCCGACGGCATCGACCAGCCCGACACCTGGATCCGCGCGACCGCCCAGGCCTCGCTCGGCCTGTCGCAGGTCGGTTTCTGGGAGCTCACCGCCCCGCGCCCCGCCCGGTTCGCCGTCACGGCGCCGACCGGCTACGTGCTGCGCGGCCGCTCGATCGCGGTCCGGGCCACCGGGCTCGCCGCCGGCGAGGCCTACCGGGTCACCGTCGGGGGACGCAGCGCCGCGACCGGGACGGCGTCCGCGGACGGCGTCGTCGCCACCACCGTCGTCGTCCCCTCCGCGACCGCACCGGGCACCCGCGCCGTGGCCGTCACCGGCGCCACGTCCGAGCGCACCGGCGCCGGCAGCATCCGGGTGCTCGCCGCGAAGAAGCTGGCCGTCCGCCTGCGCGCGGCGCGGCTGCGGCCCGGCGCCCAGCAGCGGATCACCGTGCGCGGCCTGGCCGCCGGTGAGGCCGTCACCCTCCGGGTGCGCGGCAAGGTCCTGCGCGGTCGCGCCACCGCCGCGGGCGTCCTGACCCGCACCGTCCGCGTCGCCAGGCCGTTCGGCGCTGCCCGGGTGCGCGCCACCGGTGCGTTCGCCGTCCGCTCCGGCGCGGTCACCTTCCGCGTCGTGCGCCGGTGAGGCGACTCGCCTCCGCCGGCGGTGCCCTGGTCCTCGCCCTCGGGTGCGGGCTGGTCGCCGGGGTGCCGGCCCCGGCGCCCGCCACGGCGGCCGCCGCCGTCGACACCAGCAAGGGCACCCCGGGCTTCTGCCCCGACGACACCGGCGTGACGGTCGTCGTCGACTTCCAGGAGCTCGGCGGCGACCCGATCGTGCGGTGCAACCCGACCGGCAGCCGCGGCACCGGGCTCGACGCGCTCCAGGGCAGCGGCATCCAGGTGGAGGGCGTCCAGCGGTGGGGCCTGGCGTTCGTCTGCCGGGTCGAGAACCGCCCCTCGGCGGTCGAGACCCTCGCGATCGAGGGCGACGAGGACTACCGGGAGGCGTGCCTGGACACCCCGCCCGCGTCGGGCTACTGGTCCTACTGGCACGCCGGCAACAACTGTGCCTGGACCTACAGCCAGTGGGGCGTGAAGAACCGGGACTTCGTGGCGGGCGGCTT
Source organism: Nocardioides sp. S-1144 (assembly GCF_005954645.2). NCBI lineage: Bacteria > Bacillati > Actinomycetota > Actinomycetes > Propionibacteriales > Nocardioidaceae > Nocardioides > Nocardioides dongxiaopingii. The sequence continues at coordinate 2,372,930 of NZ_CP040695.2, forward strand.
CGAGGGCTGGTCGTTCTCCCTCAACGCCCGCAACGGCGACAACCCCGGGCCGCGCGTCGCCGCGGTGCGGCCGGGCACCGAGGGCGGCCCGTGCGTCGAGCCACGCGCGGCTGCCCCGGCCGGGGAGGACCCGCTCGCGCAGCAGCAGCCCCCGGACGCGCCGGCCGCGCCGGACCCCGCACCCCCGGGCTCCCCCGGACCCGGCACCGGCCCCGACGCGGGTCAGGACCCGCCGGTCGCGCCCGGCGGCTCGGCCGGCAGGGACGACCTGCCGGCACCGAGGCCCCGCGACCCGGCCCCGCCCGCCGAGGGCCCCGGCACCGCCGCCGACCCGGCCGACGACGTGGAGTTCACCGACGGCGAGGCCGCGCCCGACGTCCGCGACACCGTCGAGAACCAGGTGGGCGCCAGCGACCTGGCGCCGTGGGTCGCGGCCGCTGCGATGCTGCTGCTGGCCGCGTCGGCCGTGCTGACCTCGCGACGACGACGGCGGGCCCGCGACGGTGCGTGACCGAGTCACCGGGGCCACCGTGGCGACCGGGGTCGTCTCGACCTACTTCCTGCCGCGCGACCTGCACCCGGTCGCGTGGTGGGTGTGGGCGCTCGGCATCGCCACCGCCGCGAGCCGCACGACGAACCCGTGGCTGCTCGGCAGCATGCTCGCCGTGGTCGCCTACGTCGTCGTCGCCCGGCGCGGCAGCGAGCCGTGGGCAATGTCGTTCCGGCTCTACGTCTACCTCGGCGTGTTCATCGTCGTGATGCGGGTGCTGTTCCGCGTCGTCTTCGGTGGCGCCGAGGGACCCACGATCCTGCTGCGGCTCCCCGAGGTCCCGCTGCCCGCCTGGGCCGCCGGGATCCGGCTGTTCGGGGACGTGTCGGCCGAGTCGGTCCTCGGTGGCCTCTACGACGGCCTGCGCCTGGCGACGATGGTGATCTGCCTCGGCGCCGCCAACGCGCTGGCCAACCCCAAGCGGCTGCTGAAGTCGATGCCGTCGGCGCTCTACGAGGTCGGCACGGCCGTCGTCGTCGCGCTGTCGGTCTTCCCCCAGCTCGCCGAGTCGGTGCTGCGCGTCAACCGCGCCCGGCGCCTGCGCGGCAGCACGTCGACGGGACGCCGGGCCCTGCGCTCGGTCGTCATCCCGGTGCTCGAGGACGCCCTCGACCGGTCGCTGCGGCTCGCCGCCTCGATGGACTCCCGGGGCTACGGCCGCGCGGGCGAGGCCACCCCGCGGCAGCGGGCGACCACCGGGCTCTTCATGGTCACCGGCCTCGTCGGGCTCTGCGTCGGCGTCTACGGCACGCTCGACGGCACCACCCCCGCCTACCTCGGCGGCCCGATGCTCGCCGTCGGCCTGCTGGTCGGGATGACCGGGTTCGTCCTGGCCGGACGCCGCGTGCAGCGCACCCGCTACCGGCCCGACCGCTGGCACCTCGCCGAGGTCGTCACCGCCGGGTCCGGGGTCCTGGTCGCGGTCCTCGTGCTCACCTCGAGCAGCGCCGACCCGGCCGCCCTCACCCCCTCGCTCCTCCAGCTCTCGTGGCCGCTGCTGGCCTGGGCGCCGCTCGCCGCGGTCTGGGTCGGGGTGCTGCCCGCGTTCCTCTCGCCGCCGCCGGTGCCGCCCCACGACGAGCTGGACGACGTCCCCGACGACCGGCTGCCGACCCACCACCACCGCGACCCCCACCAGTCGCACGACCGGCCCCACGGCCGGTCCCACGGCCGGGACGACGAGAGCGTCGGGCGCCGCCCGTGATCACCCTCGACTCCGTCTCGTTCTGGTACCACGGCCAGGAGCGACCCACCCTGCACGAGGTGGACCTGACCCTCGAGGAGGGCGAGCTGGTGCTGCTCACCGGGCGCACCGGCGCCGGCAAGTCGACCCTGCTCGGCACCCTCAACGGCTTGGTGCCGCACTTCACCGGCGGGCACCTGCAGGGCCGGGTCACCGTCGCCGGCGTCAGCACCCACGAGCGACCGCCGCGCGAGTTCGCGCACCTGGTCGGCGTCGTCGGCCAGGACCCGCTGGCCGGGTTCGTCACCGACACCGTCGAGGACGAGCTCGCCTACGGGATGGAGCAGCTCGGCGTCCGCGCCGACGTGATGCGCCGCCGCGTCGAGGAGACCCTCGACCTGCTCGGGATCGCCGAGCTGCGGCGTCGCGCCCTGCGCACCCTCTCCGGGGGCCAGCAGCAGCGCGTCGCGATCGGCGCGGTGCTCACCACCCACCCGCAGGTGCTGGTGCTCGACGAGCCGACGTCGGCGCTGGACCCCACCGCCGCGGAGGACGTCCTCGCCACCATCGCCCGGCTGGTGCAGGACCTGGGCACCACCGTCGTGCTCGCCGAGCACCGGATGGAGCGCGTGGTCCCCTTCGCCGACCGGATGCTGTTCGTCGACACCGACGGCCGCGTCGAGGTCGACGCCCCGGCCGCCCTGCTCGCCCGGACGCCGATCGCCCCGCCCATCGTCCGGCTCGGGCGCGAGGTCGGCTGGGACCCGCTGCCGCTGTCGGTCCGCGACGCGCGACGCCGGGCCGGCGCCGTCCGGGAGCGGCTCGAGGTCGCCGGCACCCCGGTCGACCCGCCCGCGAGCACGGCGCCGCCGCTGCTCGAGGCCGCCGGCGTCGTCGTCCGCTACGGACCGAAGGTCGCCGTGCGCGGGGTCGACCTGGTCCTGCGGGCCGGCACCGTGACCGCCCTGATGGGCCGCAACGGCTCCGGCAAGTCCTCGCTGCTGTGGGCGGTCCAGGGCTCCGGCCCGCGCCAGGGCGGCCGGGTCGCCGTCGCGGGGCGGGACCCGAAGGAGCTCTCCGCGGCCGGGGCGCGCGAGCTCGTCGGGCTGGTCCCGCAGTCGGCGGCCGACCTCCTCTACCTCGAGACCGTCGCTGCCGAGTGCGCCGCCGGCGACCTCGAGGCCGGCACCGGACCCGGCACCTGCGCGAGCCTGCTCGAGTCGATCGCGCCGGGCATCGACCACGCACGCCACCCGCGCGACCTCTCCGAGGGGCAGCGGCTCGCGCTGGTGCTCGCCCTCCAGCTGACGGCGGCGCCGCGGGTGATGCTCCTCGACGAGCCGACCCGCGGGCTCGACTACACCGCGAAGGCGACGTTCGTGGCCGTCGTCCGCCGGCTCGCCGCCGCGGGCCGGGCCGTCGTCGTGGCCTCCCACGACGTGGAGTTCGTCGCCCAGGTCGCCGACCGCGCCGTCGTGATGGCCGAGGGCGAGGTCGTCTCGGAGGGACCGACCCGCGACGTCCTCGGCGGCTCCCCCGCCTTCGCCACCCAGGTCGCCAAGATCCTCGGGCCCGGCTGGCTCACCGTCGACGAGGTAGCCGGCGCGCTGGAGGAGGTCCCGTGAGCGGCGTCCGGCCCGACACCCCACCGGTCCGGCCCTGGGACGGCACCAGCGCCGTCCGGGTCGGCCGGCGCTCGGCCCTCGTGCTGGCGCTGGCCTCGCTCGGCGGACTGCTGATGTTCTGCTGGCCGCTGCTGGTGCGCGTCGACCCCTCCTCGCTGCAGCACGGCGTCGACGCGCCGTTCCTCTTCCTCGCGATCCTGCCGGTCCTGATCGTGATCGTGCTGGCTGAGCTCTCCGAGGGCGGGATGGACTCCAAGGCGCTGGCGATGCTCGGCGTCCTGTCCGCGATCAACGCCGCGCTGCGCCCGCTCGGGGCCGGCACCGCCGGCATCGAGACGGTCTTCTTCCTGCTCGTGCTCTCGGGCCGGGTCTTCGGAGCCGGGTTCGGCTTCGTGCTGGGGTGCACGTCGCTGTTCGCCTCCGCGCTGCTCACCGCGGGCGTCGGCCCCTGGCTGCCGTTCCAGATGATGGCCGCGGCGTGGATCGGGATGGGCGCCGGCCTGCTGCCGAGACGGGTCACCGGCCGGGCCGAGGTCGCGATGCTCGTCGGCTACGGCATCGTCGTGTCGTACGCGTTCGGCTTCCTCATGAACCTGTGGTTCTGGCCGTTCGTCACCGGCGCGGAGGTCGCCTACCACGAGGGCGCGATCTCCTACGTCGCTGGAGCGCCGGTGCTGGAGAACCTGCACCGCTTCGCGGTCTTCACCCTGCTCACCTCCACCGCCGGTTGGGACACCGGCCGGGCGATCACCAACACCCTCGCGATCGTGGTGCTCGGCCCCGCCGTCCTGAACACCCTGCGCCGGGCCTCCCGCAAGGCGTCGTACGGGGTCAGCGGCACCTTCGACGGGTCCGGCGACGCCGGGGAACGCGCCACCCCGCTCAGGTGAGGCAGCGAGCCGCTCCCGGGCGCCGTCGGTCGACCCGGCAGGCGGACCGCCGGGATGACCTCGCACCTGCACCTCGCGGCGTCGTGTCGGTCCGAGGTCCAGCGCACGCAGCGGCGCGTGCGGGTCGACCGCACGTACAAGCACGTACACCACGACGCCCGGGGCGCCCTCGGGTGCCGCCACTGAGCGTGGCCGCGCGGACCGGGTTCCCGTGGTGTACGTGCTTGTACGCGACCCGACCACGCGGGGAGCCGGCGGTCAGGCCCAGCCGCGCGCCCACGTGACGACGGCGCGGACGGCGGCGTCGGGGTCGGCGGCCAGCCGGTCGAGCAGGTCCGGCGGCAGCGAGGGGTGGGCCGCGACCCAGCCCCGCACGAACGGGTCGGGGTCGTCGACCAGGCGCCGCAGCACCGCGGACGGCGTGTGCTCGTTGCGCGCCACGCAGCGGCGCACGGCGGGGTCGGCGTCCCCGGCCAGCTCGACCAGGACGTCGTCCGGCGCGCGGTAGGAGAGAGCCGCGCTCTCGCGGATGCGGGGGTCCGCGGACCCCGCGAGGGCCCGGACCCGCGCGGTCTTGCCGTCGCTGGGCGGCGGCGAGGCGAACGTCGAGAGCGGCACCCCGGCCGCGTCCGTGGTGCTGGACGCGGCCAGGGCGGCCCGCTGCTGCTCGGTGAGGAACCCCAGGCAGGACATCGGACGCCGTCAGCCCTGCCGGGCGTTGACCTCGTAGGAGGTGTTGATCGACTCGAAGAAGTTGACCAGCTGGAGCGTGTCGTTCGCCGTCGCCATCCACTTCGCCGGGTTCGCCACCCCGTAGTGCGCGCCGAAGCCGAGCTCCTCGAGGCGCCGGTCGGCCAGGTAGCGCACGTAGGTGTTGATGTAGTCGGCGTTCAGCCCGAGGATGCCGTTCGGCAGGAGGTCGCGGTTGTAGGCCTCCTCCATCTCCACGGCGTCCAGCACCATCTGCTTGATCTCGGCCGCGAACTCCTCGGTGGCGACGTCCGGGTTCTCCTCGAGCACCGTGAGCACGAGGTTGATCCCGAACTTCAGGTGCAGCGACTCGTCGCGCACGATCCAGTCGATCAGCGAGCCGAAGTTCCGCAGCAGGTTCCGCTGCCGGAAGCTCAGCGCCACCATGAACCCCGAGTAGAACCAGATGCCCTCGAGGATGACGTTGTAGGCGATCAGGTTGCGGACGAAGTCCTGCTTGCCCTCGGTGGTGGTGATGTCGAGGGTCTGCTCGGTCATCCGCCTGATGAAGCGGATCTCGAACTCCTCCTTCGCCGCCATCGACGGCACCGTGACGTGCGAGGCGTAGGCCGCCTCCCGGTCGATCGGGAACGTCTCGAGCACGTACTCAAAGCTCATGCAGTGGTTGGCCTCCTCCCACATCTGCTTGGCGAGGTAGAGGTGGCACTCCGCGGCGTTGACGTAGGGGTAGACGCCGAAGGCCAGCGCCTTGTTGACGAGCAGCTCGTTGGGGTTGAAGTAGCTCATCAGGAAGGTCAGCGCGCGACGCTCGTCGTCGCTCATCCGCTCGAAGTCGGCGAGGTCCTCCCCCAGCTGCACCTCGTTGGGGAACCAGGTGTTCGCGACCGCCTGGTCGTAGAGCTCCATCGCCCACGGGTAGGTGACCGGCTTGAGGAGGAGACCCTGCTCGATGCCGGTGCCGAGGATCCCCCGCGGGGTCTGGTCGCCGGCGCTCACTGGCACGACTCGCACTGCAGACGCTCCATCGGGTCGATGGGGCACTCGGCCCCGTCGACCACGTCGACCTGGTCGAGCTCCTCGACCCCGTCCGGCACGACCGGCACGACCGGCACGACCGCCTCCGCGACCGGCTCGGCGACGGGCTCGGCGACCGACACGGCCGCCGCCCCGAACCCACGCCTCGCGGGCGCGGCGGCGCCGAACCCCCGACGGGGACCGGCTGCACCGCCACTGCCACCGGTCGCGATCGCCTCGGCCTTGTTGACCTTGACCGTGCTCTGCTCGGCGGTGTGGCGCGGCATCATGTGCAGGTAGTAGGTCGTCTTGACGCCCATCCGCCAGGCGGCGGAGTAGAGGTCGACCATGGTCGCGACGTTGCGGTCGGCCAGGTAGATGTTGCGGCTGATCGCCTGGTCGATCCACTTCTGCGCGCGCGCCGCGACCTCGAGGTAGGCGCGCCCGGAGAGCTGGAACGAGGTCTGGTAGATGTCGACCAGCTCGGCCGGGACCGGGTGCAGCTCGGCGACCTTGGACAGGTCGCCCTGGTGGCGCAGCAGGTCCTCGCGCACCCGCTCCCACAGCCCGAGCGCCTGGAGGTCCTCGACGAGGTTGCGGTTGACCTCGAGGAACTTGCCCGAGCTGGTGGCCCGGCTGAAGATCTGGCTGAACTGCGGGTCGAGCCCGGGCGTCGTCCCGGCGACGAGGCCGATCGAGGCGGTCGGCGCGATGGCGAGCAGCGTCGAGTTGCGGATGCCGCCGGCGACCTTGGTGCGCAGCGCGGTCCAGTCGAGCCGGGTGGTGCGGTCGACCTCGACGCGCACGCCGCGGTCGGCCTCGAGCAGGTCGAGGGAGTCGACCGGCACCATGCCCTGGCTCCAGCGGGAGCCCTTGAAGTTCGCGTACGAGCCGCGCTCGCGGGCCAGGTCGGCGGAGGCGTCGATCGCGTGCCAGCTGACGAACTCCATCACCCGGTCGATCAGCTCGTAGGCCTCCTCGGACTCGTAGGAGTACCCGAACCGCTCGACGATGTCGGTGAAGCCCATCACGCCGAGGCCGAGCGCCCGGTTGAGCTCGTTGCTGCGCTCGGACTCCGGCACCGACGAGATCGTGATGTCGATGAGGTTGTCGAGCTGGCGCACCGCCAGCCGGGCCGACTCCGCGAGCCGGTCCCAGTCGATCCTGGCTCCCTCTCCCCCGGCGCTGCGACGGCGTCCGGTGACGTGGCGCGCGAGGTTGATCGAGGCCAGGTTGCACACCGAGACGTTGTCGGCGTCCTGCGGCAGGCAGATCTCGGTGCACAGGTTCGAGAGGTGGATCGTCCCGGTGTTGTGGTTGAGCGCGCGGGTGTTGATCGTGTCCTTCCACGTCAGCCACGGGTGCGACGTCGACTGCAGCGAGGTGAGGATGGCGCGCATCTGCTCGCGCGCGCCGATCTTCTTGTGCCGCAGCTCGCCGGCCTCGGCGCGGGCGGCGTACTCGGCGTAGCGCCGGGAGAAGGCCGCGCCGGTGAGCTCGACGAGGTCCGGCACGTCGGCCGGGTCGAAGAGGTACCACGGCTGGTCGGCCTCGACGCGCTTCATGAAGTCGTCGCTGATCCACACCGCGGTGTTGGCGGTGCGGGTGCGGCGGTACGGGTCGCCGGAGTTCTGGCGCAGGTCCAGGAACGCCGGGAAGTCGAGGTGCCAGTTCTCCATGTAGAAGCAGAGAGCGCCGAACTTCTTGCCGCCGCGGCTGACCGCGCGCAGCGTCGAGTCGATGGTGTGCATGAACGGGATGGGCCCGGTCGAGCTGGTGTTGTTGGACCTGATGGCCGAGCCCTCGGCGCGCAGCTTGGTGACCGACATGCCGATGCCGCCGGTGCCCTTGGTCAGCCACATGACGTCGCGCACGGACTTGGCGATGTGCTCGATCTCGTCCTCCATCTGCATCACGAAGCAGTTGGAGAGCTGGGCGTAGGACGTGCCGGCGTTGACGAGCGTCGACCCGGCCGCGAGGTACTCCAGGCGCGACATCTTGTCGTAGAACCGCTCGGCCGCGGCGTCGGCGCCCGGTCCGTCCTGCTCGGTCTCGTTGAGCGAAAGACCCATCGCGACCCGCATCCAGAAGAACTGCGGCATCTCCATCGGCCGCCCGTCGGGCGCGGAGATCATGTAGCGGGTACGCATCGTCTGGACGCCGATGTAGCGCAGCAGGTCGTCGCGGCCGGGGTCGAGCGCGGCGCCGAGGCGCTGGAGGTCGAAGTGCGTGCGCAGCCGCGGGTCGAGCAGGCCGAGCTCGACGCCGCGCTCCACGTAGGCGACGAACGCCTCGGCGTGGAAGGCCTGCACCTCGTCGCGCGTCACGCCCTCGCCGAAGATGGACTTGTAGAGGCTCTTCACCAGCAACCGGGAGGCGATGGTGTCGTAGGCCGGGTCGTCCTTGACGTTCTGGAGCGCGACCTGGACGACGGCCTCGTCCAGCTGCTCGCTGGTGATCCCGTCGAAGAGGGTGATCTCCAGCTCGGAGCGCAGCTGGGTCGCGCGGGCGACCTCGTCGTCGAGGCCGGCGGCGGCCTCCTGGATCGACCGGGAGATCTCGTACCCGTCGTACGGCGCCCGGCTGCCGTCGCGCTTGACGACCGTGATGGTGCTGCTCATCGGTTCCACCCCTCGTGGACTCGTGCGGTGAAGCGTCCGGGGCGAGGCGAGCAGGAGACGGCGGGCGCACGTCGGGTCGGGCCCGCCGTGCGCGTTCGATCCCCTGACCCTCCCTCGAGGTCGCGGACCCCACCGATCGCGGTGGGCACTGGCAGGTCTTCGGACTCGTGGGCAGGTGCTGCGTTCCTACTGTCCGTCGCTTCCCAGGCTCGGCACGTACGCCGGACCCAGTGCGTGTGACGGAGGTCGTTCCCACTTACCGCTGCGGGGCAGTTCCGGAGTCTCACCGGATTCCCTCTTGCGACGGCTCCCCTGGATGAGGAGCCGAACCAGCTGCGTGCACCACCATATACGGGAGTCACGCCGTTGTAACTACCCAGATGTAGTGGTGGTCGCGAGACGGGGCGCGTTCGGGTAGTCGGCCGACGCCGGGGTGCGGGCGGTGGTGCCGTCGCCGGGTCCAGCACTGCGCGGCGTCCGGCCGGCGTGTCGGCCCCCTCGATTCCTGCCCAGCGCCGCGCTGCGATAGAGTCCACTCGCCTTGCTCGCAAGGCTTCGGGCTGTAGCGCAGCTTGGTAGCGCACTTGACTGGGGGTCAAGGGGTCGCAGGTTCAAATCCTGTCAGCCCGACCGAAGGATCTGCGGAGTCCTCGCAGGTCAGAGTGCCGAAGGGCCCGCACCGACCACCACGGTGCGGGCCCCTCGGCGTTGCGGGCCGGGGCCGGGCCTGGGAGCGTGCTGGCATGTTGCGGCTCGGAGCGGTGGTGCTGAGGGTGTCCGACGTCGACCGGGCCGGTGCGTTCTGGTCCGAGGCGCTCGGGCTCGAGCGTCACCCCGACAACGCCGACTTCCTCCTGCCGCGGGGACCGGTGCCCGCCACCCGGCTCCACCTCGACCGGCGCGACCGGACGCACCTCGACCTGTGGGCCGACGACGCGGCCGACCGGGAGGTGCAGGTGGCGCGTCTCGTCGCGCTGGGCGCCCGGCGGGTCGCCTGGGACTACCCGGAGGACGCCGACTTCGTCGTGCTGGCCGACCCGGACGACAACCTGTTCTGCGTCGTCGGCTGACCGGCGGCCGCGGGGCGAGACACGCCGCTGCGGGGCGGACGCCGTCTCCCCGTGGTTTGGAGAAACGGTGTCCTGGCGCCGCGACGCGCTAGTGATCAGGCAGACGCGCGACGGCGATGTCGACCACTGTCCACCTCCGCGCCCCACCCACCTAACCTGCGCCGCCGCAACACCCCCGGGCGGTCCGGTTGATCGACGCAGGTTGGTGTGCACGGGGTGGGCATCTCACCGTTGTGGAGGACGTCACGCACCGTCGCCCTCGCCTACCGTCGTGGTGTGGACCCCCGCGTCGCGCCCGCCACCGAGAGGTGACCGGGCGCGGCGCGGGGGCCATCCAGCCACCCACCTCACCGCTGACCCGTCGCTCATCAGCGACGGGTCGACGTCCGATGTGCGCTGACCCGTCAGTGATCATCGACGGGTCAGCGTCCATACCCCGCTGACCCGTCAGTGATCAGCGACGGGTCACCGTCCAATGTGCGCTGACCCGTCAGTGATCAGCGACGGGTCGACGTCCAATGTGCGCTGACCCGTCAGTGATCAGCGACGGGTCAGCGAGGTCATCGGTGGGACGGCGTTGTGTCGCACCTCACAGCGGCGCTACGCTCCGGCTACTTCTGGCGGGCGCTGGGCTGAAGTCGCTCGGCGCCCGCCGGAAGGTCCAGCCCGGACCCCGGCGAGGAGCGACAGCCATGACCGACCCTCGACGACGTCGTCGGGCCCTGGTGGCCCTGGCGGCCGCGCTCGTCCTCGCCGGCGCCCCCGCCACCGGGACGGCGACCGCCGCGCCGGGGCCCACGCCGGCGCCCACACCGGGGCCCACGCCGACGGCCCCGCGCGCACCCTCGGCGGCCGCCGACGTCCTGCCCGAGTTCCCCACCCGGGTCCCGGTGCCACCGCGGGTCGCGCCGGGGGTGATGCCCCCGACCAACTCGTGGATCAGCGGCGCGGTGTACGCCCGCCCGGAGGCCGACGCCCCCGACCCGCCCACCTGGGTCGGGGGCGGGCTCGCCTTCCGCTCGCACGACGACGGCTTCGGCGTCGCCCTGCCCGTCGTCCGCGGCTTCGGCGACTACGCGCTGCTGCAGTCGTGGGAGGACGCCCAGGCCCTCCGGCTGACCCCGCCGGGCGCCACCACCTACCGGCTCACGCGGTGGGACGACCTCTCCGCCGACCTCACCTGGTACGCCGGCACGACCGAGCTCGGCACGCTGCGGGCGGTCGAGGGCTGGCCGTACGTGATGTACACGGCCGCGTCCGACCAGTCGGTCGGCGTGAACCGGGCCCTGACCACGACCGGACGCCGCCACACCTGGCAGGCGGGCACCGGCCAGGTCCTCGACGTCGTCACGACCGGCACCGTCGGCGGCGGCGGGATCGCGCTCGACGCCGGCGAGACCGTCCACGTCTTCGGCACCCCTCAGGGGGCGACCGCGGCCGACGTCACCGCCCTGGTCGACGGCGCGGTGCCCGTGCTGGGCACCCGCACCGAGCACGACGTGAGCGGCGGCCGGGCCCGCGCCACCTTCGTGCTGCAGACCGGCGGCCGACCCACCGTCCTGACCCAGATGCCGCACCAGGACTACGGCCGGCCCACGCTGACCGGACGGTGGGAGAACGCCACCGGCTGGGCGCACGGCGCGGTCGGCACGTCGTTCACGACCACCGTCAAGGCCTGGGACGTCGCCAGCCGGCTCGACCTGTCCACGCTGGACGACGCCCAGCTCGCCCTGCTGCGCGACCAGGTGCGCGCCGACGTCGACGGCGTGCTCGAGTTCCCCGCCGACACCTACTTCGGCGGCAAGGCGCTCTACCGCGCGGCCAACCTGTACCTGCTGGCCGGCCAGCTCGGCCTGCCCGACGAGGCGGCGCGCACCAAGGCCGCGATGACCGCCGAGCTCGACGTGTGGCTCGACGCCGACCGCTGCGCCACGGAGCGCCGCGACCGCTGCTTCGGCTACGACGCCGTCACCGGCACCGTGGTGCCCGACGGCGACGCCTTCGGGGTGTCGTCGTCCCTCAACGACCACCACTTCCACTACGGCTACTTCCTCTACGCCGTCGGCGTCCTGGGGCGCGACGAGCCCGCCCTGGTCGAGCGCTACCGCGAGACCGCCGACGTCCTCGCGCAGGACGTCGCCGGCCTGGAGACGACCGGCTCGACGATCCAGCGCCGCGCCTTCGACGACTGGCGCGGTCACTCGTGGGCCAACGGCACCGGCGGCGGCATGGACGGCAACGACCAGGAGTCGACGTCCGAGGCGATGAACGCCTGGGCCGGGCTCGCGCTGTGGAGCGAGGTCAGCGGCGACCCGGTGCAGCAGGAGCACGCCCGGTGGATGCTGGCCTTCGAGGCGGCCACCGCCCGCGCCTACTGGTGGAACCCCTACCGCGCCAGCACCCTGCGCTCGCCGATCGTCTCGATGGTCTTCCAGGGCAAGTCGACCTACGAGACGTGGTTCTCCGCCGATGCCAGCGCGAAGACGGCGATCATCGTGATCCCGATGGGTCCCAGCCAGCTGGAGTTCCTCTCCAGCCTCGGCGAGGAGCGCATCCGCGAGGTCGCCGAGCCGCTGTTCGCGGGCGACTACGCGAACCGACCCCTCATCGACTGGAACGCCGCGCTGCTCGGCCTGGCCGACCCCGAGCGGGCGCTGGCCATCGCGCAGGGCCTGCCGCGCGTCGACAACGGCAACACGCGCAGCTACCTCTACGCCGTCATCATGGCCGGCGCGGCGGAGTCGCCCGTCGTCGCGCCCGTCGCCACCCGGCTGCGGCTGACCGCGCCGTCGGGCCCGGCCGACGACCCGGTGCTCCTCGACCTGGCCCTCGAGACCGACGAGGGTTCGCCGGTCCCCGGGGCGCGGCTGGTCGTCGAGCGGCAGCGCGCCGGGCGGTGGGAGGCCGCCGGCGCCGTCGTCACCGACGAGCGCGGCCGCGCCTCGACGCGGCTGGTCCGGGCGCGGACGGCGCGCGACAACGTCTTCCGCGCCCGCTGGGCCGGTGACCCGTCCTTCACCGCCAGCGCGAGCACCGCGGTCACCAGCACGCTCGTGCGCCGCCGGTCGGTGCTGACGGTGCGCGGCCCCGACCGCGCGCGGGCGGGGCGACGCGTCGTGCTGCAGGTCGGCTGGGCGACGACGTCCGGTGCGGCGGTCGACGGCGTCCTGCGGCTGCAGCGCTCGGTCGACGGGCGGACCTGGCGGCGGGTCGGCGCGGTCCGCACCGACCGGCGGGGCCGGGGCGCGGTCCGGGTCGTGGTGCCGCGCACCGGCGCGCGCTGGCGCGTGGTCGCGGTGAGCACCGACTGGACGTGGGGCGCCAGGAGCGCCGGCCACCGGGTCCGCGCGACGGCGTCCGGCTAGCCCGGGGTCATCGCGCGGGCGCGGGGGCGACGGCGTCCTGGACGCCGGCCACCAGCGCCAGCCGGAACCGGCTCTCGTCCTCGGTGCCGGGCGCGGCGGTCATCACGACGATCTTGAGGTCGGCCTCGCCGTCGGTCAGGGTGTCGCAGTCGACGGCGACCGGGCCGACGGCCGGGTGGTGGACCACCTTGCGGTCCTCTCGGTGGGCGCTGACCGTGCCGGCGGCCCACAGCTCGGCGAAGCGCTCGTTGCCGGCCAGCAGGCTCGCGACCAGGGCGGCCAGCCGCGGGTCGTCGGGGAAGCGTCCGGTGGCGCGGCGCAGGTCCGAGGCGACCGCCGCCTCGGTGTGGGCCTGGTCCTGCACCACCACGGGCCACTGCGCGACGGCCGCGCCGTCCGCCGCGACGGGGAAGACGCAGCGGGCGAAGTTGCGCACGGGCACCGGCACCGCCGACGGGTCGCCGAGCAGCGCGGCCCAGCCCCGGTTCCACCAGACCAGCTGCCAGTCGGCGGCGAACACGGCGACCGCGGCCTCCCCGAGGCGCGACAGCAGGCGGTGCACCCCCGGCGAGACGTGCTCGGAGACCCGGCCGCTGGTCGGGGGCGCGAGCGAGGCCAGACGGAACAGGTGGTCGCGCTCGGCGGTGCTCAGCTGCAGCGCCCGCGCCAGCGCGGCGACGACCTGGGCCGAGGGCGTCGTGGCGCGTCCTTGCTCGAGGCGCACGACGTAGTCGACCGAGACGCCGGCCAGCTCGGCCAGCTCCTCGCGCCGCAGTCCCGAGGTGCGCCGGCCGTGACGTGCGGGCAGCCCCGCCGCGGACGGCGCGAGCCGGTCGCGCCACGCACGGATGGTCGAGCCGAGGTCCGTCGTGGTCGTCACCGCACCATCATCCCCCGGGAGCGGGTCGCGGTGGTGGTACCGCGACTCCTACCGTCGCCGCGTCCCTGGTGCGCCCGCCACGTCCCCCGCAGGCTCGAGCCATGACCACCACCTTCATCACCGGGGCCAACAAGGGCCTCGGCCTCGAGACCGCCCGCCGACTCGTCGAGCTCGGCCACACCGTCGTCCTCGGCGCCCGCGACCCGCTGCGCGGGGCCACCGCCGCCGCCGACCTCGGCGTCCGCTTCGTCCGGATCGACGTCACCGACGACGACTCCGTGCGCGCGGCCGCCGAGGACGTCGAGCGGCACGAGGGCCACGTCGACGTGCTCGTCAACAACGCCGGCGTCGCCGGGACGCACGGCGTCGACCCTGCCGACCTGACCGGGGCCGACGTCCTCGACGTGCTCGACGTCAACGTCGCCGGCGTCGTCCGGACCACCACCGCCTTCCTGCCGCTCCTGCGGCGGTCCGCGGACCCCGTCATCGTCAACGTCAGCAGCGGCATGGGCTCCCTCGAGCACACCCACGACCCGTCGCGCCCCGAGTCGCAGGTCGTCGCGCCGGCCTACACCGCCTCCAAGGCGGCGCTGACCATGCTGACCACGCAGTACGCCCGGGCGTTCCCCGACATCCGCGTCAACGCCGCCGACCCCGGCTACACCGCCACGGACCTCAACGCGCACACCGGTCCGCAGACGGTCCGCGAGGGCACCGACGCCGTCGTGGGGCTCGCGACCGAGGGGCCCGGCCACGGCTCCGGACGGTTCGTGGACCGCCACGTGGAGACCACCTGGTCCTGACCCGGCGGCGCGATCGGGCAGACTGGGCCGGTGCTCCCTCCCCGGTCCCGCGCGGCCGTCCCCCTCGCCCTGGCCGCCCTGGTGCTGGGCGCGGTCACCGGCTGCGGTGACGACGCCGACGCCGACACCGACGGCAACCTGCTGCGCGAGCGGCCGCAGACCGCGGTGGCCAACCCGCGCCTGGAGGCGGCGGCCAAGCAGGCCACCTCCGACGGGGACACCGAGCGGGCCGCCGTCCTGCAGCGGCTGTCCGACGTCCCGACCGGCATCTGGCTGACGCCGGAGCGCTACCCGCTCGGGTCCGTCGGTGGCTACGTCTCCTCGGTCCTCGCCGCCGGCACCGACACCGTGCCCGTCTTCGTGCTCTACGGGATCCCGGACCGTGACTGCACCGGACAGCTGTCGGCCGGCGGGCTGCCGGTCGAGGAGTACCTGCCCTGGGTCGACGAGATCGCGACGGCGGCCGGGCCGGGGACCGTCGCGGTGCTCGAGCCGGACGCCCTCGCGGGGTCGGTGAGCTGCGAGGGGGTCGAGTCCCGGGTCGGCCTGCTCCGCGACGCCGTCCGCGCCCTCGACGACGCCGGGGTGGCCACCTACGTCGACGCCGGGCACTCCGACTGGGTCCCGGCCGAGGAGATGGCCTCCCTGCTCGAGGAGGTCGACGTCGCCCGGGCGCGCGGTTTCGCCACCAACGTCGCCAACTACCAGCCGCTGCAGAGCGAGCGCCGCTACGCCGAGCAGGTCAGCGAGCTGCTCGGCGGCGCCCACTACGTCGTCGACACGGGCCGCTCCGGCGCCGCCAGCGCCACCGGCCGCGCCGTCGAGGACTGGTGCAACCCGCCCAACCAGGCCCTCGGCGACGAGCCCGGCTACGTCGACGACGACACCGCGCTCGACGCCCTGCTGTGGGTGAAGCCCCCGGCCGAGAGCGACGGCACCTGCCACGGCGGGCCCCCGGCCGGCGAGGTGTGGATCGACCGGGCCGTCGCGCTCGCCGAGGCCGCCGGCTGGTGATCCCGAAGTTCGGGGATGCGCCGAGGCGGGGCCGCCCACGTTGTTAGCATGCCCGTGTGCCAGCCAGCCGCAACGCAGTGATCGTCGAGGACGACCCCGACACCCGTGACCTCATCCAGCTGATCCTCACCCAGTCAGGCTTCACCACGGTGCTGGCCGACGACAGCGACAGCGCCATCGAGGCCATCCGGGAGCACGAACCGCTGCTGATGACGCTCGACATCAACATCCCCGGCATCGACGGGTTCGCGGTCGCCAAGCGGGTGCGCGAGTTCAGCCAGACCTACATGATCATCATCACCTCGCTGACCGAGGAGATCGACATCGTGCGCGGCTTCGAGGCCGGCGCCGACGACTACCTGGTCAAGCCGTTCCGCCCGCGCGAGCTGCGGGCCCGCGCCGACGCGATGCTGCGCCGCGTCGCGTTCGCCGCGGAGTCCGAGCGCGAGTCCCCGGACGCGTCCGGGCCCGCCCCGGCCACGGCCCAGCCGGAGTCGTGGGCGGCCCAGGCGGCCCGCGAGCTGCGCGACCACCTCGCCGTCGGGATCGAGGGCGTCGTCGAGCGGCCACGCCACGCGGCCGAGGCGCCCGCGCCGACCCGGGACTCCGCCACGACGCCCCCGGCCCAGCCGACGCCGGCCGCCGAGCCCGCCCCGAGCGACCAGGTGCTGCGCTTCGGCGCCCTGACCTTCGACCCCGCGGGCGGCGGCGCCGGCCTCGGCGGACGCCGCCTCGACCTCACCGCCGCGGAGGCCGAGATCCTGCACTCGCTGATGCGGACCGGTCGACGGGTCCGCAGCAAGGCCGACCTCGTCCTGACCCTCCGGGGACAGCAGTACGTCACCTCGCACTTCGTCAACGAGGCCGACAAGCGCGCCGTCGACGGCCACGTGGCCGGCCTGCGTCGCAAGCTGGGCGACGACGAGTCCCGCTTCATCGAGACCGTGCGCGGGGTGGGCTACCGGATGGCGACCGAGCCGGGCTGAGCCGGCCCGGCCGCCACGGCGGCACTCAGCTGGCGTTCTCGGGGATCTCGGTGGCCACGGTCGGGTCCTCGGAGGCGAAGATCGCGATCGGCACGACCTGCTCGACCGTGCGCTCGAGGTACTTGCCCGACCCCGCTCGTGTCTCGATGTGCACCACGGCCCGGAACGTCAGCTCGACGCCGCGGGTGTCGCTGCTCATCGACCCGATCTCCTGGTTGCGGAGCTCGAGCGCGCCCTTGGGCGAGGTGATCAGCATCCCGTAGCGGCTGCGGGCCGGCTCGGGGTCGAAGGTCACCTCCGCCGCCTCGGCGTCGAGCGAGTAGGGCCGCTCGGTGGCCCCGCCGTCGGCGGTGACGGTGGCCGAGGTGACCTCGATGGTGTCGAGGTACATCAGCCTCTTCGAGTCGAAGGACGCGCGCAGCGGCTGGGAGAGGTCGTAGCCCTGGAAGGTGAAGGTGAAGAACTTCGAGCCCTCGGGGTACCACTCGTTGGTGCGCGGGGTGGCCTTGGTCGGGTAGAGCGTGAGCACGAGGTCGATGCCACGGGCCCCGCGCACCGACGAGTGCGACTGGAAGGTGCCGCTCGAGGTGAACTCGGAGTCGATCGTGAGGTCGGGCGCGGCCGAGGACGTGCCGGCCGGCGTCCCGGACGGCGCTGCCTCGTCGCTGCCGACCAGGTCGCAGGCGGTGAGGGCGAGCGCCAGGGTCGCCACCGCGGCGCCACGGGCCAGACGGGCCCTCATGCCTTGAACCCGCGGTGCGGCTTCATGATCTTCACGAACATCCACGCAGTCTGTAGGAGGGTGACGACGCCCAGGACCGGCCAGCCGACCGACAGCACGTCGGAGCGGAACGAGACCGACAGCTGCGACCACCAGACGCCGCACAGGACGAGGAAGAGCAGCAGGGCGACGTAGGGGTAGAGGTAGGCCGTGCCCTTGCCGCGCTCGGCCTTGGCCTGGGCCGCCCAGTTGTCGGTCTGCTGGTGGCTGAAGAACTTCAGCCACGCGCGGACGAAGTGCCCCATCCGGATCCACATGTAGACCTCGGCGGGCGCGAGCAGGACGGCGAACAGGTAGTCACGGCGGTTGGCGAAGGCCATCGAGTGCGCGACCTTCGCGTTGAGCGCGATGGCCGCGACGGGCGGCAGCGCCCACCAGAGCTGGAAGACGAACGCATCGATCGTCAGCGAGCCCAGGAGCAGCAGGAGGAAGCCCAGCCGGGTCACGATGTTGACGACCATCGAGAGGTGCTCGAACCACCGCAGCCGCAGGTTGGGGTGCAGCGGTTGGCCGCGCGTGTCGCCGCGCTGCCCCGGCCACATCAGGTCGATGGCGCCGAAGTTCCACTTGACCTGCTGGGCGTCGAGCCCGCGCAGGGTGGTCATCCCGCCGACGTGGGCCCGGGCGCGGGCGCTGATCTTGGTGAGGTAGCCCGTGCTCTTGATCTGCAGCGACAGCAGCGAGTCCTCCACCTCGCTGTCGTTGACCCACGGGGTGCGCTGGTGGCTGTCCTTGAGCACCCCGCGCAGGGCGCGGGTCGAGAAGATCGAGAACTGCCCGCCGAGCACGGCCATGTTGCGGCCCTTCAACAGGTTCTGCATGTTGAAGGCCGAGAACTGGGCCCGCTGGCCGGCGATGAGGAACTTGGCCATCGGTCCGTCGAGCGCGCTGTCGTCGATGGAGTAGATCGCCGAGATGCCGCCGATGCGGTCGTCGCTGGTGATCTCCTCGACGAGGTGCTCGACCGCGTCGGGCTCGGGCGTGGTGTCGCCGTCGACCCCGAGCAGGAAGTCCATGTGCTCGACCAGCGCGTAGCCGTAGTTGAGCGCGCCGACCTTCTTGTCGGGGTTCTTGCCGATGTCGTGGACGTAGATGATCGTCCGCTGCAGGCCGGAGGCCGTCTCCCGCTCGTGCGGGCCGGCGTAGTGGCTGGCCACCTCGACGGAGTCGTCGGTGGTGTTGTTGATGATGACGTGGATGACGTCGGGCAGCCGCGTCTGCATCAGGAGCGAGTCGAGCACCCCCGCGATGGTCTCGGCCTCGTTGTAGGCCGGGATGACGCAGCCCACGGTCGCCCGCTGCTCGGGGATCGAGGAGACCTCGTCGAGGTACTGGTCGGCGTAGGCCGAGAGGTCGGGATCGGGCCGACGTACGTACTCCGTGGCTGCGGGAGGGGCCGCAGCGTCTACGCGCGCGACAGGGCGCGCCTCATCGTGGGGGGTGGACACCGCACCAGTCTGCGGCATGGCGGGCCCGGTTGTCGGCTTTCGCCGCAACATGATCGGGCTCACACCCGCGTCAGCGACCCGCGCGGGCCAGGACGGGCGCCGGGGCGGGGGTGTGGCACTGCTCGCCGTCCTGCTCGGAGTCGGGCAGGTGCGGCAGCCCCAGCGTCCCCACGGCGGTGGCCCGTCCGGTGGTCAGGCCCACGCCCGAGATCCTGCGGGAGGTGTACTTGCAGTAGCTCACGCCGGCGCCGAGGTAGGACGAGTACGGTCCCGGCCCCACGACCACGCTGACGCCGCTCTGGGTCAGCAGCTGACCGGTGAGCACGAAGCCGCCACTGGTCGTCGACGTCGTGCGGGCCAGCTCGGCGCCCGAGGCGTTCAGCAGCCGGACGCTCGCGCCGGCCAGGGGGTTGCCCGGCCGGTTGGCGTCGACCACCCGGCCCGTGACCGAGGCGCCGCGCTTGGTCAGCCGCGCCGAGCCGAACGCCGTCCGGCCGCTCCTGACCTTCGCGCTCGGGCGCACGGTCGCGCCGAGCCAGGCGCCGGTGCCCGGCACCTGGAGCGAGTAGCGCCCCGGGTGGAGCCCGGCGAAGGTGACGGTGCCCTTGGTCGACTTCGCCGTCCAGAACTGGCCGGTGGTGCGGCTGACGGCCGTGACGTAGGCGGTGCCCGGGTAGCGCTGGTCGCCGGCGTAGAGGTCGACCAGCAGCGAGCCGGCCCGTCGCTTCAGGGCGATGTCGACCTTGGTGAACGCCGAGCCGCGCACCCCGCGCAGGTAGGTGCTGCGACCGACGAAGCGCTCGCGCCGGTCGTAGGTGAAGACCGAGTAGTTGCCCGGCGGGAGCCCGCCGAGGGCGTAGCTGCCCTGCTTGTCGGCGATGACCTCGAAGGACTGCTGGTCGGTGTTGGCGGCCACGATCCGCGCTCCGCCGCCGGGCTTGCCGCCGGCCCGTACGGTCCCGCCGATCGCCGCCCCCCGCCGCATCCGGATCGTCTTCACCGTCGTGCTGCCCGCCCGGACGGTGACCGAGACGGTGGTCGGCCGGTTCTTCGTGACGTCGTAGTTCGGCTTCTGGTCGACGAACTGGAGGTAGTAGCGCCCGGCCGGGAGCGTCAGGGAGTACCCACCCGTCGCCCGCCGCGCGCCGAGGTAGGTCCAGTCGGAGGCGAACCAGAGCACCTTGACCTTCGGCGCCGGCCCGGGACCGGCCTGCAGGATCTCGCCGCGCACCCGCCCGCTGGCGGGCGCGGCCGAGCTCGACGAGGCCGGGGTCACCAGCAGGGTGGCCACCACGACCACCACCGACACCACCGCGGACAGGAGACGGGTCATCCGAGAAGTCCTCACCCGACGATGATGCGTCATCGCCGCCACGACCGCTCCAGAACGCCGCAATCGGGCCGTCGCTGTGGCGCAACCGACACCGGCCGCGAGGACGTCGCCGGGCGAGGCGTCGAGGGGTCGTGTGGGCCCGAGCAGGGCCGCCGACCCGGACGGGTCCAGCAGTCCTGCTCGAGCCCTGCCAGCATCCCCACGGTGCGCGGCCGACCTCGGGTGGCGCCTCACGGGGACTCAGGTCCACAGGGACCGGTGCCCACGCTAGGCGGCGAGCTCCGCCCGGACCATGCCTGCGGGGCCCTCTCACCCCTACGAGGAGGAGTGGATCGATCCAACCGGTGGAACCGCCTCCGGACGACCCCCGGACACCGGTCCGGCGAGGCCCGCGAGAGGTCCCGGGTGGGACGTGGGGCTAGTGCTCGGGGTCCCCGTAGCCGCCGACCATCGCCCGGTGCATGACCCGGTCACCCACGACACCGGCGTGGTCGGCGCGGTGCAGCACGCACCCGTTGTCCCAGACGACCAGGTCGTCGGGTGCCCAGGCGTGGGCGTAGGTGTTGTCGGCGCGCGTCGAGTGCTCGTACAGCGCCGCGACCAGCGCGTCGGCCTCGTCCTGCTCCAGCCCGCTGACCGCCGCGCACCGCGCCGGCGTCGTCAGGTAGAGCGACTCGCGGCCGGTGACGGGGTGCGGGCGCAGGATCGGGTGGTCGGCCTCGGTCTCGCCGGCCTCGGGGTCGACCCCGGTGACCACGTGGGTGATGGTGCGGCCCGCCACCCGGCGTCGGAGCTCCTCGGGCAGGGTCTCGGCGGCCCGGTACTGGTTGGTGAACTGCGTCGCGCCGCCGCGGGCGGGCACCGTCACGGCCCGCAGCGCGGTGTAGGCCGGGGGCGAGCTGACGTAGCTGGTGTCGACGTGGAACGAGCTCCGCGGCGGGGTGTCGGTGCCCCAGCGGCCGACGTTGCTGATGACGTTGAGGTCGGGGAAGCCGTCGAGCGGAGCCTCGCCGGCGGTGAAGCTCAGCGGTCCGAACCCGCGCAGGAACGCCAGGAAGGCCGGGTCGTCGAGCACCTGGCCCGGGAGCACGGCGACGCCGTGCTCGGCGAGCAGCCCGCGGAGGGCGGGGACGAGGGCAGTCGGGTCGTCGGCCACCTGCACACCGGACAGGCGGACCCCCACGGGGTCGAGGACGTCGGTCTTCACGAGATCACCTCAGGGAGGTCGGGGGCGGCGAGGGCCCGGGTCAGGGAGGAGCGGAGCAGGTCGGCCAGCGCGATGCCGGCCGCCTCGGCCATCACCACGACCACGGAGGTCGGGGCGAAGGAGCAGTAGAGGGAGGCCTCGAGGAAGAAGGGCGTCCCGTGCGGGTCGACGCGGAAGTCGAACAGCCCGTGGTGGCGGCACCCGAGCGCCTCGTAGGCGAGCAGCGCGGCCTGCTGCACGGGGGCGGTGACCGGGTCGGCGAGGTCGACGACCCAGGCGTGGGCGGCGTCCTTGGCGACCAGGCCGAGCTCGCCGGCGTCGTCGCGGCGCAGCTTGTCGGCGTGGTCGCGCACCGGCTTGGTGGCGGTGTCGACGGCGTACTCCTCCAGCGGGAGACAGACCGGGCCGGCCCCCAGGTCGACGACGCCGCAGCGGACCTCGCGGCCGAGCTCGACGTAGGTCTCGACCAGGGCCCGGTCGCTGTGCTGGCACGCCTCGCGGACGGCGGCGGCGTACTCCCCCGGCGCGCGGACGAGGGTGACGCCGAGGGAGTTGTCGGCGTCGGCCGGCTTGACGACCACCGGCAGCGCGAGCCGCAGCGGGTCCCCGGGGCGGACCACCTGGGCGTCGGGGACGGCCACCCCCCGGGCGGCCACGACGGCCGAGGCGTGGGGCTTGTCGGCCCCGAGGGCCATCACCGACGGCGGGTTGCCGACGTAGGGGATGCCGACCAGGTCGAGCAGCCCGCGGTAGGTCGTCATCCCCGGCCGGCAGAACATCTGGGGCAGTGCGACGTCCGGGGCGAGGGCGGCCAGCCGCGCGACCGCGTCGGCCAGCGGCACCGGCTCGGCGGCGGCGAGCGCGGCGTCGTCGAGCCCGTCGGGGAAGCGCCACCAGCCGCCCGGCGCGACGTGGGCGACGACGTGCTCGTCGGGCCCGCCGGCGGCCGCGTCGAGGCAGCCCCGGGCGTAGAGCCGCGAGACGTCGTCGAGCAGCGGGTCGACGGCCGAGCCGGCCAGGTGCAGGATCCGCATCGTCTAGTCCCCCGCCGGCTCGACGAGCTTGCCGATGTTGACGTCGATCTTGAGCCACGGCCGGCCCGCGCGCAGGTTCTGCAGCAGCAGCGAGGGCAGGTGCAGGTGGTGCAGCGCCAGGAACGGCCACGGGTCGTGCCCGTCCAGCACGGCGTCGGTGCCGCGGCGGATCGTCCGCAGCCGCGTCCGGGCCGTGGCCGGGTGCCGCACCGCCTGCCACAGCTCGTGGTGCACCCAGTACGTCGGCCGGGTGCCGGCCGCGGGTTCGACGGGGTCGGCGTCGTCGTCGAGGTAGGCGGCGGCGACGTCGGGGCGCCCGGCCAGCAGGGTGATCGCGGAGTGCGTGCGCGGGTTGCACTCGATCGCGCGCACGGTGCCGCCTGCGTCCTCCATGAAGTCGAAGGAGACCTGGCCGGTGAGCCGGTGGGCCGCGACGAACCGCTCGACCCAGGCCCGGATCGCGGGGTGCTCGACCTGCTCGTAGGTCAGCTGCCACGCCGAGGAGCGGCAGCACGCCCAGACCAGCAGCCGACCGTCCCGGGCCGTGCCGTGCGTGCACCACTCGGTGCCGGTGAGCAGCTCCTGGAGGATCCACGGCTGGTCGGGCGAGATCGGCAGGTCGCGCACGAACGCGGCGGTCGCGGCCGGCGTCGGCCGCGGCAGCGGGGTCAGGTCGAGGCGGCGCACGGGGTCGTAGGGGATCGACTTCAGCACCCACGGCCCCGGGTGGGCGGCGAAGTCGAAGTCGAGCACCTGCTGGGGGTCGGTGATCCGGTGGGTGGCCGGGACCGCGAGCCCGACCTCGGCCGCCATCTCGGCGAAGGCGTGCTTGTCGTCGACACGGCGCAGGGTCCCGGTGTCGAGGTGCACGACCTCGCAGCGGCCGGCGAGCAGCTCGGCGGCCTGGGCCTCGGGCAGGCTCGAGGCCGGGCTCGACACCGGCACCCAGACGTCGACGCCCTCCTCCTCGACGACGCGCAGCAGCGCCGCGGCGTAGTCGGGCGACGTCGGGTCGGGCACGACGTGGAAGGCGTCCACGGCGTTCGAGAACCGGTGACCGGTGAGCCGGTAGCGCGCGGTCTCCACGAGCACGACCCGGTGGCCCGCGGCGTGGAACAGCCGCGCCAGCACCAGCGCCTTGGTCATCTTCGCCCCGCTGACCAGCACCGTGCGACCTCCGCCACCCGCGGTCGCGGCGGCCTGCGGCCGCGGGCCGCGGCGCAGCACCGCGGCCGCGACCAGCAGCAGGTTCAGGGGCAGGGTCGCCTCGAGGGCGGCGATCGCCGCCACCGACCTCGCCCGTGCCGCCAGGCTCATGCCACGCGCCTGACCAGGGTGACGCCGTCGCGCAGCGGCACCAGCACCTGCTCGACCCGCTCGTCGGCGACCAGGCGCGCGTTGAACTCCGCGATCGCCGCGCCGTTGCCGGTGCGCTCCTCGGGCAGCCACGGCTGGCCCTGCATCAGCGTGTTGTCGACGACGACCAGCCCGCCCTCCGCGAGCAGCCCGAGGTCGAGCAGCGCGTCGAGGTAGCCGGCGTAGCCGGCCTTGTCGGCGTCGACGAAGACCAGGTCGAACCGCTCCCCCGCCCCGGCCAGGTCGCGCAGGGTCGAGGCGGCCTCGCCCACCCGCACGTCGACGAGCGCACCGGCGCTCGTCGGGGCGAGGGCGGCACGGGCGACGGCGGCGGCGTGCTCGTCGACCTCGCACGCCACCAGCCGGCCGCCGGGCGGCAGGGCCTCGGCCATGGCGAGGGCCGAGTAGCCGGTGAACATGCCGATCTCGAGGACCTGGCGCGCCCGGGTGGCCGCGACCAGCATCCGCAGGAAGGCTCCCTCGACGTGGCCCGACAGCATCTCCTGCTCGAGCCCTGTCCCCCCGGCGTCCCACGCCTCGCTGCGGGTGCGGGCCTCGAGCGCCACGAGGTCGCCCGAGGCCGGCGTCGTGCACCGGGCCACGTAGTCGTCGAGCCCGGCCACCAGGCCGTGGGCGCGCGCCAGGTCGCGGCGCACGTCGTCGGGCAGGTCGCCGGCCCGCCCGACGAGCGAGGCCAGCAGGTCGGCGGCGATCCCGACCGGCGTGACCGGCCGGGCGACGGCCGGGCCCGTCGGGACGCTCACGACTCGGGAGCGGTGTACTGGTCGACGCCCTCGCCACCGCGGGGGTAGGTCGCGCAGACGGCCTTGTGCACCGCGAGGATCTGCTGCAGCTCGGGGATCGTCAGGTCGTTGACGAAGCGGCAGGTGCCGATCGGGTCCGGCACGGCGGCGCGCAGCAGCCCGTTGCGCGTCTGCATGATCGACGGCGTCGCCCGCTCGATCAGGTCGGCGGTGAAGTACGGGCTGTCGATGGCCAGGCCGACGGCGCTGAACAGGCCGAGGACCCGGTCACGCTCGGCGGTGGTGATGTGGCCGCGCTGCTCGGCGATCGTCGCCGAGTAGGCCATGTCGACGCTGATGGCGTGACCGTGGAACAGCGGCGGCTCGGGCGTCAGCTCGAGCGTCGGGCTCCAGGTGTGGCCGTAGGCGATGACCCGGTCGAGGTCGAGCTCGTGGAGGTTGGGCACCTCGAGCTCGAGCATCGTGTGGATGGCGTCGTAGGTGATCCTGTCGGCCACCTCGCGCAGGTGCTCGGAGCCCTCGGCGTGCCCGAACGCGCTGTGCAGCAGGTCGTCGGCGTACTTCTCGAGCGACTCGAAGATGCCCAGGTGGGAGACCGTGGCGATCTTGATGATCTCCGCGATCCCGTTGCGCACCTGGTCGACCGGCAGGGTGCGCAGCAGCGAGAAGTCCAGGAAGACCTGCTTGGAGGCGTGGTAGGCCCCGAGCCGGTTCTTGTGCTTGCCGTGGTTGGCGCCGACCTTGATCGACACGCTGGCGTCGATCAGGCCGATCAGCGTCGTCGGGATGCGGACGTAGTCGGTGCTGCGCTTGTAGGAGGCGCAGGCGAAGCCGGCCACGTCGGTGGTCAGGCCGCCGCCGACGACAAGCACGCGCTCCTTGCGGTTGAGGCCGAAGTCGGCGAACGCGTCGACGATGCCCTCCAGGGTGCGCAGCGACTTGGCGGTCTCCGCGATCCGTACGGGGACGACGGTGAGGTCGATGCCGTGCGCGGCGAAGTAGGCGTGCGCGGCGTCGCCGTGCAGGCGCAGCACGTTCTCGTCGACGACCATGAGCACGCGCCCCTGCTCGCGGAACGAGTCGGCGAGGTCGGTGTTCTCGACGTCGAAGACGCCCGCGACGTACTCGAGCGTGTAATCGATCTTCTCGTAGGCCTCGACCCGGAACGTCGTCCCGGTCGCCGTCAGGCGTGCCGTGGGTGCGCCGCTCACGAGCGCAGGTCCGCGAGGTCGAGAGCCTCCACCCGGCGGGTGGACCCGAAGTCGTGGGTGACGGTGTTGCCGTTCGGGAACGCGACGACCGCGACGCCGGCCGCCTGCGCCGACGCGACCCCGCCGAGGTTGTCCTCGATCGCGACCGCGTCGCCGGCGTCCGCGCCGAGCTGCGCCAGCGCGTAGGAGTAGGCCTCGGCGTCCGGCTTGCGGGCGCCCACCTTCGACACGTCCACGACGACGTCGAACTCGTCGAAGGCCACGCTGTCGGCCAGGGCGGTGCCCAGGGCGGCCAGGTTGTCGGCCGACGTCGTGGTCACCAGGCCGACCTGGAACCCCTGCTCGCGCGCCGCGCGGATGGTCTCCACGACGCCCTCGCGGGGCGCGATCTCGGTCGCGGCGAGCGTCTCCTGGTAGATCCGGGACTTGGTGGCGTGCACGGCGTCGGCGTCGACGTCCTCGCCGCGCTCCTCGGCGTAGGCCGCGACGCGGTCGCGGCCGCCGCTGGAGGCCAGCAGGCCGGCGTACTCCTCCCGGTCCCACTGCCAGTCGATGCCGTGCTCGGCGAACGCGCGGTTGAACGCGTCGCGCTGGATCTCGGAGGTGTCGGCCAGGGTGCTGATGGAGCCGAAGAGGATCGCGGTCATGGGTCGTCCGTTCCGCGCGTGGTCGCGCCGGTGTCGAGGGTTCGGAGAGGTGACCGGGCGTGCAGACTCGCCCTGGTCGCCGCCGGGATGGCTGAGGTCATCCGGCGTGCAGACGACGGTGCCAGGGCGGGACGGTCGACACCCCACCCCTCGGTGGCGCGATCGGGGTGGCGCGATCGGGGTGAGACGGGCCGCGCGGGCCGGTGCCACACTTCCGGGGTGGACCAGGAGACGGACGTCGTCGTCGTCGGTGCCGGCCTGGCCGGGCTGCGGTGTGCCCTCGAGCTGGAGCGGGCCGGGCTCGACGTGGTGGTCCTCGAGGCCGCCGACGCGGTGGGCGGCCGGATCCGGACCGAGGAGGTCGACGGCTTCCTGCTCGACCGGGGCTTCCAGCTGCTCAACCCCGCCTACCCCGAGCTCGAGGGCGTCGTCGACGTCCCCGCCCTGGGGCTGCAGCCGTTCGGGGCCGGTGTGGTGGCCCTGACCGACGGGGCGAAGCACCTGCGCCTGGGCCACCCCCTCCACGCCCCCCGCCTGCTGGGGTCGACCCTCCTGGCCGGCGGACGGCGTCCGGGCGAGCTCGCGGCGATGCTGCGGTGGGCGCGCCCCCTCTCCACCCCGCGGCGCCACCGTCGCCTGGCCGACGTCCTGGCGGCCCGCCCGGCCCGGACCCGGCGCGAGGCGCTCGACCGGGTCGGTGCGGACGGCGTCCTGCGGCGCGTCGTCGAGCGGTTCCTGGCCGGCGTCCTGCTCGAGGACGACGGGTCGACCGCCGACGACTACGCCCAGCTGCTGCTGTGGATGTTCGTCCGGGCGACGCCCGGCCTGCCGCGCGCGGGCATGGCCGCGCTGCCCCACCAGCTCGCGGCCCGGCTGACCCGGCCCGTCCACCTCGACACCGCGGCGGAGGTGGTCTCCGGCAGGCGGGTGCGCGCGGCCGGCACGACGTACGCCGCCCGGGCGGTGGTGGTGGCCACCGGCGCGCCGGACGCCGCCACGCTGCTCCGCACCGAGGTCCCCGGCACGAGGGGGGTCAGCACCGCCTGGTGGTCCGCGCCGGAGCCGCCGCCCACCCACGCCCTGCTGCACGTCGACGCCCGCACCGAGCCGGGTGGACCGGTGGTCAACTGCGCCGTCGTGTCCGACGCCGCACCCAGCTACGCGCCGCCCGGCGCCCACCTGGTGCAGGCCTCGGCGCTGCTGGCCCCCGGCCGGGCCGCCCCCGAGGCCGAGCTGCGGCGTCACGCGGGCGAGATCCTCGGCACCGACCCCTCCGGCTGGGAGCTGCTGCGCCGCCACGACGTCGTCCACGCC
Organism: Nocardioides sp. S-1144; assembly: GCF_005954645.2. NCBI lineage: Bacteria > Bacillati > Actinomycetota > Actinomycetes > Propionibacteriales > Nocardioidaceae > Nocardioides > Nocardioides dongxiaopingii. Next base: position 2,400,737 of record NZ_CP040695.2, read on the forward strand.
CTGCCGGCGCAGCCGGCCCCGTTCTCGGCCCGCCGCCCCGTCGACCTCGGCGCCGGGCACTTCGTCTGCGGCGACCACCGCGACACCGCCTCCATCCAGGGCGCCCTCGTCAGTGGCCGCCGCGCGGCCGCGGCGGTCGTGGACTCGCTCGGGCCGACGCCGGGCCTCAGCCCTGGTAGGGCGCCAGGACGTCGAGCACCCAGGTGACGCCGAACCGGTCGGTCACCATGCCGTACAGGGCGGCCCACCCGGCCGGGCCGAGCGGCACCACGACGGTGGCGCCGGCGTCGTCGGCGCACAGCCGCTCCCAGTAGCCGGTGAGCTCGTCGGCGTCGGTGCCGCGGACCGAGACGAAGTACGGCGCGACGCCGGGCTCCCACGCCCGCGCTGCGGGGACGTCGTGGGCCATCACGTGGAACCCGGCCTCGGAGACGACCTGGCCCCACACGACCTGGTCGGCCTCGGCCTCGTCGGTCACGCTGCCGGCGTCGCGGAAGGTGAAGGCGCTGAGCTCGCCCCCGAAGACCGAGCGGTAGTGCTCGAGCGCCTCCCGGGCGGTTCCGCGCAGGTTGACGTGGGTGACGGTCTGGATGGTCATGGGTGCTCCTCGTGAGGTGGCGGCGGTCCCGGTGACCGCCTGCGAGAAGGTTCTCCCGGGTGTAGGACAGGTTGTGTCCGCTACTTCGGGCAGGATGGAGGTCGTGCCCACCACGTCGTCGCGACTCCTCACGCTCCTGTCGCTGCTCCAGACGCGCCGCGACTGGTCGGGCGACCTGCTGGCCGACCGGCTCGACGTCAGCACCCGGACCGTGCGGCGCGACGTCGACCGGCTGCGCGAGCTCGGCTACCGGATCGCGACGACCAAGGGCCCGGACGGCGGCTACCGGCTGGCCGCCGGCGCCGACCTGCCGCCGCTGCTGCTCGACGACGACCAGGCGGTCGCCGTCGGCGTCGCCCTGCGGATCGCCGCGACCGGCGGCGCCGGGCTGGGCAACAACGTGGCCGAGGGTGCGCTGCGCGCCCTGACGACGGTCCGGCAGGTCATGCCCGCGCGGCTGCGCCGCCGCCTCGACACCCTGCCGGTCACGGTCGTGGAGCCCCCGGGCGGCCCGCGGAGCGACGTCGACAGCGCCGTGCTGCTCGCGCTCGGAGCCGCGGTGCACGCCCGCGAGGTGCTCCGCCTGGACTACGCCTCGGACGCAACCGGGGGTGGCGCCGCACCGCGTCGCGTCGAGCCGCACCACCTCGTCACCTGGCGCGGCCGGTGGTACCTCGTCGCCTGGGACCTCGACCGCGAGGACTGGCGCACCCTGCGCGCCGACCGGGTGGCGCCGCGGGTGCCCACCGGTCCCCGCTTCGCCGAGCGGGAGCTGCCCGGCGGGGACGTCGCGACGTTCGTCACCGGCCGGTTCCGGGGCGCGGAGGGCTCGACCGGCTGGCCGTGCGAGGGCGAGGTCGTCCTCGACCTCCCCGTCGCCGCGGTCGAGCCGTACGTCGGCGACGGCGTCGTCGAGGCCGTCGGCGACGCCCGCACCCGGCTCGTCGAGGGCGCGTGGTCGTGGCCGGCGCTGGCGGCCGCGCTGTGTCGCTTCGACGCCGAGCTGGAGGTCGTCGGACCCCCCGAGCTGGCCGCCGCGTTCGGCCTGCTGGCCGGTCGCTGCGCCCGCGCCGGCGGGGCCGGCCGGGGGTGACGACGCCGCGCTCCCCGTCGGGCGGGCACCCGCCCGGCGGGGTCAGCGGAAGTCGCGCGAGGACTGCCGGGCCTGCAGCACCGCGCCGGCCCCCGGGACGACGTCGTCGAGGGAGGAGACCCGGTCGGCGATCAGGTTGGTGACCCCCTCGGACCGCTCCAGGGTGCCCCGGACCACCACGGCGACCCGGTTGCGCGCGGCCTGCCGGTGCACCTTCATCACCCCGATCGAGCAGACGACGTTGAGCATCCCGGTCTCGTCCTCGAGGTTGAGGAACGTCACGCCCATCGCGGTGCCCGGCCGCTGCCGGTGCGTGACCAGACCGGCCACGTGGACCCGGCGGTGCGACTCGGTGGTCTCGAGGTCGGCGACCGAGCGGATGCCGGCGCGGCGGATCTCCTCGCGCAGGTGCTCCAGCGGGTGCCGCTCGGGGGAGATCTTGGTGGCCCACAGGTCGGCCAGGGTCAGGTCGACCTCGCTCATCCCGGGCAGGGTCGGCGCCGTCGGCGCGGGCGTGGTGCCGGCGATCTGGTCGCCGCGCTCGGCGAACCCGGCCGCCCACAACGCCTGGCGCCGGTCGAGGCCGAAGGAGTCGAAGGCCCCCGCGGTGGCCAGCGCCTCGAGCTGGGACGAGGTGAGGTCGGCGCGCCGCGACAGGTCGGTGACGTCGGCGAACGGCGCCTCGTCCCGCGCCGCGACGATCCGGACGGCGACGTCGGCACCGATGCCGCGCACCGCGTCGAGCCCCAGCCGTACCGCCCACCGGCCGTCGCGGCGGTGCACCGCCGTCGGGTCGGGGGTGCCCGGCCGCCACTCGGTGCGCTCGAAGCGCGGCCGCAGGCAGGCCTCGTGACCGGTCGCGCCCAGCCCCTCGGGTGCGCCGGCCCGTCGTCCCGGCGACGCCGGCTCCAGGCCGGCCTGCGCCGCCGACACCTGGACGTCGGGGCGGCGCACCTCGACGCCGTGCCGGCGGGCGTCGCCGACCAGCGACTGCGGCGAGTAGAACCCCATCGGCTGGTTGCGCAGCAGCCCGGCCAGGAAGGCCGCCGGGTAGTGCAGCTTGAACCACGAGCTGGCGTAGACGAGCAGCGCGAACGAGAGCGCGTGCGACTCCGCGAACCCGAAGTTCGCGAACGACAGGATCTTGACGTAGATCGCGTCGGCCTTCTCCCCCACCAGCCCGCGCCGGGCCATCCCGGCGTACAGCTTCTCCTTGATCGACTCGATCCGCTCGACCCCGCGCTTGGAGCCCATCGCGCGGCGCAGCAGGTCGGCGTCGTCGCGGGTGCAGTCGCCGAGCGCGACCGCCATCGCCATCAGCTGCTCCTGGAACAGCGGGACGCCGCGGGTCCGCTCCAGCACCGGCACCAGGTCGGGGTGGTCGTAGGTGACCTCCTCCTTGCCGGTCGCGCGGCGCACGTAGGGGTGCACGGCGCCGCCCTGGATCGGGCCCGGCCGGATCAGCGCGATCTCGATCGCCAGGTCGTAGAACTCCCGCGGCTGCAGCCGCGGCAGGGTGCCGATCTGGGCGCGGCTCTCGACCTGGAAGACGCCGATCGAGTCGGCCCGGCAGAGCATGTCGTAGACGGCCGGCTCCTCCTTCGGCATCGTCGCCAGCGTCCACGGCTCCCCCAGGTGCTCGGCGGTCATCCGCATCATGTGGTCGAGGGCGCCGAGCATCCCGAGGCCGAGCAGGTCGAACTTGACCAGCCCCATCGACTCGCAGGCGTCCTTGTCCCACTGCAGCACCGTGCGTCGGTCCATCCGGGCCCGCTCGATCGGGCAGACCTCGCCGATCGGCCGCTCGGTGAGCACCATCCCGCCGGAGTGGATGCCCAGGTGCCGCGGCGCCCCCATCAGCTCCTCGGCCAGCGCCACCACCGGCGCGGGGACGTCGTGGGCGGTCGGGTCGCCCTGGTCGCCGGCGACCACCGACTTCCAGCCGTCGATCTGCTTCGACCACGCGTCCTGCTGGCCCTGGGAGTGACCGAGGGCCTTGGCGGCGTCGCGCACCGCCATCCGCGGCCGGTAGCCGATCACGTTGGCGACCTGCGCGGCGTTGCGCCGGCCGTAGGTGTCGTAGACCCACTGGATGACCTCCTCGCGGCGGTCGGAGTCGAAGTCGACGTCGATGTCGGGCTCCTCGTCGCGGTGCGCGGAGATGAACCGCTCGAACGGCAGCCGGTAGAAGACCGCGTCGACGGCGGTGATGCCCAGCGCGTAGCAGACCGCCGAGCTGGCCGCCGAGCCCCGACCCTGGCAGAGGATGCCGCGACCGCGGGCGAAGTCGACGATGTCGTGGACGATGACGAAGTAGCCGGCGAAGTCCTTCTCGGCGATCACCCGCAGCTCGTGCTCGATGCGCTCGCGGGCGACCTGCTCCTGCGGGGTGCCGGCGTAGCGCTCGGCGAAGCCCTGCATCGTCTTCTCGCGCAGCCAGGAGTCGGCGGTGTGGCCGGCGGGGATGCGGTGCTTGGGCAGCGACGGCGAGGCCTTGCGCAGGTCGAAGGCCAGCTCGTCGGCCAGGGCCACGCTCCGCTCGACCGCACCCGGGTACGGTGCCAGCGCGGCCGCCATCTCGGCACCGCTGCGCAGGTGCGCGGACGCCGACAGGTCGAGCCAGCCGTCGAGCTCGGCCAGGCTGCGCCGGGCCCGGACGGCGGCCATCGCCGAGGCCAGCCGGTGCCGGGCCGGGGTCGCGTGGTGCACGTTGCCGGCCGCGACGACGTCGAGCCCGTGGGTGCGCGCCAGGCCGGCCAGCGCGGCGTTGGTGTCGTCGGCGCCGGGGTGCGGCGACAGCTCGACGAGCACGTGCTCGATCCCGAACAGCGACGTCAGCCCGTCGAGCTCCTCGGACGCCGCCCGCGGGCCGCCGGACGCCAGCGCGGTGCGCACCGCCCCCTTGCGGCACCCGGTGAGCACCGTCCAGTGCCCGCGCCCGGCGGCACCGAGCGCGCCGAGGTCGTAGACCGGGCGCCCCTTCTCGTCGCCGGCCAGGTGCGCGTCGGTGAGCGCCGAGGCCAGCCGGTGGTAGCCCGTGACGCCGCGCGCCAGCACCAGCAGGTGCGACCCCTCGGGGTCGGGGACGCCGTTCTGCGGGCCGCTCAGGCCCAGCGACAGCTCGGCGCCGTAGACCGTCAGCAGGTCGTGCTCCGCGGCCGCCTCGGCCAGCATCGGCGCGCCGTAGAACCCGTCGTGGTCGGTGACGGCGATCGCGTGCAGCCCCAGTCGCACCGCCTCCTCGACGAGCTCGGTCGGGGAGGAGGCGCCGTCGAGGAAGCTGTAGTGGCTGTGGCAGTGCAGCTCGGCGTACGGCGTGGCCCCGGTCGGCCGCTCGATCGCGCGACCGCTCCCGCGGGCGTGCTTGCGCCGCGAGATCGGGGCGTCGTCGGCGCCCGGGCGACCGCTGAGCCGTCGCTCGAGCTCGGCCCAGTGCATGGACGGGTTGTTCCAGCTCACCGGTCACCGCCCATCAGTCGTAGCCCGCTTCCACCGACCAGCCGTCGGCGCCGCAGACCATCAGCCAGGCACGGCCGTCGGCCCCGACCACCTGGAACCGCGAGCGCAGCCCGGCTCCCCCGGCCCACCACGTCTCGTCGACCGGCCACGGCCCGGCCCACGCGCTCACCGGCTGCCACGGCAGCCGGACCCGGTCGCCGCCGACGCGGAACCGGCGGGGCTCGGCGGTGACCGCGCCGCGCTCGGTGACCGCGACCGGGCGGTCGACGTCGTCGACGACGTCGGCGAGCAGCGGGGAGGTGAAGACCCGCACCGGCGGTGGGCCCGGCACCCGCCCCGGCCAGGGCCGGTCGACCGGCCGCAGGTCGACGGCCCGCTCACCCCACGGCACCGTGGCCTGCCGCGACGCGGGGCTGCGCCCGCCCTGGAGCACCGGACGACGCACCGCGTCGAAGCCGACCATCCCCTGCACCCGGGCGACCCCGCGCTCGACCAGGTCGTCGGAGCTGCCGCCCCACAGCGCCTCCCCGTGCGCCGCGGCCGGCTCGACGGTCTCGGGCACGAAGCGGACCCGCTCGATCGGGGCGCGCACCGAGCCCGACTGCTTGCGCGAGCGCAGCGCCGAGCCCGCCGCGGGCTGCAGCTGCCAGTGCACCCGGTCGACCAGGTCGCGGGCGCCGAAGTAGCGGGGGTGCAGCCAGGTGCGGGCCGAGACCGTGGCGCCGTCGGCGTCCGCCTCGACCCGGACGCCGGTCGCCACCAGCTGGCGGGCCGCGAGCTGGGCGACGAACCGCTCGGCGGTGGTGCGGACGCTGAAGGCCACCGCCTCCACCGAGTCGAGCGGCGGCTCGAAGACCACCTCGACGTCGAGCTCGGCGGGCGGGGTGCGGGCGGCGAACAGGGCGGGGTCCTCGCCGCGGGCGCGCCGCCACACCGTGGCCCCGTAGCGGCCGAGGCGGTGCTCGACCGCGTCGCCGGGCAGCGCGGCGAGGTCGCCGAGGGTCGGCAGCCCGAGTCGGCGCAGCAGGCTGACCGCCTCCCGCCCGGCCGGCCCGTCGCCCTCGAGGACGTCGACCGGCAGGGTGCGCAGGAAGCCGGCCGACCCGCCCGGCGCCACCACCTCCCACCCCTGGACGACGGCGCGGCGGGCCGCCTGCTCGGCGGTGAACAGGTCGTCGGCGATGCCGATCCGGACGTCCCACACCGCCGACTCGACCAGGGCCTGGCTGACCGTCGCGGCGGCGTTCTGCTCGGTGCCGAACCAGCTGCCGGGCGCCCGCACGGCCAGCAGCCCGGGCCGCAGCGCCGCGACGCCGGGGCGGAGCTCCTCGACGGTCGCCAGCACCGGCTCGAAGGCCCGGGCGTCGCGGTCGGGGTTGTCGTGCAGCAGCAGCAGGTCGGGGCAGCGCGACTGCGCGTCGCGGCGGCGCTGGCCGCGACGCACGCCCTCGGCGCGGGCCGGGCCGTTGCAGACCTCGACGACGTTGCCCGACAGCACCGCGGCCGGCATCCGCTCCGGCTGCTCGGCCTCGGCCAGCCCGGCCACCACCGACCAGTCGGGGCACCAGAGGACCATCACCCTCATCCGGACGCCTCGCGGATCGGGACGACCGGCGAGGCGACACGCGACGGCACCGCCGGCTCGACCCCGCCGCCGGCGCCCGGGAACCACAGGTCGGCGCGCACCGGCGGCCGCGCGCCACGGCGCACGGCGACCCGGGCCCGGCGCTCGCGCAACCAGCCCGCCCCGGCGTCGGGACCGCTCCAGCGCGACTCCTCGAGCGTGAGCCGGGCATCGACGCGGGGCCAGTCACCCCACACGACCAGCACCGAGGAGCGGGTGCGCAGCCGGGACTCGAGGATGCCGGCGGCGCGGGCGTCGACCGCCGCGCCCACCCCGGTCGGGGGGCGCAGGACGACGACCCGCAGCACGTCGACGAGCGCCGCGGTCACCTCCAGCCAGTGCTCCCCCGGGTCGGGCACCAGGACGGTGCGGGCCAGCTCGACCCCCAGCCCGGCCGCGGCCTCGGCGCCGAAGTCGCTCCAGCCGGCGAAGCCCACCCACTCACCGGCCTGCGAGGCCCCGGCGGCCAGGGCCAGGCCGAGGGCGGCGGAGTCGACGCCGTAGGTGCCGCCGGCGTGCAGCGGGACCAGGTCGGCGAGGGCCGGCAGCGTCGCGACCGGCTGCCGGGCGGGCTTGCGCTCCATCGCCGCGACCCGCTCGCGCAGCTGGTCGACCACCGAGCGCGACGGGTCGAGGGGCGAGAGGGTGGATCGAGCGGGCACCCCTCATGATCGAACACATGTTCGAACGGGTCAAGCGGGCGAGGTCCCCACACGAGGTCGAGCACGGCCGGCGCCCGGTCGCGGACCTCGTCGACCGACAGCCCCTCCCGCTGCACGAGGAGCACCGACGTCAGCGTGCCATCCTCCAGCACGGCCGCCTGGGCCGAGACGTCGGACCGCCCCCTCGTCGCACCCACCCCACGCACCGCGGAACGGCCGCGAGCGGCTCGAGCGGCCCAGACGGTCCGCGCCGGATCAGGGACGGGTCAGCGCTTGCGCTTCTCGCGCACCCGCTGGGTCAGCACGATCGGGGTGCCCACGAAGCCGAACTCCTCGCGCAGCCGGCGCTCGATGTAGCGCTCGTAGGAGGCGTCGAGCTTGCCGGAGGTGAACAGCACGAACGTCGGCGGCGCGGTGCCGGCCTGGGTGCCGAACATGACCTTGGGCTGCTTGCCGCTGCGCACCGGGTGCGGGTGCTCGGCGACGAGCCGGCCCAGGAAGCCGTTCAGGACGCCGGTGCTGACCCGGGTCTCCCAGCCCTCGAGGGCGCGGTCGATCGCCGGCACCAGCCGGTCGACGTGCCAGCCGGTGCGGGCGGTGAGGTTGATCCGGGGCGCCCACTGCACCTGCACCAGGTCGCGCTCGATCTCGCGCTCCAGGTAGTAGCGGCGCTCGTCGTCGACGAGGTCCCACTTGTTGAAGGCGATGACGAGGGCCCGGCCGGCCTCGCGGATGGTCTGGATGATCCGCAGGTCCTGCTCGGAGACGGTCTGCCCGCCGTCGACGACCAGCACGGCGACCTCGGCGCGGTCGATCGCGGTCGTGGTGCGCAGCGAGGCGTAGTACTCGTGGCCCGAGGCCTCCTTGACCCGCTTGCGGATGCCGGCGGTGTCGATGAAGCGCCACGTGCGGCCGCCGAGCTCGATCAGCTCGTCGACGGGGTCGACGGTGGTGCCGGCGACGTTGTCGACGACGACGCGCTCCTCGCCCGCGAGCTTGTTGAGCAGCGAGGACTTGCCGACGTTGGGCTTGCCGACGATCGCGATCCGGCGCGGTCCGCCCGGCTCCTTGTCGCGGTCGGGGGGCGGCTCGGGGAGCGCGTCGAGGACGGCGTCGAGCATGTCACCCGAGCCGCGGCCGTGCAGCGCGGAGACCGGCCACGGCTCGCCGAGCCCGAGGTTCCACAGGGCGTAGGCCTCGGCCTCGGCGCGGGCGTCGTCGACCTTGTTGGCCGCGAGCACCACCGGCTTGCCGGACTTGCGGAGGATCTTGACGACCTCGGCGTCGGCGTCGGTGATCCCGATGGTCGCGTCGACGACGAAGAGGACGGCGTCCGCGAGGGTCACCGCCACCTCGGCCTGGGCGGCGATCCGCTGCGCGAGGCCCCGGGCGTCGGGGTCCCAGCCGCCGGTGTCGACGACGGTGAAGGCGCGCCCGTTCCAGTGCGCGTCGTAGGACACGCGGTCGCGGGTCACGCCCGGGACGTCCTCGACGACGGCCTCGCGGCGCCCGATGATCCGGTTGACCAGCGTCGACTTGCCGACGTTGGGCCGTCCGACGACGGCCAGGACCGGGATGGGTCCGTCGGGGGTGTCGTCGTCGCCGAACCCCTCGGGGGTCTCGTAGCCGCTGTTGTCCGTGGTCATGCCGATTTCTCCGTAACGCCCCCGCCGGGGTCTGGCTCGTGCTGGCCCGCAGGCAGGGGCCCGGGAAGCGAACGCCCGGTGGCCCGGATTGCTTCCGCGAGGTCGGCCAGCATCCGGGACCGGAGCAGGCGTGACGTCTCCCCCACATCGTCTCGCGTCCGGGGCCACAGCACCGCATCGACGGCGTGCGGCGTGCCGAAGACCACGTCGATCCGGGCCCGGCGCGGGGGCAGCGACGAGCTCGACCCGCCGGGCTCGCGGGTGCCGAACCACAGCACCGGGACGATCGGCGCGCCCGTGGTCAGGGCCAGGTAGGCGGCGCCGCGGTGGAACAGCTCGAGCTCGCCGGAACCGCGGGTGCCCTCGGGGAAGATCCCGACGACACCGCCGTCGCGCAGCACCCGCACGGCCGACTTCACCGCACCCGGGTCGGTGTGGAAGCGGTCGAGCGGGATCTGGCCGGCGCTGGCGAGGAAGCGCCCGAGCGGGCCACGGAACATCTCGACCTTGGTCAGGGCGTGCACCGGGCGCGGGGCGAGGATCGCCAGCAGCGGCCCGTCGATGATCCCGATGTGGTTGGCCGCGAGCACGACGGGACCCTCGCGCGGCACGTGCTCGGCGCCGTGCACGTGCACGTCGTAGCGGTGCTCCACCAGCCACCGGGTGACCGGGCGGGCGCCGCGCAGCAGCCACCGCGGCGGCCGGCGGACGCCGTCGGTGCGCGGGAGGTCGGTGTGCCGGCTCACGGGGTCGGGCTCACGGGGTCGGCGCGAGCGTGCGCTCGACGAGGTCGACGAGGAGGTCGATCACCTCGTCGAGGGTGTAGGGGGTGGTGTCGACGTGGACGGCGCCATCGGCCTGCACCAGGGGCGCGGTCGCCCGGCCGGAGTCGATCCGGTCGCGCTCGCGCAGCACCTGCTCGGTCGCGGCGACGTCGGAGCCGCCCTCCTCGAGCGCACGCCGGGCGGCCCGGGCGGCGGGGTCGGCGGTGACGTAGACCTTGACCTCGGCCTCGGGCCACACCGTCGAGCCGATGTCGCGTCCCTCCACCACGATCCCGCCGCCCGGACCACCGGGTGGGGCGATGATCTCGCGCTGCTGGGCGAGGAGCCGGGCCCGCACGGCCGGCACCGTGCTGACCGGCGAGACCGCCCGGGTGACCTCCTCGGTGCGGATCGCGGCGCTCACGTCGACGCCGTCGACCGCGATGGTCGGGCCGTCGGGGTCGGTGCCGGAGGCCAGCACCGGCTCGCCGGCCCGGGCCGCGACGGCGTCGGGGTCGTGGACGTCGACGCCGTGCTGCAGCATCCACCACGTGACGGCCCGGAACATCGCCCCGGTGTCGAGGTAGCGCAGGCCGAGCCGCCCGGCGACGCCGCGGCAGGTGCTCGACTTGCCCGACCCCGACGTGCCGTCGACGGCGACGACGACGGTGGCGAGCGTGCTGACGTCCGTGCTGGGGTCCCCTGTCACGGGGGACGATCCTACGTGCTGGGCTGCTGCTCGTCGGGCACGGACCGGACCCGGGTCAGGTCCGAGCGCAGCGCCGCGGCGCCGTGCAGGTAGCAGTGGGTGATCTCGGCGCGCGGCAGGTCGCTCTCGACGTGGGCCATCATCCGCACCACCCGCGGCATCGAACCCTCGATCTCGAGCTCGCGGGCACAGATCAGCGGGACGTCGCCGAACCCGAGCTGGCGCGCGGCGTAGGCCGGGAACTCGCTGCGCAGGTCGCTGGTCGCGGTGAAGATCACCGAGATGAAGTCGTCGACGCCGAGCCCGTTGGACGTCATCACGTCGAGCACCATCTCCGAGACCCGCTCGAGCATCTGCCCACGCTCGTCGACCTCGAGCTGGGTCGCTCCCCTGACTGCACGCACTGCCATGCCCGCAAGGCTAGTGGCCCGCCGGTCGCCCCCGCCCCCGGCCCGTGGTCAACCGGGCTGGTAGCTGCCGAACGACCAGTGGTTGCCCTCGGGGTCGCGCACGCTGCCGCCGCGGCCGCCGTGGTCCTGGTCGACCACGGCCCGCTCGAGGGTGGCGCCGGCGGCGAGGGCCCGCTCGACGGCGCCGTCGGGGTCGTCGGTGACGAGGTAGGCCGAGGACCGCCCCGGCGCGGTGACCGGCGAGTCGGGGCGCGCGGTGCCGAGCATGATCCCGCCGCCGCCCTCCCAGACCCACTCCGCGTGCTCGACGACGCCCGGGTCCTCGGCGCTGCGGTAGGTCGCGTGCTCGCGGAAGCCGATCGCGGCCAGCCAGGTGGTCATCACGTCGGCGTCGCGGACGCTCATGCTCTGCCAGTGCTTGATGTCGGTGGTGTCCATGGCCTCACCCTGCCCCCGGCGCGGGCTCCCGGGCTTGGACGGATGGGAGCTCCCTGTGCCGCCACTGCGAGGGGCTGCACCCGGCGAGGACGACCCACTCGCGGGTCAGGTGGGACTGGTCGGCGTAGCCGCAGCGCGCGGCGGCGTCGGCCAGGGACGTCGCCGGGTCGCGGACCAGCGCGTGGCTGCGCTCGAAGCGCGCCAGCCGCCGGTACTCCTGCGGCGACACCCCGCACTCGGCGCGCACGAGGTCGCCCAGGTGCCGGCGGCTGTACCCGACCTCGTCGGCCACCTCCGCGACCCCCGCCCCCCGCGTGAGCCGCGCCAGGGCGCGGCCGACCTCCGCCCGCGGCGCGGCGGCGTCGTGCCTGGCCAGGGCCGCGGTGAGGGCCAAGGTGACGACGCCCGCCCAGTCGCGGGGCCCGGTCGCGGCCAGCTGCTCGGGGAGCCCGCGCAGCGCCGGGTCGACGTCGGCCACGTCGGCCAGCGCTCCGGCCAGCGCGCCGGCCGGCAGCCCGAACAGGGCCCGGGCACCGGCGACGGTGAGGTCGAGGTAGACCCCGCGCTGGCGCCGGCCGTGCCGGATCTCGGCCGGGCCCGGGTGCAGCCCGGCGACGTTCGCCCACGACGACACCCGGGCGCCCCCGGCCCAGCCGACGTCGAGCGGCTCGTCGACGGCCAGCACCAGCGTGAGGTGGGTCGACGGCATCCCGATGTGCACGCCGGGCTCGCCGCACACGTCGTACGGCACCAGGCCCGCGACGTACGGCGCCAACACCCCGGGGACGCTCACGACCCCGAACCTACGCGCTCCGGGGCGCCCGCGCCCGCTACAGCCGGACGCTGTCGAGCAGCGCGCCCAGCTCGTCGTTGGTGAGCTCGCGCAGCTCCCCCGACGGCAGGCCGCCGAGGCGGACCGGGCCGAGCTGGATCCGGCTGAGCTTCTTCACCGGGTGGCCGAGGTGGTCGAGCAGCCGGCGCACGATGCGGTTGCGGCCCTCGTGGATCACCAGCTCGACGATCGACTTGCCCTGTTGCGCGGCGACGATGCGCGCCTGGGTCGGCCGCACCGGCCCGTCGTCGAGCTCGACGCCGGCGAGCAGGGTCGCGACGGTCTCCTTGGTCACCCGGCCCTCGACCTCGGCGACGTAGGTCTTGTCGACCTCGTGGGAGGGGTGGGCCATCTTGTTCGCGAAGTCGCCGTCGTTGGTGAGCAGCAGCAGCCCGGAGGTGTCGGTGTCGAGCCGCCCCACGTGGAAGAGCCGCTCGGGCCGGTCGGCGACGACGTCGGCGATCGTGCGCCGGCCCTCGGGGTCCGACATCGTCGAGACCACGCCGCGCGGCTTGTTCAGCACGAGGTAGACGTGCTCGGAGACCGGCGGGAGCCGCAGGCCCGAGACCCGGATGACGGCGGTGCGCGGGTCGACCTTGGTGCCGAGCCGGGTGACGACCTCACCGTCGACCTCGACCTCGCCGTCGAGCATCAGCTCCTCGCACTTGCGGCGCGAGGCAACCCCCGACTGGGCCAGCAGCTTCTGCAGGCGGATCAGGCCGTCCTCGTCGGTCGCGACGTCTCTCATGCGGGTCCGTCCTGCTCGGGTGCTGCGTCGGTGGGCTCGTCGGTCGGTCCGGTCGCCGCGGCGGGCTGGGAGGGGGCGAGCATCTCGGCGAGCTCGTCGTCGAGGTCGTCCATGTCGGGCAGGTACGGCGCCAGCTCGGGGAGCTCGTCGATCGACTGCACGCCGATCCGCTCCAGGAAGTAGCTGCTCGTGCGGTAGAGCGTCGCACCGTGCTCGCCGTCGCGGCCGGCCTCCTCGACGAGCCCGCGCGAGAGCAGGGTGCGCATCACGCCGTCGACGTTCACGCCGCGGATCGCCGAGACCCGGGCGCGGGTCACCGGCTGCTTGTAGGCGACGACGGCGAGCGTCTCGAGCGCGGCCTGGGTGAGCCGGGCCTGCTGGCCCTCGAGCACGAAGCCCTCGACGACGGCGGCGTAGGCCTCGCGCGTGTAGTAGCGCCACCCGCCGGCGAGGTTGCGCAGCTCGAAGCCGCGGCCCTGCTCGTCGTACTCGGCGGCCAGCGCGGTGAGCGCGGCGGTGACCTCCTCACCGGGGTAGCCGACCGCGGTGGCCAGGGTCGTCTCGTCGAGCGGCTGGTCGGCCACCATCAGCACCGCCTCCAGCGCCGGGCGCAGCTCGGCCAGCGGCACGGCCAGCTGCTCGGACCCGGCGGGTTCGGCGGCGGGTTCGGCGGGCTCGGTCATCGGGTCTCCTCGGACGGCGCCGCCGGCAGCGGCGTCCCGTCGAACTCGTCGATCTCGGTCAGCAGCTCGTCAGCACCGGCGTCGTCGCCGTCCTCGTCGCCGGTCCAGCGCACGGTCAGCTCGCCGAGCGCGCGGACCTGCTCGAAGGCGACCGCGCCCTCGCGGAACAGCTCGAGCAGCGCCAGGAACCGGGCCACGGTGGTCAGGGTGTCGGGTGAGTCGCCGCAGAGGGCGCGGAACGTCATCGTGCCGCTGCGGCGCAGCCGGTCGAGCACCACGCCGGCCTGCTCGCGCACCGAGACGGTGGCGGCGTGGATGTGCTGGAGGCTGACCTCGGGAACCGCCCTCGGCTCCAGGGCCCGGGCGGCGAGGCCGGCGAACTGCTCCAACCCGATGCCGATCAGCACCTCCGGCAGCAGCCCCGCGAAGCGGTCCTCGAGCCCCACCGCGCGGGGGTGTCGGCGTCCCTCCCCCTCCAGGCGGGTGCCGAAGGTGGCGGCGACCAGCTTGAACGCCTTGTACTGCAGCAGCCGCGCGAAGAGCAGGTCGCGGGCCTCGAGCAGCGCGAGGTCCTCCTCGTCCTCGACGTCGCCCTGCGGCAGCAACCGGGCGGCCTTGAGGTCGAGCAGGGTCGCGGCCACGAGCAGGAAGGACGTCGTCTGCTCCAGGTCCCAGACGCTCCCGCCGGCCTTGACGTGGGCGATGAACTCGTCGGTGACCCGCGACAGCGCGACCTCGGTGATGTCGAGCTTGTGCTTGGAGATCAGGCTGAGCAGCAGGTCGAAGGGGCCCTCGAAGTTGTCGAGGTGCAGCGAGAAGGCGGGCGCGGACTCGAGCTCGGTCATGGCGCCGGCACCGACCCCGTCATGCGCGGGTCACTGCTGGCTCAGCCGCCGCACCAGCGCGCTGTCGTCGCCGCGCGCCTCGAGGTCCTCCAGCACCAGTGCCACCGCCTCGCGCACCAGGCGGCCGCGGTCGACGGCGAGTTCGTGGGCCCGGCGCAGCGTCAGCCGGGCGTTCTCGAGGTCGAGCAGCTCGTCGGCGGTGAGGTAGACGGTCACCTTCTCGTCGTGGCGCACCCGCCCGCTGGGCCGGCGCGGGGCGCCGGGCGCGACCGCGTCCGGGGCCGGGGCGGCGTCCGCCTCCGGGCGGGGCTGGGTGTCGGTCGGCCGGAACAGGTCGTCCGCGGCCGGCAGGCTCACGCGTCGTGCCACCGGGCGAGCACCTCCCGGGCCAGCTGTCGGTAGGACTCGGCCCCCGCCGAGCTCGAGGCGTAGGAGGTGATCGGCTCCCCGGCGACGGTGGCGTCGGAGAACTTCACGGTGCGGCGGATCACGGTGTGGAACACCGTGTCGCCCCAGGCCTGCACCAGGCGCTCCATCACCTCGCGGCTGTGGAGGGTGCGGCCGTCGAACATGGTGCCGAGGACGCCGTCGATCTCGAGGTCGGGGTTGAGCCGCTCGCGGACCTTGTCGATCGTGGTCTTGAGCAGCGCGACGCCGCGCAGGGCGAAGTACTCGCACTCGAGCGGGATCAGCACCCCCTGCGACGTGGTGAGCGCGTTGACGGTGAGCAGCCCGAGCGAGGGCTGGCAGTCGATGATGATGACGTCGTACTGCGACATGGCCGGGCGCAGCACCCGCTGCAGGGTCTGCTCGCGGCCGACCTCGTGCACCAGCTGCACCTCGGCGGCGGAGAGGTCGATGTTCGAGGGCAGCAGGTCCATGCCGGGCACGCCGGTGGGCACCACGACCTCGTCGAGGGTCACGTCGGACTGCATCAGCAGGTTGTAGATGGTCAGGTCCATCTCGTGCGGGTTGAGCCCCAGCCCGACCGACAGCGACCCCTGCGGGTCGAAGTCGACGAGCAGCACCTTGCGGCCGTACTCGGCCAGCGCCGCACCCAGGTTGATGGTCGTCGTGGTCTTGCCGACGCCGCCCTTCTGGTTGCACATCGACATCACCCGCGCCGGCCCGTGCGACGTGACCGGAGCGGGCTCCGGGAAGTCGCGGAGCGGGCGACCCGTCGGTCCGAGCCCGCTCCCGGGGGCGGCGGTGACGGGGTGCTCGAAGGGCAGGGACTCGGACACGGGCAGTCTCTCGGTCGTCGGACGGTCGGGTGGTGCTGTGCAGCCTACTTTTGTCGACACGGCGACGTCGGGGGGCGCGCGGCTCATCCTAGGACCGAACCCGGCGGCCGTCGCCGCAGGCACCCGGCCCGTCAGAGCCGGGTCATCGCCACCGTGGCCAGCACCAGCTCGCCGAGCTCGTCGGAGGCGTCGAGGTCGGCCACGGCGTCGATGACCCAGTCGTGGTGGCCCTCGGGATCCGCGATCGTCTGCCGCAGCCGCCACAGCCGCGCGGCGGGCAGGTCGGCCTCCTCGACGTCGTCGTCGACCTCGACGCCGGCCGGGACGCCGGTGGCCGGCTCGACCGCCAGCAGCTCCGGCGACCGGGCGTCCCCGTCGGTGCCGACGCGGTCGTGCTCGGCGTAGTACTCCTCGATGGCGGCGTCCCAGGCCGAGCGGGTCATCACGACCGCGCGCGGCGGGTCGAGCCGGTCGGCCGCGGCCCGCTCCAGGGCCATCAGTCCGTCCAGGTCGTCGCGGGCCACCAGGTCGACGCGGCGCCACATCGCGTTGCGCACCATCACCCGGAACGCCCGGTCCTGCCTCGACAGCGGTCTCGGGGACGACGGCGGCTCGTTCTCGGTGACCGCGCGGGCCGCGTGGTCGGGGTCGGTGAGCGCCTCCCACTCGTCGAGCAGCGAGGAGTCGGTCTGGCGGATGGTCTCGCCCAGCCACTCCAGGAGGTCCTCGAGGTCGGGGGTCCGGTGCTGCTCGGGCACGGTCTGGCGCAGCGCGCGGTAGGCGTCGGTGAGGTAGCGCAGCACCAGGCCCTCGGAGCGGGCCAGCTGGTAGCGCGAGACGAAGTCGGTGAACGACATGCCCTGCTCGAACATCTCGCGGACCACCGACTTGGGGTCGAGGGCGTCCTCGCGCAGCCACGGGTGCCGCTCGCGGTACATCTCGTAGGTCGCCCCCAGCAGCTCGGCCAGCGGCTGCGGCCAGGTGACCTGCTCCAGCAGGGTCATCCGCTCCTCGTACTCGAGGCCGTCGGCCTTCATCTCCATGATCGCCTCGCCGCGCGCGGCGTGCTGCTGGGCGAAGAGGATCTGGCGGGGCGCCTCGAGGGTGGCCTCGATGACCGAGACGATGTCGGCGGTGTAGTCGTCGGACTCGGGGTCGAGGACGTCGAGCGCGGCCAGCGCGAAGTGCGACAGCGGCTGGTTGAGCGCGAAGTCGTCGGGCACGTCGTCGGCCAGCACGTAGCGCCGGCCGAGGTCGTCGAGCCGGTCCAGCCGCACGACGGTGCCGGAGTGCACCAGGCTGCGACCCAGCCGCAGCGCCCGGCGCACCAGCCTCAGCTGGGAGCGGCGCGGCTCGTGGTTGTCGGTGAGCAGCCGGCGCAACACCGCCACGGCGTCCTCGTCGCGGGAGAGGACGTTGACGAGCATCGCGTTGTCGACCTTCATCCGCGACACCAGCTGCTCCGGCACGCCGGCGACCAGCTTGTCGAAGGTCTGCTCGGTCCAGACCACGGTGCCCTCGGGCGGCTTGCGCAGCTGGGCCTTGCTCTTGCGCCTGGCCTGCTTCTCCTCGCTCATCGCGGCGTTCCTGGCCTCGGCCTTGGCCTTGGCCCGCTCGTTCTCGATGGTGTGCTCGGGTGCCTGGACCACCACGTAGCCGGAGGTGTCGAAGCCGGCCCGGCCGGCCCGGCCGGCGATCTGGAGGAACTCGCGGGTGCGCAGCACACGCGAGCGGTTGCCGTCGTACTTGGCCAGCGCGGTGAACAGCACGGTGCGGATCGGCACGTTGATGCCGACGCCGAGGGTGTCGGTGCCGCAGATGACGGTGAGCGCGCCGGACTGCGCGAGCTGCTCGACCAGGCGCCGGTAGCGCGGCAGCATCCCCGCGTGGTGCACCCCGATGCCGCGCCGCAGCAGCTTGGAGAGGGTCTTGCCGAACCCGGCGCCGAACCGGAAGTCGGGCGGGATCTCGACGGCGTGCTCGGTGCCCTTCGGGAGCCACTTCGCGTTGAGCAACCCGGTGGCGTGCTCCACGGCGTCCTTCTGGGTGAAGTGGACGACGTACGCGGGCGCCTGGTGGGTCGAGACGATCTCCTCGAGCGTCTCGGCCAGCGGGGTCAGCGCCCAGGTGAAGGTCAGCGGGACCGGTCGCTCGGCCTCGTCGACCACGGCGGTCTCGCGGCCGTTGCGCCGGGTCAGGTCGGCGGCCAGCTCGCTGACGTCGCCGAGGGTCGCCGACATCAGGACGAACTGCGCCTGGGTCAGCTCCAGCAGCGGCACCTGCCACGCCCACCCGCGGTCGGGCTCGGCGTAGAAGTGGAACTCGTCCATCACCACGAGCCCGACGTCGGCCGTGGACCCCTCGCGCAGCGCGATGTTGGCCAGCACCTCGGCGGTGCAGCAGATGATCGGGGCGTCGGCGTTCACCGAGGCGTCGCCGGTGAGCATGCCGACCTGGTCGGCGCCGAAGACCTGGCACAGGTCGAAGAACTTCTCGCTCACCAGCGCCTTGATCGGCGCGGTGTAGAACGACACCCGGTCGGTGGCCAGCGCCGCCTTGTGGGCGCCGACCGCGACGAGCGACTTCCCGGACCCGGTCGGCGTCGCGAGGACGACGTTGTTGCCGGCCAGGATCTCCAGGACCGCCTCGTCCTGGTGCGGGTAGAGCTCGAGGCCGCGGCCCGCGGCGTAGGCGGTGATGTCGTCGTAGACGACCTCCCAGTCGTCCGCGTCGGCTGTCACGAGGTCAGTCTCGCACCCCGGTCAGCTCACGCCGGGCACGGCACAGGTGGCCTCGACGTAGTCCGAGACCGCCTCGGCCTGGTCCTGCTCCTCCTCGGAGAGGACGTCCTCGAGCGCGTCGAGCTCGGAGACGGTGGCGGTGTCGGGGAACACGTCCAGCGCCTTGACCATCGCCGCGACGCCGGCTCGCTGGTCGTCGGTGAAGTCGGCCGGCAGCTCGGCGGCCTCGAGGTCCTCGCCCCACTGGTGGAGGGCGTCGATCGTCTCCGGGGCCAGCGGCGAGTCGGGGCCCTCGGTGGGCACCGGAGCGGTGCTCAGGGCGGTGCCGAAGTCCCGGAACGCCGAGCAGAGGTCGGCGGCGTCGGCCGGCTCGTCGGCGGGCGGAGCGGGGTCGTCGTCCGAGTCGTCGGGGTCCTCGGACTCCGGCGGCACCGGCGCCTCGGTGTTCGGGTCGAGCGGCGGCGTCGAGCTCTCCCCCGCCGTGGACGACGACGAGGCCGGCGAGGACGGGTCGTCGGCGGCGTCGCCGGAGTCCTCACCACACCCGGCGAGCAGCACGGAGGCCGCCACGAGGGCGGCGAGGGTGGTCAGGGGACGGCGCATGGGAGCCTCCGAGCGGCAGCGGGCACGTGGGTGGGTGGGGCGTCACTCCCGGGCGCGGGGGTGCGCCGTGGCGAAGACCTCGCGCAGGTTGTCGACGGTCACGAGCGTATAGACCTGGGTGGTGGTCACCGACGCGTGCCCCAGCAGCTCCTGGACGACGCGGACGTCGGCGCCGCCGTCGAGCAGGTGGGTGGCGAAGGAGTGCCGCAGGGTGTGCGGGGACACGTCGCGGGTCACCCCGGCCCTCTCGGCGGCCCGGACCAGCACCGCCCACGCCGACTGTCGCGAGAGCCGTCCGCCGCGGGCGTTCAGGAACAGCGCCCCGCCGACGGCGCGGGTCGAGACCAGCTCCGGCCGGGCGCGGACGACGTAGGCCTCGACGGCGTCGCGGGCGTAGGAGCCGATCGGCACGATCCGCTCCTTCGAGCCCTTGCCGCGCAGCAGCACGGTCCCGTCGACCGCGTCGAGGTCGTCGACGTCGAGCCCCACGGCCTCGGAGATCCGGGCCCCGGTGCCGTAGAGCACCTCGAGCAGCGCACGGTCGCGCAGCGCGAGGTTCGTGCCCGGGGCGCCGGCGGCCTCGAGGATCGCCTCCACGTCGGAGAGCGGCAGCGCCTTGGGCAGCCGCTTGCCCGCGGCCGGCGGCTTCACGCCGGCCGCGGGGTCGGCGTCCGCGAGCCCGTCTGCGACCGCGAACCGGTGGAACCCGCGCACGGCGACGACGGTGCGGGCCGCCGACGTGCTGCTCAGCGGCGGGTGGTCGGCGTCGCCCTCGCGCAGTCGCACGAGGAACGCCGACACGGTGGCCTCGCTCACCCCGGCCAGGTCCTCGACCCCCTCGGCGCCGAGGAACGCCAGGTAGCGCCTCAGGTCGCGCCGGTAGGACGTCAGCGTGTTGAGCGCGAGGCCCTTCTCGACCGAGAGGTGGTCGAGGTAGGTGCGGACCGCACGCGCGACCGCGCCGGCGCCCTCGGCGGTCACGCCAGGACGTCGTCGAGCGCGACCGCCTCGATGCCGACGGCCTCGCCCACCGGGGCGTTGGTCAGGGCACCGGCGTGGGTGTTGAGCCCCAGCGCCAGGGACCGGTCGGCCCGGCAGGCCTCGACCCAGCCCCGGTCGGCCAGCGCGACGGTGTACGGCAGGGTGGCGTTGGTCAGCGCGTAGGTGGAGGTGTTGGGCACCGCACCGGGCATGTTGGCCACGCAGTAGAACGTCGAGCCGTGGACCTGGTAGGTCGGGTCGGCGTGGGTGGTGGCGTGGGTGTCCTCGAAGCAGCCACCCTGGTCGACGGCGATGTCGACCAGCACCGAGCCGGGCTTCATCCGCGAGACCAGGTCGTTGGTGACCAGCTTGGGGGCCGCGGCACCGGGGATCAGCACCGCCCCGATGACCATGTCGGCCTCCATGACCTGCTGCTCGATCGCCAGCCTCGACGAGGCGAGGCCGTGGACGCGGTTGTTGTAGCGCCAGAACGACATCCGCAGCTTGTCGAGGTCGGTGTCGAGCAGCGTCACGTCGGCGCCCATCCCGAGGGCGATGTTCGCGGCGTTCTGACCCGAGACCCCGGCGCCGATGATGACGACCTTCGCGTTGGCCACGCCCCCGACGCCGCCCATCAGCACGCCGCGGCCACCCTGGGCCTTGAGCAGCGAGTAGGCACCGACCTGGGGCGCCAGGCAGCCGGCCACCTCCGACATCGGGTACAGCAGCGGCAGCGCGCCCGAGGGCAGCTGAACGGTCTCGTAGGCGATGCCGGTGACCTTGCGCGCCAGCAGCTCCTCGGTCAGCGGCTTGTCGGCGGCCAGGTGGAGGTAGGTGAAGAGGGTCAGGCCCTCGCGCATCCGGTGGTACTCCTCGGCGACCGGCTCCTTGACCTTGAGCACCACGTTGATGTCGCCGTCGGTGCCCCACGCCTCCTCGGGCGTGCTCACGATCCGCGCGCCCGCGGCGACGTACTCCTCGTCGGGGATGGAGGAGCCGACGCCGGCCCCGTGCTCGACCACCACGTCGTGACCGTGCGCGGTCAGCTCGTGCACCCCGACCGGCGTGATCGCCACCCGGTACTCGTGGTTCTTGACTTCCTTGGGCACGCCGACCTTCACCGATGACCTCCTCGAGGGTGCGGGGCACGTCGTTGTGCCCTTCTCGCCCGGTGACCCTACTCCCGCACGCCGGTCCGGTCAGGTGCTCGGGGGTGGCGGCGGCCTAGGCCGGCAGGCCGGGCCCGACGAGGCCGGCCGCGTGGGCCTTCAGCACCGCGATCACCAGCGGGCCGTCGGTGACGTCGCCGGCCAGGACGGCGGCGACCAGGTCGGCGAACGGGGCCCGGAAGACCTCCATGTCGGCCTCCTCGTGCTCCACCTCGAAGTCGCCGCGGCCGACGTCGGTGAGGCCGCGGGCCAGGAAGTGGTGGATCCGCTCGGCCGAGATGCCGGGGCTCGACCAGCTCGTGCCGAGGTCGGTCCAGGACTCGGCCGCCAGCCCGGCCTCCTCGGCCAGCTCGCGGCGGGCGACGTCGACCGGCTCCTCGCCCGGGTGGTCGACCAGCCCGGCCGGGAGCTCGACGAACCGGTGGCCGGCGGCGTGGCGGTACTGCCGCAGCAGCACGACCTGGTCGTCGTCGTCGACGGCCAGGACCACCACCGCGCCGGGGTGCTCGAGCACGATCCGCCGGAACGGCGCCTCGTCGCCGCCCTCGGGCCGGCGCACGGTGTCGGCCCGCAGGGCCACCACCCACCCGTCCCGGTGCAGGTCGTGCGTCTCGAGCACCGGCCACTGCTCGGGCCGGTCGGCCAGCGCGCTCACGCCTCGGTCGGCTCGGGACGCAGCCCGGTCTCGTCGATGGGGAAGCGCAGCTCGCGCTGCCGGTCGATCGCCGCGCCGACCAGGCCGCTGAAGAGCGGGTGCGGGCGGGTCGGCCGCGAGCGCAGCTCGGGGTGCGCCTGGGTCGAGACGTAGTAGGGGTGCACCTCGCGGGGCAGCTCGACGAACTCGACCAGCCCGAGGTCGGGGTTGGTGCCGGAGAAGACCAGGCCGGCCGCGGCGAGCTGGTCGCGGTAGTCGTTGTTGACCTCGTAGCGGTGCCGGTGCCGCTCCTCGATCCGGTCGGCGCCGTACTGCTCGTGCACCACGCTGCCGGGCGCGAGCTCGGCGGGGTACAGGCCCAGGCGCATCGTGCCGCCCAGGTCGCCGGCGCCCTCGACGTAGGACTTCTGCTCCTCCATGGTCGCGATGACCGGCTCGGGGCAGTCGGGGTCGAACTCGGTGGAGGCGGCCTTCTCGAGCCCGGCCACCGACCGGGCGTACTCGATGACCATGCACTGCAGGCCCAGGCAGAGCCCGAGGGTGGGGATCTGGTGGGTGCGGGCGTAGGTCAGCGCGCCGAGCTTGCCCTCGATCCCCCGGATGCCGAAGCCGCCGGGGACGATGATGCCGTCGACGTCGGCCAGCTGCCGGGCCGCGCCGGCCGGCGTGGCGCACTCGTCGGAGGGGACCCAGCGGATCTCCACCTTCGCCTCGTGGGCGAAGCCGCCCGCGCGCAGCGCCTCGACGACGGAGAGGTAGGCGTCGGGCAGGTCGATGTACTTGCCGACCAGCGCGACGGTCACCTCCTCCTTCGGGTGGTGCACGCGGCGCAGCAGGTCGTCCCAGATCGTCCAGTCGACGTCGCGGAAGGGCAGGTCGAGGCGGCGCACGACGTAGGCGTCGAGGCCCTCGCGGTGCAGCACCTTCGGGATGTCGTAGATCGAGGGGGCATCGGCCGCGGTCACCACGGCCTCCTCGTCGACGTCGCACATCAGCGAGATCTTGCGCTTGATGGAGTCCGGCAGCTCGCGGTCGGCGCGGCACACGACGGCGTCCGGCTGGATGCCGACCTGGCGCAGCGCGGCGACCGAGTGCTGGGTGGGCTTGGTCTTGAGCTCCTTGGACGGCCCGATGTACGGCACCAGGGAGACGTGGAGGAAGAAGCAGTTGTCGCGGCCGATCTCGTGGCGCACCTGGCGGGCGGACTCGAGGAACGGCAGCGACTCGATGTCGCCGACGGTGCCGCCGATCTCGGTGATCACGACGTCGATCTCGGGCCCGCCCATCGCGAGGATGCGGTCCTTGATCTCGTTGGTGATGTGCGGGATGACCTGCACGGTGTCGCCGAGGTAGTCGCCGCGGCGCTCCTTGGCGATGACGCTGGCGTAGACCTGGCCGGTCGTCACGTTGGCGATCTGGTTGAGGTCGGTGTCGAGGAAGCGCTCGTAGTGACCGACGTCGAGGTCGGTCTCGGCGCCGTCGTTGGTGACGAAGACCTCACCGTGCTGGAACGGGTTCATCGTCCCGGGGTCCACGTTGAGGTAGGGGTCGAGCTTCTGCATCGTGACCCGGAGCCCGCGCGAGCGCAGCAGCCGACCCAGGCTCGAGGCGGTCAGCCCCTTGCCGAGCGACGAGGCGACTCCGCCGGTGACGAACACGTGCTTGGACTGGTGTACCGGGGCCGCCTTCACGGGATTCGATCCTATCCCAGTCCGGCGCTAGTCGCTGCCTCCGCGCGCCGTGCGGCTCGCCACCTGCGCCACGTCGAGCAGCTCGCGGGCGTGGGCCAGGGCGGTGTCGGAGTCGGCGAGGCCGGCGAGCATCCGCGACAGCTCGCGCTCGCGGGCGGCGTCGTCGAGCACGGTGAGCCCCGAGCTCGTGACCGACCCGTCGCTGGACTTCTGCACCAGGACGTGGCGGTCGGCGTAGGCCGCCACCTGCGGCAGGTGGGTCACGACGAGGACCTGGGCGGTGCGCGCCAGCTCGGCCAGCCGCCGCCCGACCTCGACCGCGGCCGCGCCGCCGACACCGGCGTCGACCTCGTCGAAGACGAACGTGGGCACCGGGCTGGTGCCGGCGAGGGCGACCTCGATGGCCAGCATGACCCGCGACAGCTCGCCGCCCGAGGCGCCCTTCGACAGCGGACGCGGCTCCGAGCCGGTGTTGGCGGCCAGCAGCAGCTGCACGTCGTCGGCCCCGTGCGCGGCCGGCTCGGTCGGGGTGACCCGGATCGAGAGCACGGCGTGGGGCATCGCCAGCAGGGTGAGCTCGGCGGTCACCTGCTTCTCCAGCGTGCGGGCCGCCGTCGTGCGGGCCTTGGAGAGCGCCGCGGCCGCCGTGCCGAGCTCGGAGCGCAGCCGGTCGCGCTCGGCGGTGAGCGCCTCGATCCGCTCGTCGGTGCCGTCGAGGTCGAGCAGCCGGGTCGCGGCCCGGGCCGACCAGGCCAGCACCTCCTCGAGCGTCTCGCCGTACTTGCGGGTCAGGGCGGTGAGCGCGGCGCGGCGCTCGGAGACCGCGGCCAGCCGGTGCGGGTCGGTGTCGACCCGGTCGGCGTAGGACGCGACGTCGGCGGCGACGTCGGAGACGAGGTAGACGACCTCGGCCATCCGGTCGGCCAGCTCGGCGACCTCGGGATCGTGCTCGCGGACGCTCTCGAGGAACCCGCGGGCGGCCGCGGTGGTGCCGAGGGCGTCGGCCCCGCTCTCGCCGGACTCGTCGCCGGAGAGCGCGGTGCGCGCGTGCTCGGCGGCCGCGCGCAGGGTGTCGGCGTAGCCGAGCCTGGACTCCTCGGCGGCCAGCGCGTCGTCCTCCCCCGGCTCGGGGGAGACCGCCTCGACCTCGCCGAGCCCGAAGCGCAGCAGGTCGGCCTCGCGGGCTCGCTCGCGTGAGGAGGCGACGACGTCGTCGAGCTCGCGGCTGGTGGCGTCGAGGCGGCGGTAGAGGTCGGTGTAGCGGGCCAGGATCTTCGCCAGCCGGGGACCGCCGAACCGGTCGACGGCGTCGCGCTGGGCGCGCGGCAGCAGCAGCCGGTGCTGGTCGGACTGTCCGTGCACGGCGACCAGCGGCTCGGCGACCTCGGTCAGGGTCGCGACGGGCACGGTCGCCCCACCGACGAACGCGCGCGAGCGGCCCTCGGCCGAGACGTTGCGCGCCAGCACGACGACGCCGTCCTCGACCTCGCCGCCGGCGTCCTCGACGGAGGCGACGAAGCCGGGCAGTCCCGCGGCGTTGACGACGCCCTCCACGCGGGCCTGCTTCGCGCCGGTGCGCACGGCGCCGGTGTCGGCCCGGCCCCCGAGCAGCAGGCCGAGCGCGGTGACGACCATCGTCTTGCCGGCGCCGGTCTCACCGGTGATGACGGTCAGGCCGGGACCGAGCTCGAGCACGGTGGCGTCGATGACGCCGAGCGAGCTGATCCGGATCTCCTCGATCACGGCGCCTCGCTCGTGGCCCGGAGCCGGCGCCGCTCGCCCTCGCCGCGCCAGCCCTCGACGTTGAGCCCGAACTTGGCGACCAGCCGGTCGGTGAACGGCGCGTGGTGCACCCGCGCGAGCCGCACCGGGCGGACGCCGCGGCGGACCTCGATGCGGGCCCCGGGCGGCAGGTCGACCGTGCGCCGGCCGTCGCACCACAGCACGCCCGACACGTCGGTGCGGGCGAGCACCTCGATGGCGACGACCGAGTCGGGCCCGACCACCATCGGACGGGCGAAGAGGGCGTGCGCGCTGAGCGGGACCACGCACAGCGCCTCGACCTGGGGCCAGACGATCGGGCCCCCGGCGCTGAAGTTGTAGGCCGTCGACCCGGTCGGCGTCGCGCAGACGACGCCGTCGCAGCCCCAGCGCGACAGCGGACGGCCGTCGACCTCGACGACCACCTCGATCATCCGCTCGCGGGCGGCCTTCTCGACGCTGGCCTCGTTGACCGCGAACGTGTGGGCGAGCACCTCGCCGTCGAGGCTGACCTCGACGTCGAGGGTCAGCCGGTCCTCGACGATGTAGCGCGCCTCGACGATCGCGGTGATGGTCGCGTCGACCTCCTCGGGCTCGGCCTCGGCGAGGAAGCCGACGTGGCCGAGGTTGACCCCGAGCACGGGGGTGGCGCTGTCGTAGGTGAGCTCGACGGCGCGCAGGATGCTGCCGTCGCCGCCGATGACGAGGGTCAGCTCGCAGTCGTGACCGGCGTCGGTCTCGGACTCGGTGAGCTCGAGCGTCGGGGACTCGAGGTCGACCCCGAGGTCCTTGGCCTCCGGCCGCAGCAGCCGCACCACGATCCCGTGCGAGGTGAGGCCCGAGATCACCGCGGTCGCGACGTCGCGCGCCTCGGCCCGCCCGGTGTGCGCCAGCAGCAGCACCCGTCTCACCGTCGCGGAGTCCGTCACGGCTCCAGCCTCTCACCCGGGACCGACGAGACGTCGGCGCCGTGCACAGCCGCGTCGATGTCGTCCTGGGAGATCTCGGGGTCGCCCCGGCGCAGCCAGAGGAAGAACTCGACGTTGCCGGACGGACCGGGCAGCGGGCTCCGGGTCACCATCCGGGCCCCCCAGCCCCGGCGGGCCGCGTGGTCGGCGACCGTCGCGACCGCCTCGGCGCGCAGGCCGAGGTCGCGGACGACGCCGCCCTTGCCGATCCGGTCCTTGCCGACCTCGAACTGGGGCTTGACCATGAGCGCCAGGTCGCCGTCGGCGGCGGTGACGCCCGTCAGCGCGTCGAGCACGAGCGTGAGGGAGATGAAGGAGAGGTCGCCGACCACCAGGTCGACCGGGCCGCCGATCAGGTCCGCGGTGATCTCCCGCACGTTCTGGCGGTCCCGGACGTCGACCCGGTCGTCGCTCTGCAGCGACCAGGCCAGCTGGCCGTAGCCGACGTCGACGGCGACGACCTCCCGGGCCCCGCGACGCAGGAGCACGTCGGTGAACCCACCGGTCGAGGCGCCGGCGTCCAGGCAGCGTCGCCGCGCCACCACCAGGCCGGCCGGCTCGAAGACGTCGAGCGCCCCGGCGAGCTTGTGCCCGCCCCGCGAGACGTAGTCGGGACGGTCGGGGTCGTCGACGACCACGATCGCGACGTCGGTGGTGACGCCGGTCGCGGGCTTGGTGGCGGTCGCCCCGGACACGGTCACCCGTCCCGCCGACACCAGCTCGGCGGCGTGCTCGCGCGAGCGGGCCAGGCCGCGCCGGACCAGTTCAGCGTCGAGGCGGAGGCGACGAGGGGGCATCAGGCGGTGTCGAGGGCGCGGCGGAGCTCGCCGTGGGCGGCCTCGAGGACGGCGACGTGCTCCTCGAGGGGGCGGTCGTCGAGCCCGGCGACCGCCTCGATCACGGCGTCGACGCGCGCGTCACCGGAGGGCTCGGGCCGGGGGAAGGGCGGCTCGTCGTCCAGCAGGCCCGTGTCGTCGGACCACTCGTCACCGGGCTGCACACTCATCCCGCGAGCCTACCGGCCGGTGCCGGCGTCACGACGCCGCGGGCGGGGCCAGGTCGTCGGTGCTCGGGGCGGTGCCGGAGGCGTCCAGGTGCGACCACGCCGCGGCCGCCACGACGCGCCACCAGTCCCCCGCGTCGCCCTCGCCGTCGACCTCGAGCCGGTCGGCCACCACGCGGCCGGACCAGCCACCGAGGGCCCAGCCCCCACCGGTCTCCCGGGGAGCCGGCTGCGGCTCGCGGAGCGCGCCGAGGTCGAGGCCGACGTAGGTGGGGCGCTCCTCGGGGCGGGCGGTGACCAGCTCGGCGAGCCCGGTGACGCCGGTGAGCACGAGCAGGGAGTCGATGCCGACGTTGCGGGCCCCCTCGATGTCGGTGTCGAGCCGGTCGCCGACCATGAGGGGTCGGTCGCCGCCGACGCGTCGCACCGTCTCGTCGAGCAGCGGGCGCGCCGGCTTGCCGGCGACCTCGGGTTCCACCCCCGAGAACCGCCGGATCGTGTCGACCAGGACGCCGTGGCCGGGGGCGACGCCGTAGGGCGTCGGGATCGACAGGTCGGTGTTGCTGGCCACCCACCACAGGCCGTCGCGGATCCGCACCGAGGCCCGCATGATGTCGGCCCACACCACCTGGGGTCCGTAGCCGGTCACCACCGCGTCGGCGTCGTCCTCGGGCCCGACGACGCTCAGCCCGGTCTCGGCCAGCGCCACCTCCAGGCCCTCGCCGCCGAGCAGGACGACCCGGCCGTCGGGGCCCAGCCGGTCGAGCAGCACCCGCGCGGCGGCCTGCGCCGAGGTGACGACGTCCCCGACGTCGGCCTGGACCCCCAACGAGGTGAGGTGGTCGGCGACGGTCGACGGCGGTCGCGAGGCGTTGTTGGTGATGAAGGCCAGGCGCATCCCGCCGGCCCGGACCTCGGCCAGGTGGTCGGCCGCGCCGGGCACGGCGTCCGGCCCGACGTAGACGACGCCGTCGAGGTCGAGCATCGCCAGGTCGTAGCCCTCGGCGAGGGGTGTCGCGGATTCAGCCAGCATGCCCCGAGTCTCCCAGCCGTCCGGTCGTGTCGTCGCCCTCGCCCCCACCCGGCTCCTCGTAGGGTGACCGGATGGAGTCCGCCGCGGTCACCCCGCCGTTCGTGGCGCGACCGCTCCGGCTGACGCCGTTCCGGGCGCTGCGGCTGGTCCCCTCGCGCATCGGCGACCCGGCCGCGTCCCGTCTCTTCGCCCGCCCCTACCGCGACCTCGCCAGCCGGCTGCAGACGTGGGAGGCCCGCGGGATGATCACCCACGACCCGGAGCCCGCGCTCTACGTGCACGAGTACACCGTCGACGGGATCACCGTGCGCGGGCTCGTCGGTGCGATCGACGTCTCCAGCCGCGCCGTGCGGCTCGAGGACCGCGCGATCCTGCCGCACGAGGGGATCTACCCGGCCCAGGCCGACGACCTCGCCGACCGGATGGAGCAGATGCGGGTCAACCCCGGCCCGATCCTGCTCGTGCAGGACTCTCCGGAAGCACTTCGCACGCTCCTGGCCCAGGTGCGCCGCGCCGCCCCCGACCACGAGAT
Organism: Nocardioides sp. S-1144; assembly: GCF_005954645.2. Classification (NCBI taxonomy): domain Bacteria; kingdom Bacillati; phylum Actinomycetota; class Actinomycetes; order Propionibacteriales; family Nocardioidaceae; genus Nocardioides; species Nocardioides dongxiaopingii. The sequence goes on from NZ_CP040695.2 coordinate 2,429,629, forward strand.
CACCGACCGCTCCGGCCACTTCCACCGGATCTGGGCGATCACCGACGCCTCCGTGGTCGCCGAGGTCGCCGAGCTCGTCGCGCCGACGACCGCACTCATCGCCGACGGGCACCACCGCTACGCCGCCTACCTGCGCCTGCAGCAGCGCGACCTCGGCCCGTCCGCCGACCGCGGACTGGCGATGATCGTCGACCAGAGCGACACCCCGCTCTTCCTGGGCGCCATCCACCGGGTCCTGGCCGGCACCTCCGTGCACGACGTGGAGGCCGCGGCCCGCACCCTGGGCATCCGCACGACCCTGCGCACGCACGAGGAGGCGGTCGCGCTCCTCGGACCCCGGACGCTGGTGGTCACCGACACCGAGACGTGGCTCACGGTCCACCTCGAGCTCGAGGGCGACCGGGTGGAGGCCGAGATCCTCCACGACCAGCTGGTCCCCTCCCTGGGTCATGGTCCCAGCCGGGTGACGTTCCACCACACCGCGCGGGAGGCGCTGGCGCAGGTCGAGCCCGACCACGGCACCGCCGTGCTGATGCCGGCGCCGTCGGTGGAGCAGGTGCAGCGCGTCGTGGCGAGCGGCCGGCTCTTCCCCGAGAAGGCCACGTCGTTCCAGCCGAAACCCGCCTTCGGCGCCTTCATCCGCTCCTGGCGCGACGAAGAACCCGACCCGACCTGACCTCGACCTCCACCCGGGAGCCCGTGCCGACCGCGGTGCGGAAGAACCGGCGCCGGATGGAGCCGCTGACCTCCACGACGTCGCCCTCGCGCCAGGTGCGGACCGAGCGCTTGACCCGGCCCGACCAGACGACGCACTCGAGGGCGTCGACGCGCTGACGCTGCTGCTGCCCCGGCGGCCGGTCGACCACCACGCGGAACGCCACGAGCGTGTCGCCGCTCGGCAGCTCCCTGCTCTCGGCCGGCGCGGCCAGGCGACCCACCAGCCTGACGTCGTTGACGGCCTCGACCGTCTCCTGCGAGGACGGGGTCGTCCCCTCGTTCGTGGGTGCGCTCATGACGCCTCACCTCCACCACGAACCCTGACGGGCTCCGGGGACGGAATCCGCCCGACCAGCCGCCGCCTGGGGAGAACCTCGGGAACCGCGCGCCTGTGGACGACAGGTGGTGATCCCCGTGGTCGACGACCGCGAAAACGACAGAAGGGCGACCCCGAGGGGTCGCCCTTCTGCGAATGATTGTCCGGCGGCGTCCTACTCTCCCACAACCTCGCGATTGCAGTACCATCGGCGCTGGCAGGCTTAACTTCCGGGTTCGGTATGGGACCGGGTGTTTCCCCGCCGCTATGGCCGCCGTAACTCTATGTCCACACCCCTCCCAACCCCCGTGCCGGGCTCCCTGGGAGCCGCCCGTGGGGTGGGTGGTGTGGAAACTTGTGTAGTGGACGCGAACACGACAACAACAGATGTTGTTCTTTGTGTGATGTTGGTTGAAGATTTGTAAGGCAAGCCCTCGGCCTATTAGTACCGGTCGGCTGGGCATTGCTGCTGTACACCTCCGGCCTATCAACCCAATAGTCTGTTGGGGGCCTTAACCCCTCAAAGGGGGTGGGAAACCTTATCTTGAAACGTGCTTCCCGCTTAGATGCATTCAGCGGTTATCACTTCCGAACGTAGCCAACCAGCCGTGCCCCTGGCGGGACAACTGGCACACCAGAGGTTCGTCCATCCCGGTCCTCTCGTACTAGGGACAGCCTTTCTCAAGTTTCCAACGCGCGCGGCGGATAGGGACCGAACTGTCTCACGACGTTCTAAACCCAGCTCGCGTGCCGCTTTAATGGGCGAACAGCCCAACCCTTGGGACCTACTCCAGCCCCAGGATGCGACGAGCCGACATCGAGGTGCCAAACCATCCCGTCGATATGGACTCTTGGGGAAGATCAGCCTGTTATCCCCGGGGTACCTTTTATCCGTTGAGCGATGTCGCTTCCACATGCCGACACCGGATCACTAGTTCCGACTTTCGTCCCTGCTCGACATGTCTGTCTCACAGTCAAGCTCCCTTGTGCACTTACACTCGCCACCTGATTGCCAACCAGGCTGAGGGAACCTTTGAGCGCCTCCGTTACTTTTTAGGAGGCAACCGCCCCAGTTAAACTACCCATCAGGCACTGTCCCTGATCCAGATCATGGACCTAGGTTAGACATCTAGTACGACCAGAGTGGTATTTCAACGATGACTCCACAACCACTGGCGTGGCTGCTTCAAAGTCTCCCACCTATCCTACACAAGCCGAACCAAACACCAATACCAAACTATAGTAAAGGTCCCGGGGTCTTTCCGTCCTGCCGCGCGTAACGAGCATCTTTACTCGTAGTGCAATTTCGCCGAGTCCATGGTTGAGACAGCGCCCAAGTCGTTACTCCATTCGTGCAGGTCGGAACTTACCCGACAAGGAATTTCGCTACCTTAGGATGGTTATAGTTACCACCGCCGTTTACTGGGGCTTAAATTCTCCGCTTCAACCACTGCGTGGTCTAACAGGTCCTCTTAACCTTCCAGCACCGGGCAGGAGTCAGTCCGTATACATCGTCTTACAACTTCGCACGGACCTGTGTTTTTAGTAAACAGTCGCTTGGGCCTGGTCTCTGCGACCCTCCCCGCTACCCACCGCGAAGGTGTTGACGGTTCGGGTCCCCCTTCTCCCGAAGTTACGGGGGCATTTTGCCGAGTTCCTTAACCATGGTTCACTCGATCGCCTTAGTATTCTCTACCTGATCACCTGAGTCGGTTTGGGGTACGGGCGGCGCGTAGCTCGCTAGAGGTTTTTCTCGACAGCATAGGATCATCCACTTCACCAATAATGGCTCGGCATCACATCTCAAGCTCGACATCAAAGTCAGCGGACCGGATTTGCCTGGACCACGCCCTACCTGCTTACCCCGGGACAACCATCGCCCGGGCTGGACTACCTTCCTGCGTCACCCCATCGCTTGACTACTACCGGATCGGATCCCACGCTCCACCACACCTCCTCACCCCGAAGGGATCGGTCGATGTGGCTTCAGATGGTTAGCATCACCGGGCTCGTCATGGGCGCTACTTTGCCGGTACGGGAATATCAACCCGTTGTCCATCGACTACGCCTGTCGGCCTCGCCTTAGGTCCCGACTTACCCAGGGCAGATTAGCTTGACCCTGGAACCCTTGATCATTCGGCGCACGGGTTTCTCACCCGTGATTCGCTACTCATGCCTGCATTCTCACTCGTGTCGCGTCCACCCCTGGATCACTCCGGAGCTTCACTCGCGACACGACGCTCCCCTACCCACCCACACACCCAACCACCCAGTGGCCGAGTTCCCATCCAAGGGAGTGTGAATGCCATAGCTTCGGCGGATGACTTGAGCCCCGCTACATTGTCGGCGCGGAATCACTTGACCAGTGAGCTATTACGCACTCTTTCAAGGGTGGCTGCTTCCAAGCCAACCTCCTGGTTGTCACTGCGACTCCACATCCTTTTCCACTTAGTCACCGCTTAGGGGCCTTAGCTGATGGTCTGGGCTGTTTCCCTCTCGACTACGGAGCTTATCCCCCGCAGTCTCACTGCTGCGCTCTCACTTACCGGCATTCGGAGTTTGGCTAACGTCAGTAACCTGGTCGGGCCCATCGGCTATCCAGTGCTCTACCTCCGGCAAGAAACACGCAACGCTGCACCTAAATGCATTTCGGGGAGAACCAGCTATCACGGAGTTTGATTGGCCTTTCACCCCTATCCACAGGTCATCCCCTCAGTTTTCAACCTAAGTGGGTTCGGTCCTCCACGCGGTCTTACCCGCGCTTCAACCTGCCCATGGATAGATCACTCCGCTTCGGGTCTTGATCATGCTACTCAAACGCCCTATTAGGACTCGCTTTCGCTACGGCTTCCCCACACGGGTTAACCTCGCAACACAACGCAAACTCGCAGGCTCATTCTTCAAAAGGCACGCCATCACCCCCACACCCACCATGGCTGGTGGACGGCCGGGCTCTGACGGATTGTAGGCACACGGTTTCAGGTACTATTTCACTCCCCGCCAGGGGTACTTTTCACCTTTCCCTCACGGTACTTGTCCGCTATCGGTCATCAAGAAGTATTTAGGCTTAACGGGTGGTCCCGCCAGATTCACACACCATTTCAGGAGTGGCGTGTTACTTGGGAAACACTACAGACAGATCACGTTTTACGACTACGGGGCTATCACCCTCTACGGCGCCGCTTTCCAACGGACTTCAACTTCCACGCGATTTTCTTACTGTCCCAGTCACCGGCAGATGACCACGAATGCTCCCACAACCCCCATCCCGCAACCCCTGCCGGGTATCACACGGAATAGGTTTGGCCTCATCCGATTTCGCTCGCCACTACTCTCGGAATCACTTTTGTTTTCTCTTCCTATGGGTACTGAGATGTTTCACTTCCCCACGTTCCCTCCACACACCCTATTTTATTCAGGTGCAGGTGACTGGACATGACTCCAGCCGGGTTTCCCCATTCGGACACCCCCGGATCACAGCTCGGTTGCCAACTCCCCAGGGCTTATCGCAGGCTCCAACGTCCTTCATCGGCTCTTGATGCCAAGGCATCCACCATGTGCCCTTCAATGCTTGCCAATACAAACCTTCAACAAACACAACACAAAGACACACACCAACACGCACACAACCTGCATGCACGCATCAGCGCATAACACTACAAAACATCGCCCACACCATGAGACCCCACCGACAACCCAACCCCCCGTAAGAGGCCGGCACCGATGCGATCACGTGCGGGCGGATGCTCGCGTCCACTATCAACAAGTCAAACACCAAGAAACCAACCAGCCATACCACCCACCCCCACCAACCACTGCCGGTGAGAGCTTTGCTCGGGTGACTGGGCCTGATGTCTCAGGGCCCAACAGTGTGCCAAACCCAACCGATCCGAACACCCACCACCTTCCACACCCACACACCCTCCCCGAAGGAGAACCTGCAAGCAGTACTAACGGTCAGCATCCATCACCGATGGACATTCATCGACGGTTCCACTAGTGAGACACCACCAATGCCACCCAAACCCACCACCACAAGACGCGGCGACTTCGTTGGACGTGCGGGGTGTGTGCTCCTTAGAAAGGAGGTGATCCAGCCGCACCTTCCGGTACGGCTACCTTGTTACGACTTCGTCCCAATCGCCAGCCCCACCTTCGACAGCTCCCCCCACACAAGGTGGTTAGGCCACTGGCTTCGGGTGTTGCCGACTTTCGTGACGTGACGGGCGGTGTGTACAAGGCCCGGGAACGTATTCACCGCAGCGTTGCTGATCTGCGATTACTAGCGACTCCGACTTCATGGGGTCGAGTTGCAGACCCCAATCCGAACTGAGACCGGCTTTTTGGGATTCGCTCCCCCTCACGGGATCGCAGCCCTTTGTACCGGCCATTGTAGCATGCGTGAAGCCCTGGACATAAGGGGCATGATGACTTGACGTCATCCCCACCTTCCTCCGAGTTGACCCCGGCAGTCTCCTATGAGTCCCCAACACCCCGAAGGGCTTGCTGGCAACATAGGACGAGGGTTGCGCTCGTTGCGGGACTTAACCCAACATCTCACGACACGAGCTGACGACAGCCATGCACCACCTGTACACCCCCAAAAGAAGCCCCATCTCTGGAGCGGCAGGGTGTATGTCAAACCCAGGTAAGGTTCTTCGCGTTGCATCGAATTAATCCGCATGCTCCGCCGCTTGTGCGGGCCCCCGTCAATTCCTTTGAGTTTTAGCCTTGCGGCCGTACTCCCCAGGCGGGGCGCTTAATGCGTTAGCTGCGGCACGGAACCCATGGAATAGGCCCCACACCTAGCGCCCAACGTTTACGGTGTGGACTACCAGGGTATCTAATCCTGTTCGCTCCCCACACTTTCGCTCCTCAGCGTCAGAACATTGCCAGAGAACCGCCTTCGCCACCGGTGTTCCTCCTGATATCTGCGCATTTCACCGCTACACCAGGAATTCCGTTCTCCCCTCAATGCCTCAAGTCTGCCCGTATCGAAAGCAAGCACTCGGTTAAGCCCAGTGTTTTCACTCCCGACGCGACAAACCGCCTACGAGCCCTTTACGCCCAATAATTCCGGACAACGCTCGCACCCTACGTATTACCGCGGCTGCTGGCACGTAGTTGGCCGGTGCTTCTTCTCCACCTACCGTCACCCGACTGAACGTCGAGCTTCGTCGATGATGAAAGAGGTTTACAACCCGAAGGCCGTCATCCCTCACGCGGCGTTGCTGGATCAGGCTTCCGCCCATTGTCCAATATTCCCCACTGCTGCCTCCCGTAGGAGTCTGGGCCGTGTCTCAGTCCCAGTGTGGCCGGTCACCCTCTCAGGCCGGCTACCCGTCGAAGCCTTGGTAGGCCATTACCCCACCAACAAGCTGATAGGCCGCGAGCACATCCCCCACCCACAAAAGTTTCCACCAACACCCCATGCGGAGATCGGTCGTATCCGGTATTAGACACCATTTCTAGTGCTTATCCCAGAGTGAGGGGCAGATTACTCACGTGTTACTCACCCGTTCGCCGCTCGTGTACACCGAAGTGCCTTACCGCTCGACTTGCATGTGTTAAGCACGCCGCCAGCGTTCGTCCTGAGCCAGGATCAAACTCTCCGTAGAAACCTCTACAAACAATTCAAACCCGACGACGACACTAGCTTTCGCCAGAATCATTGCCGAAAAAAACCGTCCAAACCCTCAAGAAAGAGGACAGGACATACAAACTAATCCGTCGACTATGACACACTGTTGAGTTCTCAAACATCAGACGCACACGCCCTCAAGATCTTTGCGGGATCCGATCTGGCGCAACCTGTGAAACCTTACCTGGTCTTTCTCACCGCGTCAACCTTGGGTTTCGGCGGCCAGTCCGGCCAGGTGCCGGGCGTGCTGACTCCCATCGTTCTTGGGCCTCCTGGCCCCGACTGGGAGTCGCTCACCGCGACGAAGAGAACGTTAGAGCACGTCCTCCCGTCACGCAAAATCGGGTCCTGCCGAGCGCTCAGAACCGCGTCGTTCCGGGCTCTGCGACGGCCTTCGGGTGCCGCCGGTACGCCGACACGGACGGCTCGCCCGGGAGCCAGAACCGCCACGGCCGGTCCGGAGCGAGGCGCAGACCGGTCCGCGGACCGCGCTCGTAGCGGGCGGGCGGCTCCCCCGTCTCGAGCGTGACCGGACCGCGGCGCAGGTCGCCGCCGCCGTGCGCGAGCCCGATGCCCAGGGTCCGGCACAGCAGGGCCGGCCCGCGCGCCTGGTCGCGCGGGGCGACGCCCGGACGACGACCGGCGACGACCTCGTGGCCGGCGACGACCTCGCCGGCACGGAGCAGCACCGCCGCGGCGGTGCCCTCCTCCCCCACGACCACGTTGGCGCACACGTGCATGCCGTAGCTGAGGTAGCAGTAGAGCGACCCCGCGGGCCCGAACATGATCCGGGTCCGCAGGGTCGGGCCCCGGGAGGCGTGCGACCCCGGGTCGGCGGTGCCGGCGTAGGCCTCCACCTCGGTCAGGCGGACGGCGACCTCGCCGAGCCGGAGCACCGCACCGAGCAGCCTCGGCGCCACGTCCTCGGCGGCGCCGAGCAGCTCAGGCCAGTCGCTCACGGTGGGTGGCCGCCAGCGCCCGGAGCTCGGCCAGCTGCTCGCGGACCCGGACGGGGGCGGTGCCGCCGCGCCCGTCGCGCGAGGCGACCGAGCCCTCGGCGGTGAGCACGAGCCGCACCTGCGGGGTGAGCAGGGGCGAGATCGCGGCGAACTCCTCGTCGGTGAGGCCGTCGAGGTCGGTTCCCCCGGCCTCCGCGGCGCGCACGCACGCCCCGGCCAGCTCGTGGGCGATCCGGAACGGCGTCCCCTCGCGGACCAGCCACTCCGCGACGTCGGTGGCCAGCGAGAACCCCTGGGGCGCGAGCTCGGCCATCCGCCCGGTGTTGTAGACGAGCGTGGCCACCTGGCCCGTGAACGCCGGGAGCAGCACCTCGAGGGTGTCGAGGGAGTCGAAGACCGGCTCCTTGTCCTCCTGCAGGTCGCGGTTGTAGGCCAGCGGCAACGCCTTGAGGGTCGTGAGCAGGCCCGTCAGGTTGCCCACCAGGCGGCCGGCCTTGCCGCGGGCGAGCTCGGAGATGTCGGGGTTCTTCTTCTGCGGCATGATGCTCGACCCGGTCGACCACGAGTCGTGCAGCGTCACGAAGTCGAACTCACGGGTCGCCCAGAGGATGATCTCCTCGGCGAGGCGGGAGATGTCCACGCCCGTCTGGGCGCACACGAAGGCGAACTCCGACACGAAGTCGCGCGAGGCCGTGCCGTCGATGGAGTTGGCGCTGGAGCCGGTGAAGCCCAGCTCGGTGGCCACGAGCACCGGGTCGAGCCCGAGGCTCTGACCCGCCAGCGCCCCCGAGCCGTAGGGCGAGTCCGACACCACCCGGTCGCGCCAGTCGCCGAGCCGGTCGACGTCGCGCAGCAGCGTCCACGCGTGGGCGAGCAGGTGGTGCGAGAGCAGCACCGGCTGGGCGTGCTGGAGGTGGGTGCGGCCCGGCATGATCGCGCCGAGGTGGGTCTCGGCCTGGGCGGCGAGCGCGTCGACGAGGTCCAGGACCAGCCCGGCGACCACCCGGCCGTGGTCGAGCAGGTAGCACCGGAACAGGGTGGCGATCTGGTCGTTGCGGGACCGGCCGGCGCGCAGCTTGCCGCCGACGTCGGCGCCGACCTCCTCGATGAGGAGGCGCTCCAGGGCACCGTGCACGTCCTCGTCGGACTCGGCCGGCCGGAGTCGGCCGGCGGAGAAGGCCGCGGCCAGCGCGTCGAGACCCCGGTGCAGCTCGTTCTCCTCCGGCTCGGTGAGCAGCCCCGCGGCACCGAGCGCCTTGGCGTGGGCGTGCGAGCCGGCGATGTCGTAGAGCGCGAGCCGCCAGTCGAAGTGGGTCGAGCGCGAGAGCCGCTCGAGCTCGGGCGAGGGCCCGCCCTCGAACCGGCCGCCCCACAGCTTGCCCTCGTTGGTCGTGCTGAGCTCGCCCATCAGTCGGTACCGAGCTCCATCGCGGCGGCGTCGAGCGCCTCGTCGCCGGTGCCGCGGGCGGCGTTCGGGTTGGCGGTGATCCGGTCGTAGCCGCCGCTCTCGATCTCGCCGAACAGGGTGCCGTTCTCGACCACCACGTGGCCCTGGTCGTGCGGCTGGTCGGCGTACAGCTCGAGCTTGGCGCGCGAGTCGGCGATGTCGAGGTTGCGCATCGTCAGCTGCCCGATCCGGTCGGTCGGGCCGAACGCGGCGTTCTCGGTGCGCTCCATCGACAGCTTGTCGGGGTGGTAGGAGAACGCCGGCCCGTCGGTGCGCAGGACCGTGTAGTCCTCGCCGCGCCGCAGCCGGATGGTGACCTCGCCGGTCACGACCGAGGCGATCCAGCGCTGGATCGACTCCCGCAGCATCAGGGCCTGCGGGTCGAGCCAGCGGCCCTCGTAGAGCAGCCGGCCGAGCCGCCGTCCCTCCGCGTGGTAGCTGGCGATCGTGTCCTCGTTGTGGATGGCGTTGAGCAGGCGCTCGTAGGCGATCCAGAGCAGCGCCATGCCCGGCGCCTCGTAGATGCCGCGCGACTTGGCCTCGATGATCCGGTTCTCGATCTGGTCGCACATGCCGAGGCCGTGCCGTCCGCCGATGGCGTTGGCGTGGTGCACCAGCTCGACGGCCCCCTCGGGCCCGTCGAACTCCTGGCCGTCGACGGCGACCGGGCGGCCGCGCTCGAAGCGGATGGTCACGTCCTCGGTGTCGATGGCGACCGCGGGGTCCCAGAACTTCACGCCCATGATCGGCTCGACGGTCTCCAGCGAGACGTCGAGGTGCTCGAGGGTCTTGGCCTCGTGCGTGGCGCCCCAGATGTTGGCGTCGGTCGAGTACGCCTTCTCGGTGCTGTCGCGGTAGGGCAGGCCGTTCTCCACCAGCCACTGGCTCATCTCGGCGCGACCGCCGAGCTCGGTGACGAAGTCGGCGTCGAGCCAGGGCTTGTAGATGCGCAGGTTCGGGTTGGCGAGCAGCCCGTAGCGGTAGAACCGCTCGATGTCGTTGCCCTTGAACGTCGAGCCGTCGCCCCAGATGTCGACGCCGTCGTCGTGCATCGCGCGCACCAGGATGGTGCCGGTGACCGCCCGCCCGAGGGGCGTGGTGTTGAAGTAGGTGCGGCCGCCGGAGCGGATGTGGAAGGCGCCGCACGCGAGCGCCGCCAGGCCCTCCTCGACCAGCTGGGGCTTGATGTCGACGTGACGCGCCAGCTCGGCGCCGTACTCGAGCGCGCGGCCGGGGACGCCGGCGATGTCGGGCTCGTCGTACTGGCCGATGTCGGCGGTGTAGGTGCACGGGATCGCCCCCTTGGCCCGCATCCAGGCGACGGCGACGGAGGTGTCGAGACCGCCGGAGAAGGCGATGCCCACCCGCTCGCCGACGGGGAGGGACGTCAGGACCTTGCTCACTGGTGCTCCTTGGGTTCGTGGTGCGTGTCGGTGGGTGCGGCGAGCGACAGGAAGCGGCGGGCGAGCGACTCGCCCCCGTCCGGGTCGCGGCCGATGACCAGGACCGTGTCGTCGCCGGCGATGGTGCCGAGGACGTCGGGCAGCTCGGCCCGGTCGAAGGCGGAGGCCAGGAACTGGGCGGCGCCGGGCGGGGTTCGCAGGACGACGAGGTTGGCGCTGTGGTCGGCGCTGACCAGCAGCTCGCCGCAGAGCCGGGCCAGGCGGGCCACCGCGGCGACGGTCTCCCCCGGCGACTGCAGGCGGCGGTCGCCCCCCTCGCCGGGGACGGCGTAGACCAGCGCCCCGGACGCCGAGCGGACCTTGAGCGCGTCGAGCTCGACGAGGTCGCGCGACAGGGTCGCCTGGGTGACGCGCAGGCCCTCGTCGCCGAGCAGCTCGGCCAGCTCGGCCTGGGAGTGCACCTCGTGGTGGGTGACGAGGTCGACGATCCGCTGGTGGCGGGCGTTCTTGGTGACCGGGACCCGGGCGCTCCCGGTCTGCGCCTGGGCGGTCACCGCGACTCCTCGAGCAGGAACGCGAGCACGGCCTTCTGCGCGTGGCGCCGGTTCTCGGCCTCGTCCCACACCACGCTCTGCGGCCCGTCGAGCACCTCGGCGGCGATCTCCTTGCCGCGGTAGGCCGGCAGGCAGTGCAGCACGATGGCGCCGGGGCGGGCGCGCGCCACCAGGTCGGGGGTCAGCGAGTAGGGCGCGAGCACCGCGGCGCGGGCGTCCTCCTCGGCCTCCTTGCCCATCGAGATCCAGGTGTCGGTGACCACGACGTCGGCACCCTCGACCGCCGTGCCGGGGTCCGGCACGAAGGCCGCGGACCCCCCGGTGGCCGCGGCGATCTCGCAGGCCCGCTCGACCACCGCCGGCTCCGGGGCGTAGCCGTCCGGGGCCGAGACGCGCACGTGCATGCCCGCGGTGGTCCCGGCCAGCAGCCAGGAGCTGCCCATGTTGCAGGCGGCGTCGCCGACGAAGGCGACGGTCCGTCCGGCGAGGCCACCCAGGTGCTCGCGCACGGTGAGCAGGTCGGCGATGAGCTGGCAGGGGTGGAACTCGTCGGTGAGCGCGTTCACGACCGGGACGCCGGCGTGCGCGGCCATCGTGTCGAGGTCGGTCTGGTGGAAGGTGCGCCAGACGACGACCGCCACCTGGCGCCCGAGCACGCGCGCGACGTCCTCGACGGACTCGCGGACGCCGATGCCGGCGAGCCGGCCCTCGACGAGCAGCGGGTTGCCGCCCAGCTCGGCGATGCCGGCGCCGAAGGAGACCTGGGTGCGCAGGGTCGGCTTGTCGAAGATCATCGCGACCGAGCGCGGGCCGGCCAGCGGCCGCCGCGAGTACGGGAGGGCCTTCATCTCGGCGGCGAGGTCGAGCAGCCGCGCCTGCTCGGCGGGCGTGAGGTCGTCGTCGCGCAGGAAGTGGCGGGTCGTCACGGGCCCTCCCCCGTCGCGTCGTCGAGGATCGCCGGCCACGCCGCCAGGAACGCGGTGACGTCGTCGTCGGTGAGGACGAGCGGCGGGGCGAGCCTGATCCGCCGCGGCGTCGGGTTGTTGACGATGAAGCCGTGCGCGAGGGCGGCCGCGGCCACCTCGGCGGAGACGTCGGAGGCCAGGTCGAGACCGATCAGCAGGCCCTCGCCGCGCACCTCGGTGACCCGGGGGTCGGCGCCCAGGCCGTCGCGCAGCCGGCGGCCGAGCAGCGTGGCGCGCTCGAGCAGTCCCTCGGCCTCGATCGTGGCGAGGACGGCGAGCGCGGCCGCGCAGGCGACCGGGTTGCCACCGAACGTGGAGCCGTGGTTGCCGGGCTGGATGAGGTCGGCGCTCGCGCCCAGCGCGAGGCAGGCGCCGATCGGGAAGCCGCCGGCCAGCCCCTTGGCCAGGGTGACGACGTCGGGCACCACGCCGCTGCGGTGGTGCTCGAACCAGAGGCCCGTGCGGCCGGCGCCGGTCTGGATCTCGTCGAACCACAGCAGCGCGCCGTGCTCGGTGGTGATCTCGCGGGCGCGGGCCAGGTAGCCGTCCGGCGGGACGACGACGCCGGCCTCACCCTGGATCGGCTCGAGCAGGACGGCGGCGGTCTGGTCGGTGACCGCGGCGGCCAGCGCCTCCGCGTCGCCGTACGGGACGAAGGTGACGTGACCCGGCAGCGGCTCGAACGGCGTCCGGTAGGCCTCCTTGGAGGTCAGCGCCAGCGCTCCCATGGTGCGGCCGTGGAACCCGCCCTCGGCGGCGACCACGTGGGTGCGGCCGGTGCGCCGGGTGAGCTTGAACGCCGCCTCGACCGCCTCGGTGCCGGAGCTGGTGAAGAAGACCTTGCCGGGGGCCGCCCCCGGGACGGGCGCCGGGGCGCCGCCCGTGACCAGCGCGAGGAGGGTCTCGGCCAGCTCGACCTGCGGGGGGCTGGCGAAGAAGTTGGAGATGTGGCCGAGGGTCGACAGCTGGGCGGTGACGGCCTCGACGAGGGCGGGGTGGCCGTGGCCCAGGGCGTTGACGGCGATGCCGCCGAGCAGGTCGACGTACTCGGTGCCGTCGGTGTCCCACACGTGGGCGCCGGCGCCCCGGGCGAGGGTGAGCCGCGGGGGGCCGAAGGCGTTCATCAGCGACGCGGCGTGGCGGGTCCCCCAGGCCTGGTCGGTCGCGACGTCACTCACCGGCGTCCCTCGCCTTCCGGGTCTTGGTCTCGACGCCGGGCAGCACCTGCGTGCCGACGCCCTCCTGGGTGAACAGCTCGAGCAGCACCGCGTGGGCCTCGCGGCCGTCGACCACGGTCGCGCGCGGGACGCCGCCCTGGACCGCCTGGAGGCAGGCCTTCATCTTCGGGACCATGCCGCTGGCCAGCGTCGGGAGGATCTCGGCGAGCGCCTCGGGGCTGATCTCGCCGATCACGTCCTCCGAGCTGGGCCAGTCGAGGAACAGCCCCTCGACGTCGGTCAGGACGAGCAGCTTCTCGGCGCCGAGCGCGAGGGCGAGCGACGCGGCCGCCGAGTCGGCGTTGACGTTGTGGACCACGCCGTCGGCGTCGGGCGCGACGCTCGAGACCACCGGGATCCGGCCGGCGCCGATGATGTCGAGCACCGCCTCGGGGCGCACGTGGGTGACCTCGCCGACCAGACCGAGGTCGACCTCCTCGCCGTCGACGACGGTGTTGGTGGGCGTGGCGGTGAAGAGCTGGGCGTCCTCGCCCGAGAGCCCCACCGCGAGCGGGCCGTGCTCGTTGATCAGGCCGACGAGCTCGCGCTGCACCTTGCCGACGAGCACCATCCGCACGACGTCCATCGCCTCCGGCGTGGTGACCCGCAGGCCGCCGCGGAACTCCGACTCGATGCCGAGCTGGTCGAGCATCGCCGAGATCTGCGGTCCGCCGCCGTGGACGACGACGGGCTTGAAGCCGGCCAGCCGCAGGAACACGACGTCCTCGGCGAAGGCGCGCTTGAGCGTGTCGTCGGTCATGGCGTTGCCGCCGTACTTCACCACCACGATCTTGCCGTGGTAGCGCTTCAGCCAGGGCAGCGCGCCGGCGAGGGTGCGGGCCTTGGCGGGGTCCGGGCGCGAGGGGTCGGGCCGGGTCGGGTCGTTCGCTGTGGTGTTCATGAGGAGTAGGCGCTGTTCTCGTGGACGTAGGCGTGGGTGAGGTCGTTGGTCCAGACGGTGGCGCGCTCGCCGCCGGCCTTGAGGTCGATCGTCACGCTGACCTCGCGAGGGGCGAGGTCGACGAGGGCGGGGTCCTCGGCCGGCGTCGAGCTCCGGCAGACCCAGACGCCGTTCATGGCGACGTCGAGGTCGGCGGGGTCGAAGGCCGCGGACGTCGTCCCGAGGGAGGCCAGGACGCGGCCCCAGTTGGGGTCCTTGCCGAAGACCGCGGCCTTGAAGAGGTTGCTGCGCGCGACGCTGCGCCCGACCTCGACGGCGTCGTCGGTGGTGGCGGCGTTGACCGTCGTGATCGCGATCTCGTGGTCGGCGCCCTCGGCGTCGCGGAGCAGCTGCATCGCCAGGTCGGTGCAGAGCTGGGTGAGGGCCTCGGTGAAGTCGGGCAGCGACGGCGTGATGCCGCTGGCGCCGGAGGCGAGCACGGTGACGGTGTCGTTGGTCGACATGCAGCCGTCGGAGTCGAGCCGGTCGAAGCTGACCCGGGTCGCCGCCCGCAGCGCGGCGTCGAGGTCGGCGGCCGGGACGACGGCGTCGGTGGTGACCACGACGAGCATGGTTGCGAGCTGCGGCGCGAGCATGCCCGCGCCCTTGGCCATGCCGCCGATGCTCCAGCCGGCGCCCTCGACGACGGCCTGCTTGCTGACCGAGTCGGTGGTCATGATCGCGTGGGCGGCGTCGTCGCCGCCGTCGGGCGAGAGCGCGGCGTGCGCGGCGTCGACGCCGGCGAGGAGGTCCTCGCGGGAGTTGGCCAGGCCGATGAGCCCGGTCGAGCAGACGACGACGTCGACCGCCCCGACGCCGACGGTCGCGCCGACGCGCTCGGCGACCGCGTGGGTGGTCTGGAAGCCCTCGGGGCCGGTGTAGCAGTTGGCGCCGCCGGAGTTGAGGACGACCGCGCGCACGATGCCGTCCTTGACGACCTCCTGGCTCCACAGCACGGGGTTCGCCTTGCAGCGGTTGGCGGTGAAGACGCTGGCGGAGTCGAAGGTCGGGCCGTGGTTGACGACGAGGGCGAGGTCCTTGGCGCCGGTGGACTTGAGCCCGGCGGCGACGCCGGCCGCCGAGAAGCCGGCGGGGGTGGTGATGCTCATGGTGAGCTCCTGGTCGGGGTGGGTCAGGCGGGCGTGGCGAGGGCGACGGTGTGCCCTCGTCGTCGCCACGCCTCGCCGGCCCGCTCGGCGGCGTCGGCGGAGACCAGCACCCACACGTGGTCGTAGGCGGTGAGCACCTGGACCGCGATCGACTCCTCGGCCAGCGGCTCGAGCAGCCCGACCAGCAGGCCCGCGGTGTCGGCGGCGCCGGCCGCGCCCGCGGCCTGGAAGCCGATCAGGCCGCGCACGCCCGGCACCTTCTTCGGCACGCTGCGCCCGGCGCAGACGACCGTGGTCGCGGCCGCGGTCGCGGTGATCGAGAAGATCGAGGACGACTCGGCCCACTCGGGGATGTCGGCGCCCGCGGCGAGCTTGAGGACGGCGATCTTCTCGGGGAACTGCTCGATGGTGAGCAGGCCTCCCCCGGTGCCGTCGCCGGTGCTGTCGGTCGGGGTGTCGTTCGGGGTGTCGGTCGGGTTGTCGGTGCTCATGGCGCGAGTCCTACTGTCGTCAGGCCGAGGGTCTCCTCGAGACCCAGGGCGAGGTTGAGGCACTGCACGGCGGCGCCGCCGGTGCCCTTGGCGAGGTTGTCGACGGCGCCGACGGCCACCAGCCGGCCGGCGGCCTCGTCGACGGTGACCTGGAGGTGCACGGCGTTGGACCCGAGCACCGACTGCGTCTGGGGCCACGACCCGGGCGGCAGGACGTGCACGAACGGCTCGTCGGCGTAGGCCTCGACGTAGGCGGCGTGCGCGTCGTCGGCGGTGGTGGTGGCGCTCGCGGCGAGCGGGGCCGAGCAGGTGGCCAGGATCCCGCGCGACATCGGCACGAGCAGCGGCGTGAAGCTGACCCGGACGACGCCGTCGCCGGCGAGGGGCTGGAGGTTCTGGGTGATCTCGGGCGTGTGGCGGTGCACCCCGCCGACGCCGTAGGCGCTGGCGTTGCCCATCACCTCGCTGCCGAGCAGGTGGGTCTTGGCGGCCTTGCCGGCGCCGCTGGTGCCCGAGGCGGCGACGACCACGAGGTCGGGCTCGACCAGGCCCGCGGCGAGCGCCGGGGCCAGGGTCAGCGACGACACGGTCGGGTAGCAGCCGGGGACGGCGATCCGCCGCGCGCCGCGCAGCGCCTCGCGCCGGCCGGGGAGCTCGGGGAGCCCGTAGGCCCAGGTGCCGGCGTGCGGGCCGCCGTAGAACCTCTCCCACGCGGCGGGGTCCTCGAGCCGGAAGTCGGCGCCGCAGTCGATGACCACGACGTCGTCGTCGAGCGCCTCGGCGATCACCGCGGACTGCCCGTGCGGCAGGGCCAGAAAGACGACGTCGTGGCCGGCGAGGACCTCGATCGTGGTCGGCTCCAGCACCCGGTCGGCCAGGGGCACCAGGTGCGGCTGGAGCGGGCCGAGGGTCTCGCCGGCGTTCGAGCCGGCCGTCAGGGCGCCGATCTCGACCGCGGGGTGGGCCAGCAGGAGCCGCAGGACCTCGCCCCCGGCGTACCCGCTGGCGCCCGCGACAGCTACGCGCGACTTCGTCGTCATGCGCATGACAATACAGACCGGTGAATGTTCATGCACACCGGGGTCCGACCAAGCCGACAAAGTGGGGGCGCCCGTCGGCGCCCGCACCTACCGTGGCGCCATGACCCGTCTCACCTTCCCGGCCTACCTCGACCATATCCGCTCGGAGTCCGCGCGGCTCGAGGCCGTGCTCGCCGCCTGCGACCCGGAGGCCCGGGTGCCGGCCTGCCCCGACTGGAGCGCCGACGACCTGCTGTGGCACCACTCCGAGGTGCAGTGGTTCTGGAGCGAGGTCGTCCGGCGACGCCCGGGCGGTCCGCCCGACGACGAGCTCCGGCGCGGCCGCGCCGACACGCACGCCGGGCTGGTGGAGCAGCACGCCGAGAGCTCGGCCTCGCTGGTCGACGCGCTGTCGCGGGCCGATCCCGCCGAGGCCGCCTGGACCTGGGCCCCCGAGCAGACCGTGGGCTTCACCTACCGCCGCCAGGCCCACGAGTCGCTGATCCACCGCCTCGACGCCGAGCAGGCCGCCGGCGTCGCGTCTCCGCTCGACCCGGCGCTGGCCGCCGACGGCGTCGCCGAGCTGCTGGAGGTGATGTACGGCGGCGAGGCGCCCGGGTGGGGGCGGATCGAGCCCGGCGTCCAGCACGTGCGCCTCGACCTCACCGACACCGGCCACGCCCTCTGGACCCAGCCGTGCACCTTCCTCGGCACCCACCCCGAGTCCGGGAAGGTCTACGACGGGCCGCACGTGCTGCTCGTCGCCGACCCCGGCACCGAGCCGGACGCCGTCGTCTCCGGCACCGCGGCCGACCTCGACGCGTGGCTGTGGAAGCGGCGCGAGCGCGACGCGGTCACGGTCGAGGGCGACCCCGCGGCGTTCGCCGCCCTGCTCGCCGCGGTCGGCCCGCCGCTGGACTGAGGCCCCCGGTCCTCCTCGGGCTCAGGGGCGCTCGGGGGCCGGGCGGAACCAGTGCTGCGGGGCCGGCGCGGTGTTGGTCCAGACGTGCTTGGTCTCGCGGTACTCGTCGAGGCCGGCCGCGCCGAGCTCGCGCCCGATGCCGGACTGCTTGTAGCCGCCCCACTCGGCCTGCGCGACGTAGGGGTGGTAGTCGTTGACCCACACCGTCCCCACCCGCAGCCGCGCCGCCACCCGCTGCGCCAGCGCCTCGTCGGCGGTCCACACGGCCCCGGCCAGGCCGAAGATGGAGTCGTTGGCCAGGGCCACCGCCTCGTCCTCGTCGACGAAGGTCTCCACGGTGAGCACCGGCCCGAACGACTCCTCCGACGTCACCGACATCGACGAGGTGCACCCGTCCAGGACGGTCGGCAGGTAGTAGAACCCGTCGGCCAGCGCCGGGTCGTCCGGACGTCGTCCGCCACAGCGCAGCACCGCGCCCTCGGCGATGCCGGCCGCGACGTGGGCCTCGACCTTGTCGCGGTGCGCCGCGCTCGTGAGCGGGCCGGTCTCGGCCTGCTCGTCGAAGGGTCCCCCGAGCCGGATCCGCCCGGCGCGGGCGACGAGCTCGTCGACGAAGCGGTCGTGCAGGTCCTCCTGGACCAGGAGTCGGGCCCCGGCCGAGCAGACCTGGCCGGAGTGCAGGAACACCGCGGTGAGGGCGAGGTCGAGGGCGGCCTCGAGGTCGGCGTCCGCGAAGACGATGTTGGGGTTCTTGCCACCGAGCTCGAGCGCCACCTTCTTCACCGTGCCGGACGCCGCGGCCATCAGCTGCTTGCCCGTGCCGAGCCCACCGGTGAACGACAGCAGGTCGACGCGGGGATCCTCCGCGAGCGGGGCGCCGGCGGCCGGGCCGGCCCCGAGCACGAGGTTGGCCACGCCCGGCGGGACGCCGGCCTCCTCGAGGATCCGCACGAGGTGGATCGCGGTGTGCGGGGTGAGCTCGCTCGGCTTGAGGACGAACGTGCACCCGGCGACCAGGGCCGGCGCGACCTTCCACGACGTCTGGAGCAGCGGGTAGTTCCACGGCGTGATCAGCCCGCAGACGCCGACCGGCTCGTGCACCACGACGGAGCGGACGTCGGGGCGACCGGTGTCGACGGTGCGTGGCTCGTCGCTGACGACCGTGGCGTAGTGCCGGAACACCGAGACCACGTCGTCGACGTCGTACCCGCTCTCGACCAGGCGCTTGCCGGTGTCGAGGGACTCGGCGCGCGCGATCGCCGCCCGGTCGCGCTCGAGCAGGTCGGCGACGCGGGTGAGCACCGCCGCCCGCTCCGCGATGGGCAGGCCCGGCCACGGGCCCTGGTCGAAGGCCTCGCGGGCGGCGCCGATCGCGGCGAGGGTGTCGGGCGTCGAGGCCTCGTCGACGGTGCCGACCAGGGACCCGTCGGCCGGGCAGCGGACCTCCCGCGTCCCTCCCCCGGAGGCGGCACGCCACCGGCCGCCGATGAACAGGTCGGGCACGGCTAGCGCTGCACGGCGCCGCACCGCTCCACGGCCGCGGCGACCGCGGCGTCGCGGGCGGCACTGGTCTCGGGCTCGGTGAGGGTGCGGTCGGGGGCACGGAAGCGCAGGGCGAAGGCCAGCGAGCGCCGGCCGCTGCCGACCTGCTCACCGGTGTAGACGTCGAAGAGCCGGATCGACTCGAGCAGGTCGCCGGCCCCGGCCCGCAGGGCGTCCTCGACCGCGGCGACGGTGACGGCGTCGTCGACGACGAGGGCGACGTCCTCCTTGGCGAGCGGGTAGGACGAGAACGACGGCCCCGGGACGACGTCGCGGGCCCCGGCCAGCACGACGCCGAGGTCGAGCTCGACCGCGGCGCTGCGCCTCGGCAGGCCGAACGCGGCGCAGACCTTCGGGTGCAGCTCGCCGGCGTGCCCGACGGTATGCCCGACGGTATGCCCGCCGACCAGCACCTCCGCGCAGCGACCGGGGTGCCACGGCGCCCGGACGGCGGCGCGGGTCTCGACGACCAGCCCGAGCTCGTCGCCCAGGCGGCGGACCACGGCGAGGGCGTCGGACCAGGAGGACTCGCGACCGCTGCCCCACCAGCCGGCGCGCTCGCGCTCGCCGGCCAGGACGACCCCGAGGTGCAGCGGCTGCGCCGGGATGGCGGCGTAGAGCTGGGCGAGCTCCTCGTCGGTGGGTCGGCGGTCGACGCCGTGGATCGGGGCCGGCCCGTGCTCGGCCGGGAACGCGACGGTGCCGGTCTCGAAGAGCGCGACGCCGGGGGCCCCGCGACCCAGGTTGCGGGCCGCGGCCCGCACCAGGCCGGGCAGCAGGGTGGTCGTGTAGCCCGGCTCCTCCGCGGAGATCGGGTTCGCGAGCCGCACGGTGCGGCGGCGCGGGTCGTCGGCGGGCAGGCCGAACTGGTCGAGGACGGCGTCACCGACGAACGGGAAGCTGATCACCTCGACGAGCCCGGCCCCGGCCAGGGTGCGCCCGGCCCGGCGCCGCAGCCGCTGCTCGCGCGTCAGCCCGCGTCCGGCGCCCGGCGTCGGGAGCACCGAGGGCACCTGGTCGTAGCCGACCACCCGGGCGACCTCCTCGACCAGGTCGTGGGGGTCGGTGAGGTCGGGACGCCACGGCGGCGGGGTGACGGTGAGCAGGGTGCCGGCCCCGGCCCCGGCCCCGGCCTCGGACCCGTCGCCCGTCTCGTCGACGATGCAGCCGACGGCGCGCAGGTGCGCCACCGTCGTCTCGCGCGGGACCGACATCCCGGTGATCCGCTCGGGCAGGTCGGAGGCCATGTCGATCGTCGGCTGCGCGGGTGCGGAGCCGACGACGGTGACGCCGGGCGCGGCGGTGCCGCCGCCGTGGGTCGTGAGCAGCTCCACGACGCGGTCGGCGGCCGCCTCGGTGACGGTCGGGTCGACCCCGCGCTCGTTGCGCTTGCCGGCCTCGGAGGAGATCTTGTGGCGCTTGCCGGTGCGGAACACCGAGACGGCGTCCCAGTGAGCGGCCTCGACCAGCACGCGGGTGGTGGCCTCGGTGATCTCGGTCTCCGCGCCACCCATGACGCCGCCGAGGCCGATGATCCCGGAGTCGTCGGTGACGACCAGGTCGCCGGGCGCGAGGGTGCGCCTGGTCCCGTCGAGGGTGGTCAGCCGCTCCCCCGCGGTGGCGCGCCGGACGCCGAGGGGGCCGGTGAGCCGGTCGGCGTCGTAGCCGTGGATCGGCCGGCCGAGCTCGAGCATCACGTAGTTGGTGACGTCGACGGCCAGGGAGATCGGTCGCATCCCGGCCTGGACGAGGCGCTGGGCCATCCAGTCGGGCGTCGCGGCCGTCGGGTCGAAGCCCTCGACGAGCCGGGCGACGAAGAGCGGGCAGCCCTCGGCGTCCTGGACGTCGACCGGGTACCCGTCGGCGTTCGCCGTCGGGAGCGCGCGGCCGCCGAGGTCGGCGGGGTCGGTGAAGGCGGCACCGAAGCCGAGGGCGGCGTCGCGGGCGATGCCGCGCAGGCTCAGGGCGTAGGCGCGGTCGGGGTTGATCTCGAACTCGATGACGTCGTCGTGCAGCCCGAGCACGTCGAAGGCGTCGGTGCCCGGCTCGCCGGCGTCGGCCGGCAGCACGATGATGCCGTCGTGCTCGGTGCTGATCCCGAGCTCGGCGGCCGAGCAGATCATCCCGGCCGAGACGTGGCCGTAGGTCTTGCGCGCCGAGATCGCGAAGCCGCCCGGCAGCACGCCGCCGGGCAGGACGACGACGACCAGGTCGCCGACGTCGAAGTTGTGCGCGCCGCAGACGATGCCCTGGGGCTCGCCGGTGCCGTTGGCGGCGCCGACGTCGACGGTGCACCAGTTGATGGTCTTGCCGTTCTTCTGCGGCTCGGGCTCGCGGGTGAGCACGCGGCCCACCACGAGCGGCCCGGTGATCTGGTCACCGGGGGCCTCGATCGCCTCGAGCTTGAGGCCGAGGGCGGTCAGGCGTGCCGCGAGCTGCTCGGTGGTGACGTCGGCCGGCAGGTCGACGTACTCGCGGATCCAGGAGACGGGGGCCTTCATCAGAGTTCCGATCCGAAAGCGGTGGTGAAGCGGACGTCGCCCTCGAAGAGGTCGCGGAGGTCGGCGATGCCGTGGCGGAACATCAGCGTGCGGTCGATGCCCATCCCGAAGGCGAAGCCGGTGTAGCGGTCGCTGTCGACGCCGCAGGCGCGCAGCACCCGCGGGTTGACCACGCCGCAGCCGCCCCACTCGATCCAGCCCTCGCCGCGACAGGTGCGGCACACGTCGGTGCCCTCGGCGTTCAGCGCGGTGCCGCGGCACACGAAGCAGACCAGGTCGACCTCGGCGGACGGCTCGGTGAAGGGGAAGAACGACGGGCGGAAGCGCGTCACGATGCCGTCGCCGAACATCGCGGTCGCGAAGTGGTCCAGGGTCCCCTTGAGGTGGGCCATGGTGATGCCCTCGTCGATCGCGAGCCCCTCGACCTGGTGGAAGACCGGGCTGTGCGTGGCGTCGTACTCGTCGGTGCGGAAGACCCGGCCGGGGCAGACGACGTAGATGGGGGGCGTGCGGGTGAGCATGGTGCGCGCCTGCACCGGCGAGGTGTGGGTGCGCAGCACGACGCCGTTGTCGGACGGGTCGGTCCAGAACGTGTCCTGCATGGTGCGCGCCGGGTGGTCGGGGCCGAGGTTGAGCGCGTCGAAGTTCAGCCACTCGGCCTCGATGACGGGACCCTCGGCGACCTCCCAGCCCATCGCGACGAAGATGTCGGCGATCAGCTCGGAGCCGGTGGTGACGGGGTGCCGCGCACCCGCGGGCACCCGGTCGGTGGGCAGGGTGACGTCGACGGTCTCCTCGGCCAGCATCCGCTCCTCGTGCTCGGCCTCGAGCACGACCTGGCGGGCGGCGAGCGCCTTGCCGACGGCCCCCCGGGCCTGACCCACGCGCTGGCCGGCCTCCTTGCGGGCCTGGGGCGGCAGCGCGCCGATCTCACGGTTGGCCAGGGCCAGCGCGGACCGGTCACCGGTGTGCTCGATCCGCACCTGCTTGAGCGCGTCGAGGTCGGCGGCCGCGCCGATGGCGGCCAGGGCCGCGTCGCGGGCCGCGTCGACCTCGTCGGGCTTCAAGGTGCTGACCTCCACGGGGTCGTAGTCGGTGTTCGGTCCTGACATGGTGGTGAGTCTAGGAACGACGCACCCCGGGCCGCGAACCGGTTCCACCGTCCCGCCCCGCGGCCCCCGCCCCGCCCGTACGGTGGCGGCGTGCGCCTCCTGGTCCAGCTCGTGCGGTTCGCGTGGCTCGAGGCCCAGTCGTGCCTGTTCGCGGTCGCGCTGTTCGCGGGCCTGGTCGTGGCGCACGTCGTCCCGCTGCCGCTGGCCCGCTACGACGCGCTGCTGGTGTGGTGCGTCGTGGTGACCCTCGGGTTCTGGGCGCTCGGCCTCGAGACCTGGCGCGAGGTGCTGGTGGTCGTCGCCTTCCACCTCGTCGGTCTCGCCCTCGAGGTCTTCAAGGTCGGCGTCGGGTCGTGGTCCTACCCCGAGGAGGCCGTGTCGAAGGTGGGGGGCGTCCCGCTGTTCGCCGGCTTCATGTACGCCGCGGTGGGCTCCTACGTCTGCCAGGCGTGGCGTCGCCTCGACCTCCGGGTCAGCGGGTTCGACGCCGTGCCCGCGACGGTGGTCGCGGTGGCGATCTACGCGAACTTCTTCACCCACCACTGGATCGCCGACCTCCGCGTGCCGCTCGCGGTGGTGGGGCTCGTCGTCCTGCGCCGCGCCTGGGTGGGCTTCTCGGTCGGCGGTGCGCGCCACCGGATGCCGCTGGCCCTCTCGTTCGTGCTCATCGGGCTGTTCCTGTGGGCGGCCGAGAACCTCGCGACCTACCTCGGCGCCTGGGCCTACCCCGGTCAGCTCGACGGGTGGGAGGTGGTGCACGCCGCCAAGATCGGGTCGTGGGCGCTCCTGGTCACGATGAGCTTCGTGCTGGTCGCCGGGCTCAAGCGGTGGGAGGGCGAGCTGTACGCGGTGGTGCACCAGCCGGTGGCCCGGGCCCGCCGTCCGGCCCGCCCGCGTGCTGCCGCAGCGCCGCCTCCGCCCGGCTGACCAGCTCGGCGCGCAGGCCGGACGGCGCGAGCAGCTCGACGTCGCCGGCGAAGGTGAGCAGCAGCCCGATCGCCTGGAACCGGGTGCGCACCACCAGCCGGAGCCGGGTGCGGGGGTCGCCGGCGACCGGAGGCAGGTCGAGCGCCCCCTCTCCCGTGGCGACCTGGAACGTCGCCAGCCGCCGGAACAGGGCGAGCGCCGCGGGGGCCACGGCGACGTCCAGCTCGACCGACTCCCCGACCTCCATGCTGCGCCGCGAGGCCTCCCACTCGGCGGCCAGGTCGAGGTCGGCCGGGCGGGGCCGGCTCGGCGAGGACGACGGCGTCCTGGATCCGCGAGACCCGGTAGGTGCGCCGGCGCCCGCGGTGCGCGGCCAGCAGGTACCAGCGGCCGGCGTTCTCGACCAGGCCGTACGGGTCGACGGTGCGGGTGCCCTCGCTGCCGTCGGCGGCGGCGTAGCGGATCCGCAGCCGGCGTGCGGTGGTCGCGGCCTCCCGCAGCAGCGGGCAGCACCGGCACCTGCTCGGCGGCGGCGAACCACCGGCGCCGGTCGACCACGAGGACGGCGGCCAGGGCGTCGGCCTCGTCGAGGGTGCCGCTGGGCACGGTGAGCGCGAGCTTGGCCAGGGCGTTGCCCAGCTCGGGGCCGAGGCCGAGCTCGCTGGTGGCCCCGCGGGCGCCGCCGAGGAAGAGCGCCTGCGCCTCGCGGGTCGTCAGGCCGCTGGCGTCGCTGCGGTAGCCGGGCAGCAAGGAGCACCCGCCGCCGCGGCCACGCTGGAGGTAGACCGGCACGCCGGACGCCGAGAGTGCCTCCATGTCGCGCAGGACGGTCCGCTCGGAGACCTCGAGCAGCTCTGCGAGCCGCGCCGCGGGCAGTCGGCCGTGCCGCTGGAGCAGGTGCAGGAGGCGGAGCAGGCGGTCGGCGCGCACGCCCCGATCCTGCCAGCAATACCTGACAGCAGATGTCGGGTATTGCTGGCCAGACTGCTGGCATGACCACCGACAGCAACACCCGCACCGACTCCAGCACCGACTCCCACACCGACTCCCACACCGACGACCACACCGACACCGGCACCGATCCCCGCGCCCTCGTCCTCGCCGCCGCCGCCCAGGCGCGCGACCGCATCGAGCGGGTCCGGGCCGCCGACCTCGACCGGCCCACCCCGTGCGACGGCTGGACCGTCCGGGACCTGCTCTCGCACCTGCTGGCGGTCGCCGACCGGATCCCGGCGCTCCTGCGCGGGGGCGACCCCCGGCTGCTGCCGCGCACGGTCGACGGCGTCGCCGACGACGGCTGGGCGGCGGCCTGGACCGCCCGCGAGCCGGAGCTCGCCGCCGCGCTCGCCGAGCCCGACGTCCTCGGGCGCACCGTCACCCACCCGGCCGGCCCGATGCCCGCGGCCGGCGCGATGCTGGCCTACACCAGCGAGCTCTGCACCCACGCCTGGGACCTCGCGGCCGCGCTCGGTGACACCACCGGCTTCGACGACCGCCTCGCCGAGCCGTGCCTGGCGCCGCTGCGGGCGTTCCTGCCCCCGGAGGTCCGCGGTGCCGACGAGGTCCCGTTCGGGGCCGTCGTGCCGGTCGACGACGACCGGCCCGCCACGGAGCGGCTGGTCGCCTGGTACGGGCGCGACCCGAGGTGGCGCCCCTGAGGGTCGGGGCCGACCCGGCGGCGGCCGCCTCGCTAGCCGAGCTCGGCCGGCACCCCGGGCCACGTCGAGGTCAGCAGGGCCCCGCCACCGGGGGCGTCGTCGACGGTGACGGTGCCGCGGTGGGCGCGGACCAGCCCGTTGACGATGTAGAGCCCGAGACCCGAGCCGCCCCCGGTGCTGGTCCAGAACTTGGTGAAGACCCGGCGCCGCAGCTCGCGCGCGATCCCCTCCCCCTCGTCGGCGACGGTGACCTGCACGCCCGGCGGCCCGTCGGCGGGGCCCGGGACCGCGGGGACGGGCTGACGGGTCACCGAGACCCGCACGACGCCGTCGCCGTGGCGCACGGCGTTCTCGACGAGGTTCGTGACGACCTGGACGAACTTGTCGGGGTCGACCATCACCGGCGGCAGGTCGGCGTCCTGCTCGAGGCGGATCTCGGTGGCGGTGCCGGCGGCGACGGAGTCGACGACCCGGCTCACCAGCGCCCCGGCGTCGGCCGGGCGCGGGTAGAGCTGGAGCCGGCCGGTGTCGATGCGGGCGACGTCGAGCAGCTCGGCGATGAGCCGGCTGAGCCGGTCGGAGTCGGCGTTGACGGTCTGCAGCATCAGCAGCTTCTGGTCGTCGTTCAGCTTGTCCCAGCGGTTGATCAGCGCCTGGACGAAGCCCTTCACGCCGGTCAGCGGCGAGCGCAGCTCGTGGGCCACGGTGGCGACGAGGTCGGAGCGCTCGCGGTCGAGCCGGGCCCGCCCGCGCCCGGAGCGCAGCGTGATCGCCATCGAGGTGACCGGTCCCAGCCGCTCGGCGCGGTGCAGGCGTGCGGCGACCAGCACCTCGGTGCCGTCGGGCAGCAGCCAGGACTGCTCGGGGACGCCGGTGCGGGTCCGCAGCCCCTCGAAGGGCCGGTTGTGGGTCGCCCAGTCGGCGGCCTGGCCCTGGAGTCGCACCACCTCGGGCAGCGGCCGCCCGCGGGCGTCGTCGGGATCGGTGCCGAGCATCCGCGCGGCGAGCGAGGAGACCAGCGTGACGACGCCGTCGCCGTCGGTGACCACGACGCCGTCCGGCAGGGTGTCGGCGAGGCGCTGGTCGGTCACGGGGCCACGATAGGGCGTCACGAACGGGCCCGGGGCGCGTTCACCCGGGGCTCAGCGGTGGTGCCGGGCCGACTCGTAGAGGCACAGCGCGGCGGCGGTCGAGAGGTTCAGGCTCTCGACACGGCCGTGGATCGGGATCCGCACCCGGTGGTCGGCGAGCGCGGCGAGCTCCTCCGGCAGCCCCCAGGCCTCGTTGCCGAGGAGCCAGGCGGTCGGGGCCGCCAGCGTGTCGGCGGCGGCCGGGTCGTGCAGGTCGAGCTCGCCGGCGCCGTCGGCGGCCAGCACGGTGAGCCCCGCTGCCCGGGCGGCCCGGACGGCGGCCGCGGGGTCGGGCTCCACGGCGAGCGGGAGGTGGAAGACGCTGCCGACGCTGGCCCGCAGGGTCTTCGGGTTGTAGAGGTCGACCGAGTGCCCGGCGAGGACGACGGCGTCCGCGCCCGCGGCGTCGGCGGTGCGGACGACGGTCCCGGCGTTGCCGGGATCACGCACGTCGGCGCAGATCGCGACCAGCCGCGGCGTCCCGTCGAGCACGTGCTCGAGCGGTCGGTCGACGAAGCGGCACAGCGCGACGACGCCGGCCGGGCTGACGGAGTCGCTCAGCGAAGCCATCGCCCGGTCCTCGACCAGGGTGACCTCGGTGCTCGGCGGGACCAGCCCGGCGCCGGCGGGCGTCGCGAAGACCTCGACGACGCACCCGGGCAGCGCGAGCGCTCCCTCGACGGCCTTGGGGCCGTCGACGAGGAAGAGCCGCCGCTCGGAGCGTTCCGAGCGGCGGCTGAGCTTCCGGATGTCCTTCAGACGGCCGTTGCCGGCTGCCAGCGGGACGTTCAGGCCGAGACCTTAGGCGCGTTGACGTCCTCGGGCAGGGCGGCCTTGGCGGCCTCGACGAGCACGTTGAACGCGGCGACGTCGTTGACGGCCAGGTCGGCGAGGATCTTGCGGTCGACCTCGATGCCGGCCAGGTTGAGGCCCTGGATGAAGCGGTTGTAGGTCAGGCCCTGCGCGCGGGCAGCAGCGTTGATCCGCTGGATCCACAGGCGACGGAAGTTGCCCTTGTTCTTCTTGCGGTCGTTGTAGCTGTAGACCAGCGAGTGGGTGACCTGCTCCTTGGCCTTGCGGTACAGGCGCGAGCGCTGGCCGCGGTAACCGCTGGCCCGCTCGAGGGTGACCCGACGCTTCTTGTGGGCGTTCACTGCGCGCTTGACGCGTGCCATCTTCGTACTCCTTGCTCAGAATGCTCGGTGCTGGTGGGTGGTGCGAGGGTCAGATGCCGAGCATCTTCTTGGCGCGCTTGTTGTCGGCCTTGGCCACCTCGACGGTGCCGGTCAGGCGACGCGTGACCTTCGAGGCCTTCTTCTCCAGGTTGTGCCGCTTGCCGGCCTTCTCCCGCAGGATCTTGCCCGAGCCGGTGACCTTGAAGCGCTTACCGGCGCCGCTGTGGCTCTTGTTCTTCGGCATGACTGTTCTCCTCTTGGTGGTGCTCGTCGTACGTCCCGGGCCGCGGCGGCGGCACCGGTCAGTCTGGTCGGGTCTCAGGCCTCGATCTCGGGATCGAGGTTCTCGGAACGGCCACGCTCGCGCTTCTTCGCCACCGGTCCGGCGGCGTGGGCGGCGTCGCGCTCGGCCTGCTCCTCGGCGACGACCGCGGCGCGCTCGGCCTCCTTCTCGGCCTTCTGCACGGCGTGGTCGAGCTTGGCCTCGGCCTTCTTCTTGTGCGGGCCCAGGACCATGATCATGTTGCGGCCGTCCTGCTTGGGCGACGACTCGACGAAGCCCAGCTCGGTGACGTCCTCGGCCAGGCGCTGCAGCAGCCGGAACCCGAGCTCGGGACGGTGCTGCTCGCGGCCGCGGAACATGATGGTGATCTTGACCTTGTCGCCGGCCTTGAGGAACCGGACGACGTGGCCCTTCTTGGTCTCGTAGTCGTGCGCGTCGATCTTGGGACGAAGCTTCATCTCCTTGATGATCACGTTCGTCTGGTTCCGGCGCGCCTCACGAGCCTTCTGGGCGTTCTCGTACTTGAACTTGCCGTAGTCCATGAGCTTGCAGACCGGCGGTCGGGCCATGGGGGCGATCTCGACGAGGTCGAGGTCGGCTTCCTGGGCGAGGCGCAGCGCGTCGGCCGTCGGCACGATGCCGACGGTCTCGCCGCTGGGTCCCACGAGCCGGACCTCCTGTACGCGGATCCGGTCGTTGATGCGGAGCTCGGTGCTGATGGGTCCTCCAGTAGTCAGACAGCAGGTGGCGCGGCAGCCCTGAACGAAGAGATCAGGAAAAACAGAGAAGGCTTCCGCGATATGACGTCAGCGGAAGCCAGCCACGACCACCTGACCCTGCTCAGCGTGCATGGTGTGCACGAGTGCGAGGCCGGAGCCTTTGAACCGGACCCGACGACCTGTGGAGCGTGCGGTCGGTGCGGGTGGGAGATGATCGAACCTGGTCTCCGCTTGTAGAGCAGCGGCCACACGGGTGCGGTCACTGCTCGGTCAACACGTAATGCTAGGGCACGATTCCCGGCTCGCCGAATCGGGCCGGGTCCGGCGCGATCCAGGCCAGGTCCTCCCCCACCCGGGCCAGCGTCCAGCCGGCCGCGAGGGCACGGAGGTGGTCGCCCTCGACGACGACGCGGACCGGCCCGGCGAGGTCGAGCAGCAACGCCGCCGCCCCCTCCTGGACCGCCGCCAGCGCCGCCGTCCGCGCGGCGACGGGCACCGGCCGGGCCTCGGGGTTCCAGGTCGCGAGCGACGCCGTCGAGGAGAAGCCGAGCAGCCCGCGCCGGCCGTCGGCGCCCTGCACGAGGACGGCGGCCATGTCGCTGGTCTTGTCGTGGGCCAGGCCGCGCTCGTCGAGCTCGACCTCGCCGGCCACCGCGACCACGGGAACCAGCACGCGGGAGGACTGGAGGGCGGCCAGCACCCCACCCAGCGCGGCCGGGGACGCCGGGTCCTCGGCGTAGGCGCTGAGCGCCGCCGTCAGCGCGGGGTCGGCCGCGCCGGTGTCGTCCGGGAACGCCGGGGCCAGCAGCTGGCGCCCGTCGGCTGCCTGGTGGTCGGTCACGGTGAGCCATCCTCCCACCGCGGCCGCGGCGGGTCACATCACGCGAGGTCGCGACACCGCGACCCCCGACACCCCGGCACCAGTGGCGGCACGAGGGGCGGCACGAGGGGCGGCACGGGGCGGCCGGCGCCCGTCGCGATGTGGCCGCCTGTGACAGGCTGGCGCCATGGACGACGTGAGCTACGGCGTACTGGCCCTCGCCCTCACCCTGGTGTTCGGCGTCGCGACCTGGTTCGCCTACCAGCGGCGCGGGCTCGGGGCGGGGCTCAAGGGCGCCGGGATCACCCTGCTCCCCCTGGCGGCCTACCTCACCAAGACGCTCGAGATGTTCGCGCGGGTCGGCGACGCGATCGGCGACTGGGCGGTGCGGCTGGTCCTCAGCCCCGTCGTGTGGGTCGGGATCGCGGTGGCCGGGGTCGCGGTGCTCCTGTTCGGCGCCGGCCGGGTCGTCGACCGGCGCGGCGGCGGCGCGGCGCCGAGGCGGCAGCGCAAGCAGCGCGCGGGGACCGACCCGGCCGCGCTCCCCCCGACGGCGGCCGCCCCCTCGGCCGCGGCCAACCGGCAGAAGGGCGCGCCCGCGATCGACGACGACCTCGCCGACATCGAGGCGATCCTCAAGAGCCGGGGCATCAGCTGAGCGGACCCCGCGGGCCGCTCGAGACGGTCCTCGAGCTGCTCGAGGACCGGGCACCCACGCTGGGTGCCGCCCGCCTGGTCTGCGTCGACGGCCCCGGCGGCTCGGGCAAGACCACGCTCGCCCGGGCGCTCGCCGCCGCGACCGGGGCGCCCGTCGTCCACATGGACGACCTGTACGACGGCTGGACCGGCCTGGCGCACGTCGACGCCCAGCTCGCGACGCTGCTGGTCCCGCTCGCCGAGGGCCGGCCGGGCCACTACCGCCGCTACGACTGGCACGCCGGCGCGCTCGCCGAGACCGTCACCGTCGCGCCGGACGACCTGACCACCGGCCTGCTCGTCGTCGAGGGGGTCGGCTCCGGCTCGGCGACCCACACCGACCTGGCCACGGTGCTGGTGTGGGTCGAGGCCCCCCGCGGCGTGCGGCTCCGGCGCGGGATCGAGCGCGACGGCGGGCACCTGCGGGAGCAGTGGCTGGCCTGGCAGGACGCCGAGGACGCCCACCACGCGCGGCACCGCACCCGCGAGCGGGCCGACGTGCTGGTGGACGGGACCCGGCCGGCTGGGTGAGGATCGGGTCACCGTCAGCATCCATCTCGGGAGACGACCCATGACCCTGCCCGTCCACCACCGCCGCACCGCGCGGGTCCTCGTGACCGCCGGTGCCCTCGCTGCCACCGCGCTCACCGGCCTCACCGCCGTGCCCGCCGCCCGGGCCGTCGCACCGGCTGTCGCGGCCGACCGGGGCGGCCCGCCGTCCGCCACCGACGGCTTCGACGCCACCCTCACGCGCTGGGACGACGGCCGCGACTTCCGCGCCGGCGAGCTCGACGGGCTGCGGGTCCGGGGCGGCCGGCTCGAGCTCGACCGGGTCCGCACCCTCGCCGAGGTGCCCTACGTCGACCCGCACGGCGACGGGACCGGCCGCGTGTACGAGGCCGGCACCTGGACCTCGCCCGTGGTCCCCCTCGGCTACAGCACCGACGAGGCGATCTCGTCGTGGAACGCCACCACGCCGA
Organism: Nocardioides sp. S-1144; assembly: GCF_005954645.2. Taxonomy (NCBI): domain Bacteria; kingdom Bacillati; phylum Actinomycetota; class Actinomycetes; order Propionibacteriales; family Nocardioidaceae; genus Nocardioides; species Nocardioides dongxiaopingii. The sequence goes on from NZ_CP040695.2 coordinate 2,460,872, forward strand.
CCGGCACCTGGGTCGAGACGTCGTTCCGGGGCCGGCACACCGACGGCAGCTGGACCAGGTGGTACGTCCTGGGCCGCTGGACCTCCGGGATGGACTTCGCGGCCGGCGACATCCACCGCACCTCGCTCGACGGCCAGCGCGACGACGACGGCACGGTCTACACCGACACCTTCTCCAGCAGGACCGGCCGGGAGCCGGTGGCCTTCCAGACGCGGGTCACGCTGCTGCGCCCGGTGGGCGCCCGCACCAGGCCCAGCCTCGAGGGCGTCACGACGATGACCAGCGAGCTGGTGCCCGCCGAGGCCCCGCCGACTAGCGAGTTCACCCTGGGACGCCACGTCGAGCTGCGGGTGCCGCGGTACTCGCAGAACATCCACCGCGGCGAGTACCCCGAGTACGGCGGCGGCGGCCAGGTCTGGTGCTCCCCCACGTCGTCCTCGATGGTGATGCGGTGGTGGGGACGCCGCTTCGCCCCGAGCGCGCGCGACCTCGCCGGCATCGTCGCCCCGAACGGCGACCCGCAGGTGCCCCACGCCGCCCTCCACACCTGGGACCACACCTACGAGGGCGCCGGCAACTGGCCGTTCAACGCCGCCTACGCCCACAGCCACGGCCTCGACGCCTTCGTGACCCGGCTCCGCTCCCTGGCCGAGGCCGAGCGGTTCGTCGCCGCCGGGATCCCGGTCATCACGTCGCTGTCGTGGGACCTCGAGGAGATGCCGGAGGCCGGCTACGCCACCAACGGGCACCTGATGGTCATCGTGGGCTTCACCGCCGGCGGCGACCCGATCCTCAACGACCCGGCCTCGAGCAGCAACGAGGAGGTCCGCAACGTCTACACCCGCGAGAACTTCGAGAAGGTCTGGCAGGGCTCCACCGGCGGCGTGTCCTACGTCTACACCGCGCCCGGCACGCGGCTGCCGCGGACCGTCCCGGGGCGGACCCCCAACTGGTGAGAGCCTGGTGCCGTGCTTCCTCCCAGCGGTGACCAGTACGCGATCTCGGCCGGCGGCTACCACGCGGTGGTCACCGAGAGCGGTGGCGCGCTGCGCTCCCTGACCCACGACGGCCGGGCGCTCGTCGACGGGTTCGGCGAGGACGAGATGTCCTCCGGCGGCCGCGGTCAGCTGCTGGTGCCGTGGCCCAACCGGATCCGCGACGGGCGCTACTCCTTCGGCGGCCACGACCTCCAGCTGCCGCTCACCGAGCCGAAGCGGCACCACGCCTCACACGGGCTCGCACGCTGGGTGGCGTGGAGCCTCGAGGAGCACACGGCGTCGTCGGTGACGCTGCGCTACCGGCTGATGGCGCAGTCGGGGTACCCGTGGACCCTCGACCTGCACGTCGTCCACGACCTGTCCGCCGACGGGCTCACCGTCACCCAGTCGGCCACGAACCTGGCCGCCACCCCGGCGCCGTACGCCTCGGGCGCGCACCCCTACCTCACCGTCGGCGACGGACCGGTCGACGACTGGGAGCTGGCGCTGCCCGCGGCCACCCGGTCGGTCACCGACGACGCGCTGATCCCGGTCGGCCGCGAGCCGGTGGGGGGCACCGCCCACGACTTCCGGACGCCGCGCCGGCTGGGCGACCTCGAGCTGAACACCGCCTTCACCGACCTCGAGCGCGACGGGCGCGGCGAGGCCACCGTCGTCCTGCGCGACCCGGCGACCGGTCGCGGGGTCGCGCTGTGGGCCGACGCCGGCGTCCGGTGGTTCCAGCTCTACACCGCCGACGACGTGCCCGCGACCGCGCGGCGCTCGATGGCCGTCGAGCCGATGACCGCGAACGCCGACGCGTTCCGCAGCGGCGACGACCTGCTCACCCTCGAGCCGGGCGGCGACGTCTCAGTGACGTGGGGGATCCGCGCGGTCGACGAGGAGTCGTAGCTGGCGCACGGCCTGCCGGGCCCGGGCGCCGTCGGAGCCCTGGATGCCCATCACCGACGCGGTGGTGCCGTCGGCCAGGTCGAGCACGGCCCAGGGCGCGCCCGGGTTGAGCCGGACCGCGACGATCTCGGCCCAGGCGTAGACCCGTCGGCGGTAGCCGTTGACCACGACCAGGCCCTCCTCGCGCGCCTCGGCCCGGCAGCGGGCCAGCGCGTAGAGGCAGGCGAAGCCGAGCAGGTACATCGCGATCACCGTGCCGCGCTGCAGCCAGGTGACCGCGTCGCGGGTCTCCTGGTCGAACCCGACGAACCACAGCAGCGCGGTGATGACGAACAGCGAGCCGCCACCGGCGATCCCCGCGATGCGGGGGCCGAGGGGGCGCCAGGTCACGGGGAGCGCCGGGAGGCCGGCGGCCCCCGGCTGCTCAGAGCCGGCAGGCATGGATGTCGGTGAGCAGGATGCCGCGGGCGCCGAGGTCGTAGAGCTCGTCCATCAGCCGCTGGGAGCCGTCGCGGGGCACCATGGCGCGGACCGCGAACCAGCCGTCCCGGCTGAGCGGGGCGATCGTCGGGCTCTCGATGCCGGGGGTGAGCCGCATCGCCGCCTCGAGGTCGGCCTCGGCGACGTCGTAGTCCATCATCACGTAGCTGCGCGCGACCAGGACGCCCTCGACCCGGCGCCGGAAGACCTGGAACCCCTCCGGCAGCGCGGTCCCGTCGGCGCCGGCGCGGGTGATCAGCACCGCCTCGGACTGCAGGATCGGCTCGCCGAAGGTCTCCAGCCCGGCCTGGCGCAGCGTCGACCCGGTCTCGACGACGTCGGCGATCACGTCGGCCACCCCGAGCTGGATGCTCGACTCGACCGCGCCGTCGAGCCGCGTCACCGTGGCCTCGAGGCCCCGCTCGTCGAGGAAGGCCTGCACCACGCCGACGTAGGAGGTGGCGATCCGCGTGCCGGCGAGCTGCTCGAGGTCGGTGAAGCGGCCCTGCGGCCCGGCGAAGCGGAAGGTGCTGCGCCCGAAGCCGAGGGTGAGTGCCTCCTGCGCCTGGGCGCCGGAGTCGCGGAGCAGGTCGCGGCCGGTGATGCCGACGTCGAGGGTGCCCTCGCCGACGTACAGCGCGATGTCGCGGGGGCGCAGGTAGAAGAACTCGACGCCGTTCTCGGGGTCGGAGAGCGTCAGCTGCTTGCTGTCGTCGCGCTGCCGGTAGCCCGACTCACGCAGGATGTCGGCGGCGGCGGTCGCCAGCGACCCCTTGTTGGGGATGGCGATCTTGAGGGTCATGGGGTTCCTGTCACAGGTGGGCGTAGACGTCCTGGAGCGAGATGCCGCTGGCGATCATCAGCACCTGGGCGTGGTAGAGCAGCTGGCTGATCTCCTCGGCCGTGCGCTCCCTGCCCTCGTGCTCGGCGGCCATCCAGGACTCGGCGGCCTCCTCGACCAGCTTCTTGCCGATGGCGTGGACGCCGGCGTCGAGCTCGGCGACGGTGCCGGACCCCTCGGGTCGCGTGCGGGCCTTCTCGGTCAGCTCGGCAAACAGCCCGTCGAACGTCTTCACGGGAGGTCAGCCTACGGGCGGCCGATCCCGCGCAGCACACGGGCGGTGGCGAGGGCCGCCGACGTCGCCTCGTAGCCCTTGTCCTCCACCGAGCCCTCGAGCCCGGCACGGTCCAGCGCCTGCTGCTCGGTGTCGCAGGTCAGGACGCCGAAGCCGACGGGCACCTGGTGGTCGAGGGCGACCCGGCCCAGGCCGTCGGTGGCGGCGGTGCAGACGTACTCGAAGTGCGGGGTGCCGGGATGACGACGCCGAGGGCCACGACGGCGTCGTAGCCCCGGGCGGCCAGCGCCGCGGCGGCGACCGGCAGCTCGAACGTACCGGGGACGCGGACCACGACGGAGTCCTCGACCCGGTGGTCGGCCAGCGCCCGGCGGGTGCCGGCGAGCAGGCCGTCCATGACGACGGTGTGCCAGCTGGCCGCGACGACGGCGACGCGCAGGTCGTGGCCGTCGAACGGCTCGTCGAGGGGTGCTCCCGTGTCCGGCCATCAGAGGTTTCCTTCCATCGGGTCGAGCGGGTCGGGTCCGTCGAGACCGGGGATGCCCAGGTCGGGCAGGTGGTGGCCCATCCGGTCGCGCTTGGTCAGCAGGTAGGCGATGTTGTGGTCGTTGGGGTGCGGCGTGAGCGGGACCCGCTCGGCGACCGGGACGCCGTACAGCTCGAGGTTCTCGACCTTGTCGGGGTTGTTGGTCAGCAGCCGCACCGACTCGATCTTGAGGTCCTTGAGGACCTGCGTGGCCGTGCCGTAGTGGCGCGCGTCGGCCGGGAGCCCGAGGTCGAGGTTGGCGTCGACGGTGTCGCGGCCGCCGTCCTGGAGCTGGTAGGCCTGCAGCTTGGCGACCAGCCCGATCCCCCGGCCCTCGTGGCCGCGCAGGTAGACGACCACGCCGCGGCCCTCCTCGACGATCCGCTCCAGCGCCTCGTCGAGCTGCGGCCCGCAGTCGCAGCGGCTGCTGCCGAAGACGTCGCCGGTGAGGCACTCGGAGTGCACGCGGGTCAGCACCGGCTCGGGTCCGGTGAGCGAGTCGGCGCCGTCGGTGCCGTAGACCAGCGCGATGTGCTCGGAGCCGTCGGTGCTGACGCGGTAGCCGTAGGCGGTGAAGTCGCCGAAGCGGGTCGGCAGCCGGGTCTCGGCGACCCGCTCGACGAGGTTCTCGTGGCGCCGGCGGTAGCGGACGAGGTCCTCGATGGAGATCATCGCCAGCCCGTGCTCGTCGGCGAACTCGCGCAGCTCGGGGGCCCGCTTCATCGTGCCGTCGTCGTTGACGACCTCGACCAGGACGCCGGCGGGGGTCAGCCCGGCCAGGGTGGCGAGGTCGACGGCGGCCTCGGTGTGCCCGCGCCGGTTCAGCACGCCGCCGTCGCGGTAGCGCAGCGGGAAGACGTGCCCGGGCCGGGTGAGCTCCCACGGCTCGGTCGCCGAGTCGGCGAGCACCCGCGCGGTGTGGGCGCGGTCGGCGGCGCTGATGCCGGTGCTGACCCCGTCGCGGGCGTCGACCGAGATCGTGTAGGCGGTGCGCAGCTTGTCCTTGTTGTGCGGCGTCATCAGCGGGATCTCGAGCCGGTCGAGCATCGGGCCCGGCATCGGCACGCAGATCACGCCGCTGGAGTGCCGGATCGTGAACGCCATCAGCTCCGGCGTCGCCTTGCTGGCGGCGAAGATGAGGTCGCCCTCGTTCTCGCGGGTCTCGTCGTCGACGACGACGACGGCCTTTCCGGCCGCGATGTCGGCGATCGCCCGCTCGACGCTGTCGAGCCGGACGGCCGGGCCGCTGGTCGGGCCGGTGGTCGGGCCGGTGGTCGGGGTGCTCACGTGAGTGCTCCTTTTCGGGGGTGGCCCCCGTGGTTGTCGACGGAGGCGGCGACGGGCTCGACCCGTCGTCCGACGCGCCACCAGGTGACGAGGCCGGCAACCACGAACACCGCGTAGAACAGGTACATGCCGGCGGTCGGGTAGTAGCCGGCCCGGACCAGGCTGGTCACGCCGACGACGTCGACGAGCAGCCAGACCACCCAGAACTCGGTCAGCCCGCGGGCCATGCCGTAGGTGGCCAGCATCGAGCCGGCCAGGATCCACGCCTCGGTCGCCACCCCCCACGAGCCGATCCGCTGGAGCGCCACGTAGGCCACGGCGTACCCGACGACGCCCAGGGCGAGCAGGCCGAGCCGCTCGGTGCCGGTGGCCCACCGGGGCGCCACCGCCCCGCCGTCGCTGGCCCCGCCCTCGCGGCGCGCCGCCGACCAGCGGCGCCAGCCGTAGATGCTCACCGCCGCGAAGAACACCTGGCGGCCGGCCTGGCCCCACAGCGGCTCGCCGGCGACCCCGCCGAGCTCGCCGGAGACGAAGACGGTGAAGAGCAGGACGTTGCCGACCAGGCCGACCGGCCAGGCCCAGATCAGCCGGCGCATCCCCAGCAGCGCGCTGGCCAGGCCGAAGCCGTTGCCGACGACCTCGCGCACGGCGAGGGCGCCGTCACCGACCGGGATCGTGCCGTGCAGCAGCCACTCGAGCGGGCTCACGGGGTCACCGTCCCCGCGGTGTCGCGCCAGGCGAGCAGCCGCTCGACGTGCTTGGCGAGGACGTCGACCTCGAGGTTGACCCGGTCGCCCGGCTGCCGCGTGCCGAGCGTCGTGCGGGCGAGGGTCTCGGGGATCAGGCTGACGGTGAACCGGTCGGTGCCGGCCTCGACCACGGTCAGGCTGATGCCGTCGACGGCGATCCACCCCTTGTCGACGAGGTAGCGACCCAGGTCGGCGGGCAGTGAGACCTCGACGACCTCCCAGTGCTCGCTGGGCGTGCGGGACAGGACCTCGCCGACGCCGTCGACGTGGCCCTGCACGATGTGGCCGCCGAGCCGCTTCTCGGCGGTGACGGCGCGCTCGAGGTTGACCTGGTCCCCGGGGCGGACGCCGTGCAGCGACGTCTTGTCGAGCGTCTCCTGCATGACGTCGGCGGTCCACGTGGTGTCGGTGCGCTCGGCGATGGTCAGGCAGCAGCCGTTGACCGAGATCGAGTCGCCGAGGCCGGCGTCCTCGAGCACGGTGGCGGCGCGCACGGTGAGGCGGATGGCGTCGCCCTGGTCCTCGACGGCCTCGATGGTGCCGAGCTCCTCGACGATTCCGGTGAACATGTCAGTCCTTCCTTCGTGGCGCGGGGGTGCTCGGGGCACGGGGGGTGAGGGTGAGGCGGACGTTCGGCTCCTCGCCGTCGATCCCCGGCAGCACGGTGACGTCGGCGACCACCGGGCGGAACGCCTGGTCGATCCCGGTGATTCCGAGGTCGCCGACGGCCGACCGCCCGGCACCGAGCAGCACCGGCGCGACGTAGGCGACGATCTCGTCGACCAGGCCGGCCCGCAGGAAGGCGGCGGCCAGCGTCGGCCCGCCCTCCAGGAGCACGTGCTGGCGGCCGCGGGCGCCCAGGTCGGCCAGCGCCACGTGGGGGTCGCGGGTGCGGAGGTGGACGGTCTCGGCGTCGTCGTTGAACACGCGGCGGGCCGGGTCGAGGCCGCGCTCCCCCATGACGGCGCGCAGGGGCTGCACGTCCAGCGCGACGCCGTCCTCGTCGCGGACGGTGAGCAGCGGGTCGTCGACGGCGACGGTGTTGGTGCCGACCAGCATGGTGTCGCACAGGGCGCGGAGGCGGTGGGTGTCGAGCCGCGCGGCCCGGCCGGAGACCCAGCGCGAGGTGCCGTCGGCGGCGGCGCTGCGTCCGTCGAGGGTCGCGGCGAACTTCCAGGTGACGAACGGGCGCTGCTCGCGCAGGGCCACCCGGTACACCTCGGCCAGCCGGGCGGCCTCGTCGGCGAGCAGCCCGGACTCCACCTCGATGCCGGCCGCCTCGAGCGCGGCGCGACCGCCCGCGGCCACCGGGTTGGCGTCGGCCTCGGCGTACACGACCCGGCGCACGCCGGCGCGGACGAGCGCCTCGGTGCAGGGACCGGTGCGACCGGTGTGGTGGCACGGCTCGAGGGTCACCACCGCGGTCGTGCCGCGCGCCGCGGCCCCGGCCCGGGCCAGGGCCTCGGCCTCGGCGTGCGGGGTCCCGGGGCCGCGGTGGTGGCCCTCGGCGACCGTGCGGCCGGCGTCGTCGAGCAGGACGCACCCGACCCGGCGGGTGTCGGCGACCATCGGGACGCCGGGCGTCGCGGCCAGCACCAGCGCGCGGCGCATCGCCGCGTGCTCGGCCGCGCGGGTGTCGCCCATGTCGTCTCCGGTCCGGTCGGGCTCACGGACTCCGGGGACGACGGTCGCGGACGGTCCCGAGGCTCGGGCGACGTCGGCGAACCACTGCGTGCGCTTACCATCCGGACTTTCACCGTCGGTCCAGGAGTTCCACCTGGTCAACCGCTCACTGGAGGTGAGCGGGTCGCGGACTGTCACCGCCGGCTCGGAATTGCACCGACCCCAGAGCACGCGAGCGAAGATGCTGCTTTGTTCACTCGTCGGCTCGAGTTTGCCACACACCCGGGTCCTCGGCGGTGTGGGCCACCTCACGCCGGGCCCGGCGGCCGGGACGCCGGTCGGCGTCGTCCTCGGCGTCGCCGGCGCGGCCGGCGTGGCGGTTCGCGTCGAGCAGGCAGAGCACGCCCAGGTAGGCCCAGCCGACCCACAGCGGCCACGGCAGCGCCGAGATCGCCGTCACCGCGGCCAGCACGCCCCCACCCACCAGCCACCCGCGGACCCACGGGTCGTCCCCGACCCGTTCGACGTCGTCCATGGCACGAGTCTGGTGGTTGATGGCGGGTTAGACAACTAAGCCACGCGAGTTACGCGGCATCCAGATCCGCGCAATTGCCGCAGATTGCTCGGGTTTCGTGTCCCCGACCGAGCCAGTCGCGGCAATTGCGCGGATCTGGCCGCTCACAGCCGCGGGTCGACCGGCTCACTCTCGAGCGCGAGCACGGCGAAGGCGAGCTGGTGCACGCGCCACAGCGGCTCGCCGGCGACGAACGCGGCGAGGGCGTCGACACCGAGGCCGTGCTCGCGCAGGGCGAGGGACTGCTTGCGGCCCAGGTTGCGCTGGCGCAGGACGTCGAGGGCGTCGGTGTAGTCGGGGCCGTAGATGATCCGCAGGTACTCGCGGCCGCGCACCTTGAGCCCGGGCTGCACCCGCCGGTCCTCGGGACCAGGCATCGAGGCCGGCTTCACGACCATGCCCTCGCCGCCGGTCCCCCGCGCGTCGGTGAGGTCGAGCCACCAGCGGGTGGCGGCGTCGCGGTCGGCGTCGGAGGCCAGGTCGACCGCGATGCTCCGCGTCGGGGTGAGGAACGAGCCGGCGCCACCGGTCAGGCGCCCCAGCACGTCGAGGTGCCAGGCGTGCGGCTGCTCGAGGGCCAGGGTGCGCCCCTCGGCGGCCAGCACCTGGAACGGCGCGAAGCGGACGCGCTCGACCGGGTCGGCCGGGTGGCCGGCGGCGGGCTCGCAGTAGCGCGCGTAGGCGTCGCGGAACGCCCGGGCGTGGTCGAGCCGGCGCGACGTGCGCCCCGCCAGCTCGGCCAGCCTGGCCGTCGCGGTGTCGTCGAGGCCCCGCGCGGTCGCGGCGGCGAGCAGGTCGCCGGCCACCGGCAGCGCCGTGCGGGCGGCGGCGCCGACCGAGGCGTACTGGTCGCGGATCAGTCCGAGCGCCTTCGCCGACCAGGGCAGCAGCTCGCCGTCGAGCGCCAGCCAGTCGGTGTCGAGCTCGTCGAACAGCGGCGCGACGGCGTCCCGGACCCGCGCCACCAGCGCCTCGTGCTGGGCGCGGTCGGGGAAGAAGGGGCGCCCGGTGCGGGTGTGCACCGCGCCGGAGGTGCCGTCGTCGAGGCCGAAGCGGCGCGCGGCCACGGCGGCGTCGCGACACACGACGGCGATCGCGCGCGACCCCATGTGCTTCTCCTCGCAGACGACGTGGGTGACGCCGGCACGGGCGTAGGCCGCGAAGGCCTCCGAGGGGTGCTCGAGGTACCCCTCGACCGACGACGTCGGCGCCGGGGCCATCGTGGGCGGCAGGTGGACCAGCCAGCGCGGGTCGACCGCGAACCGGCTCATCACCTCGAGCGCGGCGGCGGCGTTCTCCTCGGGCACCTTGACGCGCCCGGCGCGGGTGGTCTCCAGCCAGCGGGTGCCGGCGACGTCGTCGAGGCGCAGCGTGCCCGGCACCCGCGGCGTCTCCGCACCGGTGGCCCCCTCGGCGGCCAGCGGCCGCACCGGGGCGTACCACTCGCGCTCGGCCGGGACGGCGACGAGCTCGCGCTCGGGGTACCGCAGCGCCGTCAGCGCGCCACCGAAGACGACGCCGGTGTCGAGGCAGATCGTGTTGTTGACCCACTCGGCGCTCGGCACCGGCGTGTGGCCGTAGACGACGGCGGCCGCCCCGCGGTACTCCTGGGCCCACGGGTAGCGCACCGGGAGGCCGAGCTCGTCGGTCTCGCCGGTCGTGTCGCCGTAGAGCGCGAAGCTGCGGACCCGGCCCGACGAGCGACCGTGGTAGGCCTCCTTGAGCCCGGCGTGGGCGACGACCAGCCGGCCGCCGTCGAGGACGTAGTGGCTGACCAGCCCGTCCATGAACGACAGCGCCGCCGCGCGGACGTCGGCGGGCTCGGCGGCGAGCTGCTCGAGCGACTCCCCCAGCCCGTGGGTGACCTGCACGTCGGCGCCCTCGAGCGCGCGCACCAGCTTGGCCTCGTGGTTGCCGGCGACGCACAGCGCGTCGCCGGCCGCGACCATCCCCATCACCAGGCGCAGGACGCCGGGGGTGTCGGGACCGCGGTCGACGAGGTCGCCGACGAACACCGCCGTGCGGCCGTCGGGGTGGTGCGCCCCGTCGTCGCGGACGTCGTAGCCCAGCGTGGCCAGCAGGGTCCGCAGCTCACCGGCGCAGCCGTGGACGTCGCCGACCACGTCGAAGGGGCCGGTGAGGTCGCGCCGGTCGTTCCACGAGCGCTCGCGGCCGAGGGTGACCGACTCGACCTCCTCGACGCCGTCGAGCACGTGGACGCGCCGGAACCCCTCGCGCCGCAGGCCCTTGAGCGAGCGCCGGAGGTCGCGGTGCTGGCGGGTGACGACGTGGCTGCCGAACGTGCGGTCGGGCCGGGCGGCGTTGCGGCGCACCGCCTCGGCCTCGGGGACGTCGAGCACCACCGCGTCGACGAGGACGTCGTGGTCCTTGGCCAGCCGCACCAGCTGGGCGCGGGCGTCCTTCTGCACGTTGGTCGCGTCGACGACGGTGAGCAGGCCGCGGCGCAGCCGGGTGGCGACGATGAAGCCCAGGACCGCGAAGGCGTCCTTCGTCGCGGACTGGTCGTTCGGGTCGTCGGCGACCAGGCCGCGGCACACGTCGCTCGACACGACCTGCGTGGGCAGGAAGTGGCGGGCGGCGAAGGTGGACTTGCCGCTGCCGGAGATGCCGACGAGCAGCACGAGGCCCACCTCGGGCACGTTGATCCGGCGTCCCTCCTCAGCCACGGGTGAACACCGCCAGCTGGGTCGGCGCGCCCAGGGTCTCGTCGGGCTCGCCGACGCCCCGGTGCTCGACGGTGTAGCCGTGGGTGCCGGCCACCCGTTCGCACCAGGCGGCCAGCTCGGCGCGGGTCCACTCGAAGCGGTGGTCGGGGTGGCGCATCCCGGTCAGCTCCGGGTAGCGCACGTTGTACTCGGCGTTCGGGGTGGTGACCACGACGGCGGCCGGGGCGGCCGCACCGAACACCACGTGCTCCAGCGCCGCGAGCCGCGACGGGTCGACGTGCTCGACGACCTCCATCAGGACGGCGGCGTCGTAGCCGCCGAGCCGCGGGTCCTCGTAGGTGAGCGCGCCCTGGAACAGGGTCACCCGCTCGGCCTGGCGCTCGCTCATCGACTCCAGGCGCAGCGCCCGGGCCGCCTGCTCGAGGGAGCGCGACGACACGTCGACGCCCGCGATCCGCGTGAACCGGTGCTCCTCGACCAGCGCCCGGAGCAGGGCGCCGCCGCCGCAGCCGAGGTCGACGACCGACGTGGCCCCGACGTCGAACAGGGCGCGGACGACGGCGTCGCGGCGCAGCGCGGCGAGCGGCGCCCGCCGTGGCTCGGCGTCGGGGACCGGCCCGTCGTCGGGCACGCCGCCGTCGGGCCGGTCGTCGAGCTCGGCCAGCCGGGCCAGCGCGGCGCGGGTGAGCGTCGTCCGGGCGAGGTAGCGGCGGGTGACGAGCTCGCGCTCGGGGTGGCGGGTGAGCCAGTCGCCCCCGGAGCGCAGCAGCTTGTCGATCTCGTCGGGGCCCTGCCAGTAGTGCTTGGCCTCGTCGAGCACCGGCAGCAGCACGTGCAGCTGGCTCAGGGCGTCCGCGAGCCGCAGGTGGCCGGTGATCGTCAGGTCGACGTAGCGCGAGTCGCCCCACTCGGGGAACGCCGGGTCGAGGGGCACCGGGACCGCGGTGACGGCCCAGCCGAGCGGCTCGAAGAGCCGGTGCGCGATGTCGGGGCCGCCCCGGCAGGGCAGCACCGGGATCCGGACCTCGAGCGGGATCGGGCTGTCGGCGAGCTCCTGGCGCGCCGCGCAGCGCCCCGCCCGGGCGGTGCTGAAGACGTCGGCGACCGCGACGCCGAGCAGGGACGACGCCGCGTAGGGCCGGTCGTTGACGTACTGCCCGAGGCTGAAGTCGGGGCTGTCGCGCCCGCGGGTGCGGGCCATGCGGACCGGGTCGATCTCGAGGAGCACCGCCACGGTGCAGCGGGCGTCGTCGGCCTCGGGGTAGAAGACGGTCGCGGTGCCGAAGGACTGCACGAACTGCTGGACCCGCTCCGGGTGCTTGTGGAGCAGGTGGCCGAGGTCGGTCGCCGGCCCCGGGGCCGGCCCGGTGTCCCTGGCGGTGGTCGTGACGGTGAGCAGCACCCGCACAGTCTGCCCGCCGCGACGGCGCCCGTCGCGCGAGTTCGGCGGCCCCCGGCCTCCCTCAGGCGGCGCGGCCGTAGAGGGCGAGCACCCGCGTCTGCCGGTCCTCCTCGGCGCCGACCAGGATCATGTCGAAGGCGCCGTCGAGGTAGAGCTGCTCGCCGGCGTCGACGGCGAAGGCGGTGAGGAAGTCCAGGACGACGTCGTCGAGGTCCGCGCGCATCCCGCGCGCCCGCGCGACGTCCCAGGCGTGCAGGGTCAGCTCGAGGGCGTCGATCAGCGCCCGGGGCTGCCGGGTCAGGTGCTCCTCGTAGGTCGCGAGCAGGTCGGCGGAGTCGGAGACGATGCCGGCCTGCGCCAGCACGGCGGCGTGGTTGTCGGCGACGTGGGTGACGACGTCCGAGATCGTCCAGCCCGGGCACGAGGGCACCGTGAGCACCAGCTCGGGGGCGGACAGGTCGGCGGTCGCGGCCCGGAACAGCGCGGCGCCGCGGGCGTAGGCGGTCACCGGGCCTCCCCCGCCGCCGGGACGGCCGACTCGGCGCGCTCGCGGAGGGCGGCGACCATCGCGTCGGGGTCGTCGGCGGAGTAGACGGCACTGCCGGCGACGAAGACGTCGGCGCCGGCCGCGGCGCAGCGCTCGATGGTCTCCAGCGAGACCCCGCCGTCGACCTGGAGCCAGGTCTCGAGGCCGTGCTTCTCGACCAGCGCGCGGGCGCGGCGGATCTTCGGCAGCACGAGGTCGAGGAACTTCTGGCCGCCGAAGCCAGGCTCAACCGTCATCAGCAGCAGCATGTCGAGCTCGGGCAGCAGGTCCTCGTAGGGCTCGACCGGGGTCGCCGGCCGCAGCGCCATGCTGGCCCGGGCGCCCTGGGCGCGGATCTCGCGGGCCAGCCGCACCGGCGCACTCGCCGCCTCGACGTGGAAGGTCACCGAGCCGCAGCCCGCCTCGACGTAGGCCGGTGCGTGCCGGTCGACGTCGGCGATCATCAGGTGCGCGTCGAGCGGGGTGCTGGTGCTGCGCGCCAGCGCCTCGACCATGGTCGGCCCGAAGGTCAGGTTCGGCACGAAGTGGTTGTCCATCACGTCGACGTGCACCCAGTCGGCGCTGCCGATCCGGGCGACCTCGGCGCCGAGGGCGGCGAAGTCGGCGTTGAGGATGCTCGGCGTGATCTGGACGTGTCCCACGGCAGGCAACCCTACGGCGCCGTCCGGCGCACCGCTCCCCTCCCTCAGGCGGGGACGTCGGGGTCGAGGACGTCGAGCAGGTCACGGTACGCGCTGTCGACGTCGCCGTGGCGGGTGACGAGGCGGTGGACGTGCGGCCGGGCGGCCACCACGTCGGCGAGGCCGTGGGCGTGCTCGACGAGGTGCTCGACGGCGTCGTCGGGCACGCGGGACTCGACGACCGCGCCGTGCAGGACGACCTCGACGAGCTCGGCGCCGGCCTCGCGGGCGACGTCCTCCCAGCCGGCGACCAGCTCGAGCCTGCTCACCAGCTGCGGGACGACGACGTCGTAGCCCGCCTCGAGGTGGGCGCAGGCGAGCGCCAGGCCCAGGTGGCGCGCCGCCTCGGCGTGGTGGGCGGGGTCGCCGCCGATCCAGCCGCGCAGCTCGGCGTCCTCCACGCACAGGACGCCGGGGTGCTCGGCGAGGTAGCGGCGCGCGAGGGTCGACTTGCCCGAGCCGGGCATGCCGTTGAGCAGGACCAGCCGCGGGCGGCTCACCCGCCGTCCCCGCCGGTGTCGCCGGTGTCGTCGGGCTCGTCGGGCACGGGGGCGCCGGACGCCTCGTCGCGCTCGGCCCACTCCAGCAGCGGGGCGATGTCGAAGGTCTGCCCGGGGTCGTCGATGTCGGCGTGCAGGTCGCCGAGGGCGGCGAAGCGCTCCGGCATCGTGAAGATGGTGAAGTCGTGCGGGTCGGCGTCGTCGATCTCGTCCCAGCGCACCGGCGCCGAGACGCGGGCGTCGGCGAGTCCGCGCACGGAGTAGGCCGCCGCGATGGTGTGGTCGCGGGCGTTCTGGTTGTAGTCGACGAAGAGGTGGTGCGGGTCGCGGTCCTTGCGCCACCAGGTCGTCGTGACGTCGTCGGGCGCGCGACGCTCGACCTCGCGGGCGAAGGCCAGCGCGGCCCGGCGCACGGTCCGGTGGTCGTGGTCCGGGTGGATCCGGACGTAGACGTGCAGCCCGGAGCCGCCGCTGGTCTTGGGGTGGCCGACGGCCCCGAGCTCGTCGAGCACCTCGTGCGCGACGGCGGCGACCCGGCGGACCTGGGCGTAGTCGGAGAGCGGGCCCGGGTCGAGGTCGATGCGCCACTCGTCGGGCTTCTCCGGGTCCGCGCGCCGGCTGTTCCAGGGGTGGAACTCCACCGTCGACATCTGCACCGCCCAGACCACGCTGGCCAGCTCGGTGACGCACAGCTCGTCGGCGGTGCGGTTCCACCGCGGGAAGGTGAGCCGCACCGTCTCGACCCACGGCGGCGCCCCGGGCGGGATCCGCTTCTGGTGCACCTTGTCGCCGGCCAGCCCCTTCGGGAACCGGTGCAGCATGCAGGGCCGCTCGAACAGGGCGTTGACGATGCCCGGTCCGACCGCCAGGTAGTACTCGACGAGGTCGAGCTTGGTCGCGCCCGACTCGGGGAAGTAGACGCGCTCGGGGTTGCTCACCCGCACGACCCGGTCGTCGACCTCGATCTCCACGGACGGGGACTTCGATGCCACCGGTCCAACCTAGGGCACGGCTCGCGGCCCGTGGCGGAGCCGGCGACACGGGGAGCCGCCCTAGTCTCGGCGCCATGGACCTCGACCAGCCCCCGGTGGTGCGCATCGACGTCGGCACCTCCGAGGACGTCGACCCGCTGGCCTGGCCGATGACGATCCCCGCCGTCGACCAGCTGGCCCGCGAGGGGCTCGAGCTGCCGAGGGGCGTGACGTTCCTCGTCGGGGAGAACGGCTCCGGCAAGTCGACGCTGGTCGAGGCGGTGGCGGCGGCCTACGGCCTGTCCGGCGAGGGCGGCTCGACCCACAGCCGGCACGCGACGCGCGCGACCGAGTCCCCGCTGGCCTCGGCGCTGCGCCTCCAGCGCGGGGTCGGGGCGTCACGGTGGGGCTTCTTCCTGCGCGCCGAGACGATGCACGGCTGGTACACCTACATGGACGACCACGGCGGGCCCCGCGACCCCGACTACCACGCGATGAGCCACGGCGAGTCGTTCCTGGCCGTGCTGCGGGCCAAGTTCGACGGCCCCGCGTTCTACTGCCTCGACGAGCCCGAGGCCGCGCTCTCGTTCTCCTCCACCCTCGCCCTCATCGGCGTGCTGCACGACCTCCAGCGGGCCGGCGCCCAGGTGCTCTGCGCGACCCACTCCCCGGTGCTGGCCTCACTGCCGGGGGCACGGATCCTCGAGGTCGGCGAGTGGGGCTACCGCGCCGCGTCGTGGGAGGACCTCGAGCTGGTCACCCACTGGAGGGCCTACCTCGACTCGCCCGGGCGCTACCTGCGGCACGTGCTCGACTGAGGGAGCCCCGCTCAGGGGGAACGGCGCAGCAGCGCCACGAACATGGCGTCCGTGCCGTGCCGGTGCGGCCACAGCTGCAGCGTGCCGGGCAGCGGGCCGGCGGCGTCCGGCACCTCCGGGAGCAGCGCTCCGACGTCCTCGAGGACGACGTCGGAGCGGTTCTCCAGCAACGAGGTGACGACGCCCGAGGTCTCGGCGAGCACCGGCGAGCAAGTCGCGTAGACGACGACCCCGCCCGGGCGCAACAGGTCGACCGCGCTGGCCAGCAGCGCGCGCTGGAGCAGCACGAGCTCGAGCAGGTCGTCGGGTCGACGCCGCCAGCGCGACTCGGGACGGCGTCGCAGGGCGCCCAGGCCGGTGCAGGGGGCGTCGACCAGGACCCGGTCGGCGGTGCCGGGCGTCAGCGGGGGGCGACGTCCGTCGGCGACCACGATCCCGGCGAACCCGCCGGTGCCGCGGAGGTCGGCGAGCGAGCGGGCGACCAGGCGGGCCCGGTGCGGCGCCCGCTCGACCGCGAGCAGGGACGCGCCGCGCTCGGCGGCGAGCGCGGCCAGCAGGGCCGCCTTGCCGCCCGGACCGGCGCAGAGGTCGACCCAGCGGCCGCCGTCGCCGTCGGAGCCCTCGGCGGGGACCTCGGCGCGGGCCAGGGCCAGCGCCACCAGCTGCGAGCCCTCGTCCTGGACGCCGGCGCGCCCCTCGGCGACCGCGGGGACGGCGGCGGGGCTGCCGCCGGTGAGCGTGACGCCGTAGGGCGAGTAGGGCGTCGGCTCGCCCGGCAGCTCCTCGCGCGTGGCCCGGCCCGGGCGGGCCACCAGGGTGACCTCCGGGGCGACGTTGTCGGCGGCGAGCAGGGCGAGCAGCTGGTCGGGGCCGACGGCCTTGCGGAGCTCGTCGACCACCCAGGCCGGGTGGCTGAGGGCGACCTCGGGGTAGCGCAGGCTGGTCGGGTCGGGGGCGACCCGCGCCACCCAGGCGTCGAGGTCGTGGGCGGCGACCTTGCGCAGCACGGCGTTCGCGAACCCGGCCGCGCCCTGGTTGCCGGTGGCCCGGACGAGGTCGACGGTGGTGCTGATCGCGGCGTGGGTGGGCACCCGCATGGCCAGCAGCTGGTGCGTGCCGAGCCGCAGGGCGTCGAGCACCTTGGCCTCGACCTTGCTCAGCGGCCGGTCGACACAGGCCGACAGCACGGCGTCGTAGGTGCCGCGCCAGCGCAGGGTGCCGGAGGCGAGCTCGGTGGTGAACGCCGCGTCGCGGGCCTCGAGATTGAAGTGGGCGATCACCGCCGGGAGCACGAGGTTGGCGTAGGCGTCGTCGACGCGCACGGCCTTGAGCACCTCGAAGGCCGCGAGCCGCGGCACGTCGACGGGACCTCGCACGCGGCCGCCGCCCGGGCGGAGGGTGGAGCCGGCGCGCTCAGCCATCGCCGAGGTGCTCCTTCACGAGCCGCTTCGGCGCGCGCGTGGCCCAGGCGTCGGTGATGATCTCCGCGAGCTCGTCGCGCCCGAGCTCGCCGAGCCGCGACTGCTGGACCAGCACGGCGGCGTAGCCGTCGAAGTGGTCGATGGTGAAGAACGGCGTCGCGGCGTCGTCGACGAGCGCCGCCTTCTCCGCCTCGGTCGGCGTCACGATGATCACCAGGTCGTCGTACTGCTCACCGGTGTCGGGGTCGACGGCGGAGGCGTGCGGACGCCGGTACATCACGAACCCCTTCCCCCGCGGGCCCGACGGCACCTTCCAGGTCGGCATGTCGCCCCACGACGTGCCGAGCTCGGTGTCGGGCAGCGCCGCACAGATCTCGTCGACGTCGTCGGGGGTCGCCGGGCGCCCGCCCGAGCCGTCAGGCACGCGGGCCGCCGAACCGGACGCCCGAGGCCAGCCGGACGCCGCGCGCCCAGTCGGCCGCGGCCATCTGCCGCTTGCCGAACGCCTTGACCTCGCCGAGCCGGACGGCGGTGGTGCCGGTGCCGACGAGCACCTCCTGCTTGCTGACCGCGAGCTCGCCGGCGGGCAGGTCGACGTCGGTGATGCGCACGGGACCGATCTTGATCCGCTCGCCCTCGTGGGTGCTCCACCCGCCGGGTGCCGGCGTGCAGGCACGGATCCGGCGGTCGACGGCGACCGCCGGCTCGGACCAGTCGACCTCGGCGTCCTCGACGGTGATCTTGGGCGCGAGGCTGACGCCGTCGGCGGGTTGCTCGCGGGCCTCGATGGTGCCGGCGGCGAGGTGGTCGAGGGTGGAGACGAGCAGGCCCGCGCCGCCCTCGGCGAGGCGACCGAGCAGGTCGCCGGCGGTGTCGGTGGGCAGGATCCGCTCGGTCATGACGCCGAACGTCGGACCGGCGTCCATCGCCTTGACGATGCGGAACGTCGTCGCCCCGGTGACCTCGTCGCCGGCCCACACCGCGTGCTGCACGGGGGCCGCGCCGCGCCAGGCCGGCAGGCAGGAGAAGTGCAGGTTGACCCAGCCGAGCGGCACGAGGTCGAGCGCCGACTGCGGCAGCAGCGCGCCGTAGGCCACGACCGGGCAGCAGTCGGGCGCCAGGGCCCGCAGCGCCTCCTGGAACTCCGGGTCGCGGGGGTGGTCGGGCTTGAGCACCGGGACGCCGAGCGCCTCGGCCCGCTGGGCGACCGGGCTCGCGACGAGCTTGCGGCCGCGCCCCGACGGCGCGTCGGGGCGGGTCACGACACCGACCAGCTCGTGGGCGGACGCGGCGATGGCGTCGAGGGACGGGACGGCGACCTCGGGCGTGCCGGCGAACACGACGCGCATCAGAGACCCAGCCCTCGGGTGGCGTGCGGGCTGACCTTGACCTGCGGACGCTCCAGGCCGAACCACTCCGACTCCCGGATCTCCTTCATCGCGGCCTTGCGCGCCGCGGTGTCGAGCCGGTCGATGAACAGGACGCCGTCGAGGTGGTCGGTCTCGTGCTGGATGGCCCGGGCCAGCAGCTCGGAGCCCTCGACGACGAGCGGCTCGCCGTGCACGTCCCACCCGCGGGCGACGACCGAGAGGGCCCGGCGGCAGTCGTAGGTCAGGCCCGGCAGCGACAGGCAGCCCTCGTCGCCGTCCTGGACCTCCTCCGACAGCGTCAGATCGGGGTTGACGAGGTGCCCGACCTCCCCGTCGACGTTCCACGTGAAGACCCGGAGGCCGACGCCGATCTGCGGCGCCGCGAGGCCCGCGCCGGGTGCCTCCAGCATCGTCTCGGTGAGGTCGGCGACCAGGGTGCGCAGCTCCTTGTCGAAGTCGACGACCTCGAGCGCGGGACGGCGCAGCACCGGGTCACCGAAGAGCCGGATGGGCTGGATCGCCACGGAACTCCTTGTGCGGGACGGGATGTGCTCGGGTCGGCCATCCTAGTTGGCCGTCGTCCGGGACTCGGGGTCGATCCCCATGCCCTGCGCACGGGTCCCGCGGGTCCGGCGCCCCTCCGGCGGGTCGCGGGTCCGGCGGGCCGTTCTGCACAGATGTTCGAACACAGTAGCGATTGTCCGTCGATCGTCGTAGAATAGACCCATGCCCGCAGCCACCGCCACCCAGACCGCCGACCCGGCCCTGGCAGCGGTGCGCACCCACCAGGCGGCGACCCGCCGGGCCGAGGTCGCGACCCTGGTTGCGGTTCTCGACTGGGCCCTCGAGCACACCACCGACGATGACCCCCACACCGTGACGTTCGGCGAACGGCCGCTCCCGCTGGGTGGCGTCGGCTGCCCGGTCATCGAGGAGTTCGCCGCCTACGACCTCGCCGCCGCGATGGGCATGAGCACCGACGCCGGGCTGGGCTACCTCGGGCGGGCCCTCGAGCTCCGCTACCGGCTTCCCCGCCTGTGGGCAGCGGTCCTCGACGGGCGGCTCCCCGTCTGGAAGGCCGGTCGGATCGCCGAGTCGACGATGCGCCTGCCCGTCGACGGCGCGGCGTACGTCGACGCCCGACTCGCCCAGGCCGTCTCCTCGATCACCTTCGCCCAGCTCGACCGCCTCGTCACCGAGGCCCTCGCCCGATACGCACCCCAGGACGTCGCCCCGCCCGCCGACGAACGGCACGCCTGGATCGACCTGACGAACGTCACCCTCCAGGGTCACGTCCGCCTCGACGCCCTCCTGTCGGTTCCCGACGCCCTTGACCTCGAGGACGCCCTCCAGACCGGAGCCGCGAGGCTCACCGACGCCGGATCCACCGACCCCCTCGACGTCCGACGGTCGATCGCCCTCGGCGACCTCGCCCGCGGCGAGCAGCCCCTCGACCTCGTCACGCGACCCACCCGTGACCTCGTCGTGCACGTCCACCACGACAGTCCGGACCTTGGGCGCTGCGCGACCACCAGGAGTCCGGTCACCGTCGAGACCATCCGCACCTGGTGCGCCACCGCCGCGAAGGTCACCATCAAGCCCGTCATCGACCTCCACGACCACGTCCACGTCGAGGCCTACGAAGCCCCCGACCGGTTGCGCGAACAGATCGAGCTGCGCGACCTCACCTGCGTCTTCCCCCACTGCCGCCGCCCCGCCACCCGCTGCGACCTCGACCACGTCGTCCCGTACTCAGCCGGCGGCACCACCAGCAGCGACAACCTCGCGCCCCTCTGCCGACGCCACCACCGCGCCAAGACCCACAGCCGCTGGCACTACCGGATGGCCGATCCCGGCACCTACGACTGGACCGCGCCGTCGGGCCTCACCTACCGACGAGACCACCACGGCACCACCGCCCTCGACCCACCAGCGTCGACAGCACGCCCCGCCGAGACCTGACCGACCCGCCCCGACACCCCGCCCCGGCGGGGACATCGGCATGCCCAGCCCGAGAGTGCTCGACGTGGGCGACTGGGGTGCTGGAGGTGCCGTGCTCACCCTCCCAGCGCACCTCGGCGCCCGCCCCACTCCCGGCCGTCCTCGGCGACCCGCGCGACCACGCGGCCGACCACAGGCTCTCGACGGTCCGGCTCAGAGCTGCTGCGGGTCGACGCGCACCCGCACGGCGTCGAGCTTGCGGGCCGAGCGGATCCGCTGGAGGTCGCCGAGGGCGCGGGACAGGTCGGCGCCGTGGGCGCGCGGGGTGCGGAGCACCAGCCGCTCCTCCTCGGGGCCGGCGGGCACCGGGCCGAGGACCTCGACGTGGGCGGGCGGGGCGAGCAGGGTGAGGGCGTCGTCGACGGCGCCGGGCTCGCCGGTGACGGTGGCCAGCCGGGTCGTCGGGGGCAGCCGCGCCTCGTGGCGGTCGCGCGCCTCGCGCCGCGCGAAGCCGGCGTGGTCCCAGCGCACCAGGGCCTGCAGCGCGGGGTGGGCGGGGTCGCCGACCGCCATCGCGCGCCCGCCGGGACGGACCAGCCCCACGGCGTTGCTCCACCGGCGCAGCGCCTCCTCCGCGGCACGGAGGTCGTCGCGACCCAGGAGCAGCCAGGTGTCGAGCAGGACCACGGCGGCGTACCCGCCCGCGGCGACCGGCTCGGCCCCGGGGGTGGCCACGACGATCGACGGGATGTCGGGCACCTCGGCGAGCACGTGGTCGCCCGACGAGGTGCGCACCAGGGTGCTGGGGAAGGCCCGGCCGAGCTCCTCGCCGGTGCGCGCGTCGCCGAGGACGGGGGCCCGCAGCCCGTGCGCCCCGCACTCGCGGCAGGCCCACCCGAGGGCCGGGGTGGCGCACCAGCGGCAGGCCGGCGGCGTGGTGGGCGAGGTGAGCGCGAGCGGGCCGGCGCACGTCGCGCAGCGCGCCGGCGTGCGGCAGCGCTCGCAGGCCAGGGCCAGCGCGTACCCGGCGCGCGGGGTCTGCACCAGCACCGGGCCCGTGGTCAGCGCCGAGCGCACCAGGTCGTGCACCTGGCGCGGCACCCGGGCCCCGGCGCCGTGCGGGTCGCGCTCGAGGTCGAAGTCGGTCGCCCCGGCGATCGCGACCGTGACGGCCGAGCGCAACCGGGCCCGCGGCGCGACCAGCTCGTGCGCCCACCCGCCCGGCGTGAGGTAGGCCGCCTCGACGCTGCGGGAGAAGCCGCCGACCAGCGCCGCGACGCCCTCCCGCTCGGCACGCAGCAGGAGCACCTCGCGGGTGTGAGGGTAGGGCGCCCGCGGCTCGGCGTGCAGGTCGTCGCCGTCGTCCCACACCACGACCAGGCCGAGGTCGACCACCGGCGCGAACGCCGCGGCGCGGGTGCCCACCACGACCCGCCGGGCGCCCCGGCTGATCGCGAGGAAGTCGCGGTAGCGCCGGGCCGGCCCGGAGTCGGCGGTGAGCGTGACGTGCTGGTCGGGACCCAGCGCGGCACCCAGCGCGGCGTCGACGCGGGCGACGTCCTTGCCGTCGGGCACGCAGACCAGCACGCCCCGGCCCGAGCGCACGGTCGCGGCGGCCGCGGCGGCCACGAGCGCGGGCCAGTCGTCGCCGGGGGCTACGGTCCACACCGCGCGCGGTGACCCGCCGTCGGCGAGGTGGCCCAGGAACGCCGGCCCGTGGTCGTAGCCGGCCCACCCGGCGCCGGTGTCGTGCTCGGCGTCGGTGTGGGGCGCGACGATCCCGTCGGCGGGTCGGTCCGGCGACGGCTGCTTCTCGGTGGTGGCGTGTCGCGGCGGGACGGCGAGCCGCAGCACGTCGGAGCGCACGCCGGCGTAGCGCTCGGCGACGTCGGCGGTGAGCGCCGCGACCTGCGGCGACAGCACCGGCTCTGGGCTCACCACGCGGCGCAGCGGGGTGAGCCGGCCGGTGTGGTCGGTCTGGTCGGCACGCTCGACGAGGTAGCCGTCGACGTCCTGGCCCGCGAAGCGCACCTTGACGCGCACCCCGGGGACGGCGGCCTCGGCCATCGTCGCCGGGACCGCATAGTCGAAGGTGCGGTCGAGGTGGGCGAGCGGGACGTCGACCAGCACCCGGGCCACCGGTGCCACCTCGGCGACGGCCGCCTCGGCGGCGTTGCGCGCCCGGGTCGCGCGGGCCTTGGCCTGGGCCTGCTTGACCGTGGCCCGCACCATCCCGGGCAGCAGCTCGGGCTGCGGCACCTCGGGCTCGGGACGTTCGGTCATGGGCCGATGTCTACCAGCGCGCACCGACGCCCCACCGGGTCCTGCCCGGTGGGACGACGGGTGGGGCTCAGACGCCGGTCGCCGCCTTGAGGGCGTCGGCGCGGTCGGTGCGCTCCCAGGTGAACTCGGGCAGCTCGCGGCCGAAGTGGCCGTAGGCCGAGGTCTTGGCGTAGATCGGGCGGAGCAGGTCGAGGTCGCGCAGGATGGCGGCCGGGCGCAGGTCGAAGACCGACAGGACGGCCTCCTGGATCTTCTCGTCGCTGACGACGCCGGTGCCGAAGGTCTGCACGAACACGCCGACCGGCTGGGCCTTGCCGATCGCGTAGGCGACCTGGACCTCGCAGCGGCGCGCGAGGCCCGCCGCGACGACGTTCTTGGCGACCCAGCGCATGGCGTAGGCGGCCGAGCGGTCGACCTTCGACGGGTCCTTGCCGGAGAACGCGCCGCCGCCGTGGCGGGCCATGCCGCCGTAGGTGTCGACGATGATCTTGCGGCCGGTGAGGCCGGCGTCGCCCATCGGGCCACCGACCACGAAGCGGCCGGTCGGGTTCACCAGCAGGCGGTAGCCCTCGGAGGGCAGCGAGAACGAGGCCAGCACCGGGTCGATGACGTTCTGCTGGATCTCGGCCTCGAGCTTGCTGAGGTCGGTCTCCTCGGAGTGCTGGGTCGACAGCACGACGGTGTCGATGCGCACCGGGCGGTCGTCCTCGTCGTACTCGATGGTGACCTGGGTCTTGCCGTCGGGACGCAGGTTCGGCATGGTGCCGTTCTTGCGGACCTCGGTGAGCTTCTCGGCCAGGCGCTGGGCGATCACGATCGGCAGCGGCATCAGCACGTCGGTGTCGTCGCAGGCGTAGCCGAACATCAGGCCCTGGTCGCCGGCGCCGCGGGCGTCGAGCTCGTCGTCGGAGGCCCCGACGCGCTGCTCGATGCCGGAGTCGACGCCCTGGGCGATGTCGCTCGACTGGGCGCCGATGGCGACCTGGACGCCGCACGTGGTGCCGTCGAAGCCCTTCTCCGAGGAGTCGTAGCCGATGTCGAGGATGGCGGCGCGCACCAGGTCGGCGACCGGGGCGTAGGCCGTCGTGCGGACCTCACCGGCCACGACGACCAGGCCCGTGGTCAGCAGCGTCTCCACCGCGACCCGGAGGTCCTGCTTGTTGGTGTCGTTCTCCATCAGGTAGTCGAGGACCGTGTCGCTGATCCGGTCCGCGATCTTGTCGGGGTGTCCCTCGGTCACGGACTCGGAGGTGAAAAGACGTCCAGCCACGGTCAAACTCGCTCTCGCTCAGGTGTGGAGGTGCAGGGGAAGTATCAGATGACGACCAGGATGCAAGACGGGCGTCTCACGGGTCGAATTGACGGTCGAGTCGGCGCACGACCTCGTCCCAGATGACGTGCGCGAGCGCCGTCTTGGTGCCGTGCGGCACCTCGACCACGGCGCCGTCGGCACCGAGGACGACGGCCTCGTTGTCGGGGCTGCCGAACACCGCTCCCCCGCTGACGTCGTTGACGACGAGCAGGTCGCAGCCCTTGCGGGCCAGCTTGGCGCGGGCCAGGTCGAGCACCGACCCGGTGGCGTCGCCGGTCTCGGCGGCGAACCCGACGACCACCGAGCCCGGGCGGGCGCGGTGGGTCGAGATCTCCCGCAGGATGTCGTCGTTCTGGACCAGGGTGATCGTCGGCGCCGAGCCGTCGCCGGCCTTCTTGATCTTGTCGTCGCTGACCTCGCTCGGGCGGAAGTCCGCGGGGGCGGCGGCCATCACGACCGCGTCCGCGCGCGCCGCGGCGGCGACCACCCGGTCGTGCAGCTCGGCGGTCGTGCCCACCCGGACGACGGTGGCGCCGGCCGGGTCGGGGAGGTCGACGTTGGCGGCCACGACGGTGACCTCGGCGCCGCGGGCGGCGGCGGCCCGCGCCAGCGCGTAGCCCTGGCGGCCCGAGGACCGGTTGCCCAGGTAGCGGACGGGGTCGAGCGGCTCGCGGGTCCCGCCGGCGGAGACGACGACGTGGCGCCCGGCCAGGTCGAGCGTCGGCGCGACGCCGCGGGCGAGCACGTCGGCGCACACCTCGAACAGCGCGGCCGGCTCGGGCAGCCGGCCCTTGCCGGTGTCGGCACCGGTCAGCCGGCCCTCGGCGGGCTCGACCACCAGGACGCCGCGCGAGCGCAGTGTGGCGACGTTGGCGCGGGTGGCGGCGTGCTCCCACATCTCGGTGTGCATCGCGGGCGCGAGCACCACCGGGCAGCGGGCGGTGAGCAGGGTGTTGGTGAGCAGGTCGTCGGCCAGGCCGTGGGCCGCCCGGGCCAGCAGGTCGGCGGTGGCCGGGGCCACCACGACCAGGTCGGCGTGCTGCCCGATCCGCACGTGCGGCACCTCGTGGACGTCGGTCCACACGTCGGTGGCCACGGGCCGTCCGGAGAGCGCGGCCCAGGTGGGCGCGCCCACGAAGGCCAGGGCCGCCTCGGTCGGGACGACGGTGACGTCGTGCCCGGACTCGGTGAGGCGGCGCAGCAGCTCGCAGGCCTTGTAGGCGGCGATGCCGCCGCCGACGCCCAGGACGACGCTCGGACGACGGACGGGCCGCGACCCCAGGGGGGTCGCGGCCTCGTCGTCGGTGCTGGTGCTCAGGCGGCTGATCCGGTCACGGGACGGGTCACTCGCTGTAGTTGGCCGAGGCGTCGAGCGCGGCCTGGGCCGCGGCGGCCTCCTCGGCGGCGAGCTCGGCGGGGTCGACGTCCTCGCAGGTGAGCTTGTCGTCGGCGATCTCGCGCAGCGCGATCGAGAGCGGCTTCTCCTGGACGTGGGTGTCGACGAGGGGGCCGACGTACTCGAGCAGGCCCTCACCGAGCTGGGAGTAGTAGGCGTTGATCTGCCGGGCGCGCTTGGCGCTGTAGAGGACCAGCTTGTACTTGCTGTCGGTCTTGGTCAGCAGGTCGTCGATGGACGGGTTGGTGACGCCGACGGCATCGATGTTGGGCGCAGACACGCAGAGGCCTCACTGAGTCGGGTAGATGCTGGGTGGAGCACGGTCAGGCGGACGAAGAGGTGCCCGACTTCATCAAGGCTACCAACTCGTCGGCTGCAGCGTGAACTTCGTGGTTTACGATGGTGACGTCGAACTCCGGCTCGGCGGCCAGCTCGGCCCGCGCGGTCTCGAGGCGGCGCTCGCGCTCCTCGGCCGTCTCGGTGCCCCGGCCGACCAGGCGGCGGACCAGCTCGTCCCACGACGGCGGCTTGAGGAAGACGAAGACGGCCTCCGGCATCGTCTCGCGCACCTGCCGCGCGCCCTGCAGGTCGATCTCCAGCAGGGAGGGCTGCCCGGCCTCCAGCGAGGTGACCACCGGACCCCGCGGCGTCCCGTAGCGGGCGGCCTTGTGGACCACGGCCCACTCCAGCAGCTCGCCGCCGGCGACGAGCCGGTCGAAGGCCGCGTCGTCGACGAAGTGGTAGTGGACGCCGTCGACCTCGCCCGGGCGGGCGCGCCGGGTCGTGACCGACACCGAGATCCAAACGTCGGGGTGCTCCTCGCGGACGGCCGCGGCCACGGTGCCCTTGCCGACGGCGGTCGGGCCGGCCAGGACGACGAGCCGGTTGCCGGTCACTGGCCGGTCACTGGTCGGGCGCGAACTCGCGCCCGAGCGCCGCGATCTGCTTGGTGCCGAGGCCGCGCACGCGGCGGGACTCGGCGATGCCGAGGCGCTCCATCACCTGGCGCGCGCGGACCTTGCCGAGGCCGGGCATCGACTGCAGCAGGTCGACGACGCGCATCTTGCCGATGACCTCGTTGGTGCGCCCCTCGGCGACGACGTCGATGATCGAGGCACCGGAGTTCTTCAGGCGGTTCTTCACCTCGGCCCGCTCGCGTCGCGAGGCCGCGGCCTTCAGGAGCGCCGCCTGGCGTTGCTCGGGTGTCAGTGGGGGCAATGCCACGGGCACGGGTCCTTCGGTCGGGTCGGGCGGCAGGAGGAGCCGCGTCGGGCCAATCTAGTCATGAGGATCGGGCAGCGGCAACGCGCCCTGCGTCGCCGGTGCCGTCAGAGCGCCAGCTCGGTCTTGCAGACGTCGCGGGACTGCTGCTCGACGTTCTGCACCGCCTCGCGCAGCGCCTCGCTGCGCACGCTGCCGGCACCGGACTCGATGGCCTCCAGCTCCTCGGGGGTGACGTCGTCGGGCGGGTCGACGGGGTCGTAGGTCACGGGGTCGACCCCGGCGGCCTCGAGGGCGTCGGCGAGCGAGGAGAGGCGCTGCACGACCACCGACCAGTCGTCGGCGACGTCGTCGGGGGCGGCCTCCTCGAGGCGCTCGAAGATCGGCAGGCCCGGGAGCAGCCCGGCGGCCCCGTCGTCGGCGGCCAGCACCCGCCCTAGCTCGGCCTGCTCCTCGACGACGACGTCGCAGTAGCCCTCGAAGGCGTCGGGATCCTCCCCGCACGCGGTCAGCGCCCCGAGCAGCCCGGGCAGCAGCACCAGCGCCCAGGCCCGCCGGGGGCGGCTCACGCCGGCCCGCGCAGGTCGTCGTTGGCCCGGCGCACGGCGGCGCGCATCGCCTCCAGGTCGGGTCCGGCGCGGAGCACGTCGCGCGAGGAGCTCGGGGCGACGTGCGGGGTCGCGGCGCCGAAGATCCGGCGGACGTCGGCGGGCGTGCCGCCCTGGGCGCCGAAGCCGGGCGCGAGGATCGGGCCGTTGAAGTCGAGGTCGAAGCCGGGGTCGGCGATGGTGGCGCCGATCACCGCGCCGAACGAGCCGAGCGGCTCAGCGCCCGCGTTGAGCGCCGCGAGGTGGTCGAGCACCCGACGCGCGACGCTCTCGCCGGTGTCGACGGTGGCGTGCTGGATCTCGGGGCCCTCGGCGTTGGAGGTCAGCGCCAGCACGAACAGCCCGGCGTCGTGCCGGCGGGCGGTCTCGACGAACGGCGTCAGCGACCCGAACCCCAGGTAGGGGCTGAGCGTCACGGCGTCCACGGCGAGCGGGCTCGCGGGGTCGAGGTAGGCCTCGGCGTAGGCCTGCGACGTGGAGCCGATGTCGCCGCGCTTCACGTCGAGCAGCACCAGCGCCCCGGCGGCGCGCGACTCCGCGACGACCCGCTCGAGCACGGCGATCCCGCGGGAGCCGAAGCGCTCGTAGAAGGCCGACTGCGGCTTGACCATCGAGCACAGCGGCGCGACGGCCTCCACCACCGTGAGCGCGAACCGCTCCAGCCCGGCGACGTCGTCGTCGAGGCCCCAGGCGTGCAGCAGCGCGGCGTGCGGGTCGATGCCGACGCAGAACGGTCCGCGGTCGGCCAGGGCGGCGTGGAAGCGCGCGCCGAAGCCGTGGGTGGTCGAGGGGCTCATCAGGGCATCGTCCTCACCAGGGCGTCGCGGGTCAGGTCCGCGCGGTTCGGGTAGCCGTCCACGGCCATGATCAGGTCGGTCTCGGCCTGGAGCGCCCGCAGCACGTGCACGGCGCCCGGCACCCCGCCGAGGGCGAGCCCGTAGACGTAGGGGCGACCGACGGCGACCGCCGTGGCGCCGAGGGCGAGGGCCTTGACGACGTCGGCGCCGGAACGGACGCCGGAGTCGAAGACGACCGGCGCGTCACCACCGTGGGCGGCGACGGCGTCGACGACGCCGGGCAGCCAGTCGAGCGCCGCTCCCCCGCCGTTGGCCTGCCGGCCGCCGTGGTTGGAGCAGTAGATGCCGTCGACCCCGCCGTCGAGGGCGCGCCGGGCGTCGTCGGGGTGGCAGATGCCCTTGAGCACGATCGGCAGGTCGGTGAGCGAGCGCAGCCACGGGAGGTCGTCCCAGGTGAGCGGGTTGCCGAACTGGCCGACCCACGTGAACACCACGGTGGCCGGGTCGGGGTCGGGGCCGGTCATCTCGGCGAAGACCGGGTCGGAGGTGTAGTTGGCCAGCGCCTTGCCGCGCAGCTGCGGGAAGTTGCCGCTGGCCAGGTCGCGCGGGCGCCAGCCGGGGACCCAGGTGTCGAGGGTGACCACGAGGGCGTCGTAGCCGGCCCTCTCGGCGCGCGAGACCAGGCTGGCCGCGAGCTCGCGGCTCTTCGGCGTGTAGAGCTGGAACCACGCCGGGGTGTCGCCGGTGGCCGCGACGACGTCCTCGAGCGGGTCGCTCATCAGCGTCGAGCCGATCAGCGGGACGCCGGTCGCCGCCGACACCTCGGCGGCGTGGACGTCGCCGTGCTGGTCGAGGGTGCACAGCCCGACGACGCCGACCGGCGCCATCATCAGCGGGCTCGCCAGGTGCTTGCCGAACAGCTCGACCGACAGGTCGCGCTCGGTGCGGGCGTTGAGCATCCGCGGCACCAGCGCCCACCGCTCGAACGCCGTCACGTTGGCCCGTTGGGTGGCCTCGTCGCCCGCGCCGCCGGCGACGTAGGTGCGCAGCTCCGGCGGCAGCACGGCGAGCGCGCCGGCCTCCAGCTCGGCGTGGGTGAGCGGGTGGGCGGGCAGCACACCGCCGAGCGCCCCGAGGTACAGCTCGATCTGGTAGTCGCCGAAGCTCACCGCGCCACCCTCGAGCTTGCGAGGGGGTGGAACACGCGGGGAGATCGAGGAGTCGCGCGAGCGACGGAGGAGCTCGCGACCGGCGTCTCGAAATATGTCATGCGCGCAACCCTGTCACGATCCGGCGCGGCCAGAGCGGACCCTCGTAGATGAACGCCGTGTAGGCCTGGAGCAGGTCCGCACCGGCGGCCAGCCGCTCGCGGGCGTCGTCGGCGGTGGAGATCCCGCCGACCCCGACCAGGGTGAGGTCGGGTCCGACGCGCTGCCGCAGCATCCGCACGACCTCGGTGGCGCGGGCCGTGAGCGGCGCTCCGGACAGCCCGCCCGCGCCGGCCTCGGCGACCTCGGCGGGGTGGCTGCGCAGCCCGTCGCGGCCGATGGTGGTGTTGGTGGCGATGATCCCGTCGAGCCCGGTCGCCAGGGCCAGGTCGGCGACGGCGAGGACGTCGTCGTCGGCGAGGTCGGGGGCGATCTTCACCAGCAGCGGCACCCTGTCCCGGCCGGTGGTGACCGAGTCGGCGACGGTGCGGACGTGCTCCAGCAGCGGCTCGAGCCGCTCGACGGCCTGCAGCGTGCGCAGGCCGGGGGTGTTCGGCGAGCTGACGTTGACGACGAGGTAGTCGGCGTGCGGGGCGAGCAGCCGGGTGCTGGTGGCGTGGTCGGCGAGGACGGCGGCCTGGTCGTCCTCGGGGACGACCTTGGTCTTGCCGATGTTGATGCCCAGCACCGGCCCGGTGCCGGGCGCGCGCCGACCGCGGGCGGCCAGGCGCCGTGCGACCGCCTCGGCGCCGTCGTTGTTGAAGCCCATCCGGTTGACCACGGCGCGGTCGGCCACGAGCCGGAACAGCCGCGGCGTCGGGTTGCCGGGCTGGGCCTGTCCGGTCACCGTGCCGATCTCGACGTGGCCGAAGCCGAGGGCGCCGAGGGCGTCGATGCCGACGGCGTTCTTGTCGAAGCCGGCCGCCAGGCCGAGGGCGTGCGGGAAGGTCAGGCCCATCGCCGTGACCGGCTCCCCCGCAGGGCCGGGCAGCCGGCCGAGCACGGGGGCCCCGAGCCGGATCGCCCGGAACCCGAGGTGGTGGGCCCGCTCGGGGTCGACCCGGCGGAACCCGTGCTCGAAGGCCCGGCGGTAGAGCCCCACGCTCAGGCCCGGCCCGCGGTCATCGACGCCGCCCAGTCCTGCAGGCTGCGGACCCCGACGTCGCCCCGCTTCATCGCCTCGATGCCCTGCACGGCCGCGCCGAGGCCCTGCACCGTCGTGATGCACGGGACGTTGGCGCGCACGGCGGCGGTGCGGATCTCGTAGCCGTCGATGCGGGAGTTGCCGCCGTCGAGGGCCGCGCCCGCGCCGTAGGGCGTGTTGACGATCAGCTGGACCTCGCCGTCGAGGATGAGCTGCACGGTGGTGCGCTCGCCGTCGGGCCCGGGGCCGTCGAAGTGCTTGCGGACCACGCCGCACGGCACGCCGTTGCGGCGCAGCACCTCGGCCGTGCCCTGGGTGGCGAGGATCTCGAAGCCGAGGTCGGCCAGCACCTTGATCGGGAAGACCATGGAGCGCTTGTCGCGGTTGGCCATCGAGACGAACACGCGGCTCGCGCGGCCGTCGACGACCGGCTGGGGCAGCGGCCCGAACGCCGCGGCCTGCGACTTGCTGAAGGCGGTGCCGAAGTCGCGGTCGAGCCCCATCACCTCGCCGGTCGACTTCATCTCGGGCCCGAGGACGGTGTCGACCTGCTGGCCGTCGGGGGTGCGGAACCGGTTGAACGGCATCACCGCCTCCTTGACCGCGATCGGCTGGTCGGGCGGCAGAGCTCCCCCGTCGCCGGTGGCCGGGAGCAGGCCGGCAGCGCGCAGGTCGGCGATCGACTCACCGAGCATCACCCGCGCCGCCGCCTTGGCCAGCGGGGTCGCGGTCGCCTTCGACACGAACGGCACCGTGCGCGAGGCACGCGGGTTGGCCTCGAGCACGTAGAGGATGTCGGAGCCGAGGGCGAACTGGATGTTCAGCAGGCCGCGGACGCCGACGCCCCGGGCGATCGCCTCGGTCGCCTCGCGGATCCGGCCGACCTCGCGCTCACCGAGCGTGATCGGCGGTAGCGCGCAGCTGGAGTCGCCGGAGTGGATGCCGGCCTCCTCGATGTGCTCCATGACGCCGCCGAGGTAGAGCTGCTCGCCGTCGAAGAGGGCGTCGACGTCGACCTCCACTGCGTCGTCGACGAACCGGTCGACGAGCACCGGCGCGTCGCGGCTGATCAGCCCGGCGGCGACGTACTTCTCCAGGTAGGACTGCAGGGCCTCGTCGCCGTAGACGATCTCCATGCCGCGCCCGCCGAGCACGTAGGACGGGCGCACCAGGACGGGGTACCCGACCTCGGTGGCGATCCGCTGCGCCTCGGGGTACGACGTCGCGGTGCCGTGCTTGGGGGCGACCAGACCGGCCTCGGCGAGCACCCGGCCGAACGCGCCGCGGTCCTCGGCGAGGTCGATCGCGTCGGGCGAGGTGCCGACGATCGGAACGCCGTTGGCGGCGAGCCCCTGGGCCAGGCCCAGCGGCGTCTGGCCGCCGAGCTGGCAGATGACGCCGGCGATCGGGCCGGCCTGCCGCTCGGCGTGCACGATCTCCAGGACGTCCTCGAGGGTGAGCGGCTCGAAGTAGAGCCGGTCGGAGGTGTCGTAGTCGGTCGAGACCGTCTCGGGGTTGCAGTTGACCATCACGGTGTCGTAGCCGCCACCGGGCAGGTCGGGGTCGCTCAGCGCCAGCGACGCGTGCACGCACGAGTAGTCGAACTCGATGCCCTGCCCGATCCGGTTGGGGCCGGACCCGAGGATGATCACCGCCGGCCGCTCGCGGGGCGCGACCTCGCTCTCCTCGTCGTAGGAGCTGTAGTGGTACGGCGTGCGCGCGGCGAACTCGGCCGCGCAGGTGTCGACGGTCTTGTAGACCGGGCGGATGCCGAGCGCGTGCCGGACGCCGCGGACGACGTCGGCGCTCATGCCGCGGATCTTGCCGACCTGGTCGTCGGAGAAGCCGTGCCGCTTGGCCCGGCGCAGGATCTCGGGCGTCAGCTCGGGGGCCGCGGTGACCTCCTCGGCGACCTCGTTGATCAGCAGCAGCTGGTCGATGAACCACGGGTCGATCCGCGTGGACTCGAAGACCTCCTCGGGCGTCGCACCGGCGCGCAGCGCGTCCATCACCTTCTTCAGGCGGCCGTCGTGCGGCGTCGCGACCTCCGCGAGCAGCGCCTCCTTGTCGAGGTCGACCCACTCCTGGTGCCAGTCGAAGACGGCGTCCTTGCTCTCCAGCGAGCGCAGCGCCTTCTGCAGCGCCTCGGTGAAGTTGCGCCCGATCGCCATCGCCTCGCCGACGCTCTTCATGTGCGTCGTCAGCGTCGGGTCGGCGCCGGGGAACTTCTCGAACGCGAACCGCGGCACCTTCACCACGACGTAGTCGAGGGTCGGCTCGAACGACGCGGGTGTCTCCTGCGTGATGTCGTTGCGGATCTCGTCGAGGGTGTACCCGATCGCCACCTTGGCGGCGATCTTGGCGATCGGGAAGCCCGTCGCCTTGGAGGCCAGCGCGCTCGAGCGGGAGACCCGCGGGTTCATCTCGATCACGATGACCCGGCCGTCGTCGGGGTTGACGGCGTACTGGATGTTGCAGCCGCCGGTGTCGACACCGACCTCGCGGATGATGCCGATCGCGAGGTCGCGCAGGTGCTGGTACTCGCGGTCGGTCAGCGTCATCGCCGGGGCCACGGTGATGGAGTCGCCGGTGTGCACGCCCATCGGGTCGACGTTCTCGATCGAGCAGACGATGACCACGTTGTCGGCCTGGTCGCGCATCACCTCCAGCTCGTACTCCTTCCACCCGATGATCGACTCCTCGATCAGCACCTCGGTGGTCGGGCTGGCGTCGAGGCCGGCGCCGGCGATCCGGGCCAGGCCGGCCTCGTCGTAGGCGATGCCGGAGCCGGTGCCGCCCATCGTGAACGACGGCCGGACGACCACCGGGTAGCCGAGCTCGAGGGTGGCCTTCTCGCAGTCCTCGAGCGTGTGGCACACGAAGCTGCGGGCGGTCTCGCCGCCGACCTTGTCGACGATGGCGTTGAACAGCTCGCGGTTCTCGCCGCGGTGGATGGCCTCGAAGCTGGCGCCGATCATCTCGACGCCGTACTTCTCCAGGACGCCGTTCTCGTGCAGCGCGATGGCGGCGTTGAGCGCGGTCTGGCCGCCGAGGGTCGGCAGCAGGGCGTCGGGGCGCTCCTTGGCGATGACCATCTCGACGAACTCGGGGGTGATCGGCTCGACGTAGGTGGCGTCGGCGAACTCCGGGTCGGTCATGATCGTGGCCGGGTTGGAGTTGACCAGGATCACCCGCAGGCCCTCGGCCTTGAGCACGCGGCAGGCCTGGGTGCCGGAGTAGTCGAACTCGCAGGCCTGGCCGATGACGATCGGGCCGGACCCGATCACCATCACGGACTGGATGTCGGTGCGCTTCGGCATCAGATCGCGTCCTTCTGCTGGTCGCGGGACGCCGCCATGAGGTCGACGAACCGGTCGAAGAGGTAGCCGGCGTCGTGCGGTCCGGCGGCGGCCTCGGGGTGGTACTGCACCGAGAACGCCTTGAGGCGCCCGGCGTCGTCGCGCAGCTCGAGGCCCTCGACGACGTCGTCGTTGAGGCAGACGTGGCTGACCGTGGCCTCGCCGAACGGCGTCGCGGTCGACCCGGTCAGCGGCGCGTCGACGGCGAAGCCGTGGTTGTGCGCGGTCACCTCGACCTTGCCGGTGGTGCGGTCCATCACCGGCTGGTTGATGCCGCGGTGGCCGTACCTGAGCTTGAAGGTGCCGAACCCCAGGGCGCGCCCGAAGAGCTGGTTGCCGAAGCAGATGCCGAAGTAGGGCAGGTCGCGCCCCAGCGCCTGCTGGAGCACCTCGACCTGGTGCACGGTGGCGGCCGGGTCGCCGGGGCCGTTGGAGTAGAAGAGCCCGTCGGGCCCGGCGCCGCCGGACCCGGTGCCCACGGCGCGGATGTCGTCGATCGTCGCGGTCGCGGGCAGCACGTGCACCTCGATGCCCCGCTCGGCCATCCGGTACGGCGTCATGGTCTTGATGCCGAGGTCGAGGGCGGCCACGGTGAAGCGCCTCTCCCCCCACGGGCCGGCGTGGGCCGGGACGACGTAGCCCGCGGTCGTGGAGACCTCCGCGGCCAGCTCGGTGCCGGCCATCTGCCCCGAGGCCCGCACCCGCTCCAGCAGGGCGCCGGCGTCGGTGCCGGTCGAGGAGATCCCCACCCGCATCGCGCCGCGCTCGCGCAGGTGGCGGGTCAGCGCGCGGGTGTCGATGCCGGAGATCCCGACGACGCCCTGGTCGCGCAGGTCGTCGTCGAGGCTGCGGCGGCTGCGCCAGCTCGACGGGACCCGGGCGGGGTCGCGGACGACGTACCCGGCGACCCAGATGCGGGCGGACTCGGGGTCGTCGTCGTTCATGCCGGTGTTGCCGACGTGAGGGGCGGTCATCACGACCACCTGACGGTGGTAGGACGGATCGGTGAGCGTCTCCTGGTACCCGGTCATGCCGGTGTTGAAGACGGCTTCCCCGAAGGTCTCACCCTCGGCGCCGTAGGCGTCACCGTGGAACGTGCGACCGTCCTCGAGGACCAGGATCGCGGGGGCATGCGTCGGCACGCCGTACCTCCTTCTCCGCCTCACAGGACGGATCGTTAAAGGATGTTCGAGCAGCAGCGATGTTATCAGCGCGGACGTCGGGCCGGCCCCCTGGACGGTGGCGCGGACAACGGGTCCTCGGGCCAGGCGTGCTTCGGGTAGCGCCCCCGCAGCTCGGCGCGCACCTGGGGGTAGCCGGAGGCCCAGAACGAGGCCAGGTCGGCGGTCACGGCGGCCGGGCGTCGCGCCGGCGAGAGCAGGTGCAGCAGCAGCGGCACCCGACCGTCGGCGAGCCGGGGCGTGGCCGCCCAGCCGAAGACCTCCTGCAGCCGGACGGCGAGCACCGGCTGGTCGCCGCCGTAGTCGACCCGCACCGGTGAGCCGCTGGGCACGGTGACCCGCTCGGGCGCGAGCTCGTCGAGACGGGCGGCCTGCGGCCAGGGCAGCAGCCGCCGCAGGGCCTGGGTGACGTCGAGGCGCCTGGGGTCGGTGCCGTCGAGCCACCGGGTCGCGGTGGCGAGCAGCGCGTCGTCGGAGACGTCGGGCCAGGGGTCGCCCAGGGTGCGGTGCAGGAAGGCCATCCGCTGTCGCAGGGCGACGGCGGCCTCGCTCCAGCGCAGCACGTCGAGCCCGTCGCGGCGCAGCGCGTCGGCCACGGCCAGCGCCACCGCCGCCGGGTCGGGGTCGTGGACGGCGGTCGAGGTGAGCTCGATGCCGCCGAGCCGGGTGACCCGGCGCGCGGTGACCCGCCCGGAGCGCCAGGTGACGACGTCGTCCTCGGCCCAGAGCGCGGCGGCGGCCTCGAGCGCGGTGTCCTCGTCGACCGGGGCGGCCGAGCGCACCAGCGCGTCGCGCTGCCCGGGACGGCGGTCGGCGTCGGCGATCGCGAGCCAGGGCGTGCCGACCAGCGCCGAGCCCGGCGGCAGCACGGCGCCGGTGCCGCCGACGGTGGCGTAGGAGGTGCCGCCCGCGCTGCCCGGGCGCAGCCGCGCGATGCGGGCCGGGTGCGCGAGGGCGACGACCAGCCCGACGGCCTGGTCGTCGGTGAGGCCGGGCTCCCCGGGAGCGTCCGCGACGGCGCCGACCAGCCGGCGGACGGCGGCGCGCCAGGTGGCGTCGCGGCCGCGCCGGGCGGCTCGCAGCGCGGCCACCAGGTCGCCCCCGGGTGCGCGGACGTCCTCGGACAGCAGGGCCACCACCTCGGCGGCCCGCCGCGAGCCGACGACGCCGGCCCCGTCGAGCAGGGCGCGGGCGAGCCGGGGGTCGGTCGGGACCCGGGCGACCCGGCGTCCGCGCTCGGTGACGGCGCCGGCGTCGTCGACCGCGCCGATCGAGCGGAGCACCGCGCGGGCGGCGTCCATGGCGGGCGCGGGCGGGGCGTCGAGCAGGGCGAGGCCCTCGCCGTCCGGGCTCCCCCAGGTCGCCAGCTCCAGCGCGAACGACGTCAGGTCGGCGGTGAGGATCTCCGGGTCCGGGTGGTCGGCGAGGTGGGCGTGGTCGGCCTCCGACCAGCACCGGTACGCCGCACCGGGGGCCTCGCGGCCGGCGCGGCCGGCGCGCTGGTCGGCGGCGGCCCGGCTGACCCGGACCGTGACCAGGCCGGCCAGCCCGCGCCGGTGGTCGGTCTGAGGGCGGCGCGCCAGGCCGGCGTCCACGACCGAGCGGACGCCGGGCACGGTCAGGGAGGACTCCGCGACGCTGGTGGCCACCACGACGCGGCGGCGGGGCCCGGGGGTCAGGGCGCGGTCCTGGTCGCGGGCGTCGAGCCGGCCGTGCAGCTCGAGGACGTCGGCGTCCAGGCCGCCGAGGCGGCGCACGACGTCCGCGACCTCGCCGACGCCGGGCAGGAACGCCAGGACGTCGCCGGGCTGCTCGGCCAGCGCCCGGCGCACGGTGGCCGCCACGTGGTCGAGGAAGGCCGGCGTCACGCCCCGCTCGTCGCGCGGCAGCACCCCCGGCGGCGGCCCGTGCCAGTGCCGCGAGACCGGGTGCAGGGCACCGGGCACGGTGACGACCGCCGCCGGGTTCGTGCCGCCGGTGCCGCCGGGGCCGCCGAGCCGGGACGCCGTCCGCTCGGCCTCGATCGTGGCCGACATCGCGACGACGACGAAGTCCTCGCGCAGGTGCCGGCGCACGTCGACGAGCAGCGCGAGCGTCAGGTCGGCGTCGACCTGCCGCTCGTGCACCTCGTCGAGGACGACGGCCGCGACGCCCGGCAGGTCGGGGTCGCGCTGGAGGCGGCGCAGCAGGATGCCGGTGGTGACCATCTCGACGCGGGTCGCGGCGCTGGTGCGGCTCTCGCCGCGCACCGTGCACCCGATCGTCTCCCCCACCGGCTCCCCCAGCAGGTCAGCGAGGCGGCGGGCGGCGGCCCGGGCCGCGATCCGCCTCGGCTGGGTGACCACCACCCGACCGTCCACCGCCAGCGCGACCGCCGGCGGCACCAGCGTCGTCTTGCCCGACCCCGGCGGCGCCTGGACCACGACCGCCCCGCGCGACCGGACGGCGTCCACCACCTCGGCGAGACCGCCCGCGACCGGCAGGTCCGGCGGCGCCGCCAGCAGGCGCCGCAGTCGCTCGTCGCCCTCCCTCATCGGGTCGGTCGCCCGGCCGGGATTTCCCCGGTCGGCCGGGGAAGTCTGAACTTGGGGGGCGATATTTCGGCCGCCAAGTTCAGGGATCCCCGGCCGACCGGGGAAATCCCGGCCCGGTGCCGGCTCACCCGGGCCGCCGAGGAGTCACGCGAGGACGCCGTCCAGCACGGTGGGGACGCCGCGCAGGAAGGTCGCGGCCACCGTCGCGCCGAGGGTGCGGCCGTGCCAGGGGTTGTTGCGGGAGAGCGAGACCGAGCGGTCGCGGTCGACGGTGAGCGTGGCCGCGGGGTCGACGAGCACGAGGTTGGCCGGCTGCCCGGCCTCCAGCGGTCGGCCCTGGCCCTCGAGCCCGGCGATCGCCGCCGGGGTCGACGACATCACCCGGGCCACGCCGGCCCAGTCGAGGAGGCCGGACTCGACCATCACCGTGGCGACGACCGGCAGCGCGGTCTCGAGGCCGAGCATGCCGAACGCGGCGTCGACGAAGGCGTGCTCCTTGTCGTGGCGGGCGTGCGGCGCGTGGTCGGTGGCGACGGCGTCGATGGTGCCGTCGGCGAGCGCGGCGCGGACCGCGTCGACGTCCTCCTGCGGCCGCAACGGCGGGTTGACCTTGAACGTCGGGTCGTAGCCGCCGTTCTCGCTCCCGAGCAGGTCGGTGGTCAGCAGCAGGTGGTGGGGGGTGACCTCCGCGGTCACCGACCAGGAGCCGTCCCGCGCGGCCTGCGCCTTCGCCCAGCGCAGCACCTCCACGGTGCCGGCCGTGCTGGCGTGGGCGACGTGCACCCGCGAGCCGGTGTGCCGCGCGAGCATCACGTCGCGGGCCACGACGACCTCCTCGGCCACCCCGGGCCAGCCGGGCAGGCCCAGGCGACCCGAGACCTCGCCCTCGTGGCAGCACGCCGTCGGCCCGGCGAGCGCGGGGTCCTGGGCGTGCTGCGAGACGACGCCGCCGAACGCCTTGACGTACTCCAGCGCGCGTCGCATCACCCGGGCGTCGGCCACGCAGCGGCCGTCGTCGGAGAAGACGCGCACGCGGGCCCGCGAGCGGTGCATGAGGCCGAGCTCGGCGAGCTCCTCGCCGCCCAGCCCGCGGGTCACGGCCCCGACCGGCTGGACGTCGACCAGGCCGGCGGCCCGCCCGAGGTCGTGGACCCGCTCGGCGGCCTCGGCGGTGTCGGTGACCGGGCTGGTGTTGGCCATCGCGAGGACGGCGGTGAAGCCGCCGACCGCCGCGGCCTGCGAGCCCGTGCGGATGGTCTCGGCGTCCTCGCGACCGGGCTCGCGCAGGTGGGTGTGCAGGTCGACCAGGCCCGGCAGCGCGACCAGCCCGTCGGCGTCGACGACGCGGGCACCGGCGTCGCTCAGCCCGCCCGAGGTGCCCACCTCGGCGATGACGCCGTCGGCGAGCAGCAGGTCGGCGGCGGCGCCGCCGAGCAGCCGGGCGCCCTTCACGAGGATGCGGTCGCTCATCAGTCTTCTCCAGCAAGCAGGTGGTAGAGGATCGACATCCGGACCGCGACCCCGGCCGAGACCTGGTCGAGCACGGCCGACTGGGCGGCGTCCGCGGCGTCGGCGGCGATCTCGAGGCCCCGGTTCATCGGGCCGGGGTGGCAGATCGGGACGTCGGGGCCGAGCACGCCGAGCCGGTCGCGGGTCAGCCCGTAGCCGACGGTGTACTCGCGGGCGCTCGGGAAGAAGCCGCCGCTCATCCGCTCGCGCTGGACGCGCAGCATCATCACCGCGTCCGCGGTCGGCAGCACCGCGTCGAGGTCGTAGGACGTTGCGAACCCGGCCTCGGCCGACCAGGCGGCCACGCCGCTGGGCATCAGCGTGGGCGGGGCGACGACGGTGACCTCGGCGCCGAGCGTGGCCAGGCACTTGACGTTGCTGCGGAAGACCCGGCTGTGGGTCAGGTCGCCGACGATGACGACGTGGCGCCCCTCCAGGCTCCCGAGCCGGCGCTGCAGCGTGTAGGCGTCGAGGAGCGCCTGGGTCGGGTGCTCGTGGGTGCCGTCACCGGCGTTGACGACCGCGGCGTCGACCCACTGGCTGACCTGGAGTGCGGCCCCGCTGGCGGGGTGGCGCATCACC
Source organism: Nocardioides sp. S-1144 (assembly GCF_005954645.2). Lineage (NCBI taxonomy): Bacteria > Bacillati > Actinomycetota > Actinomycetes > Propionibacteriales > Nocardioidaceae > Nocardioides > Nocardioides dongxiaopingii. The sequence goes on from NZ_CP040695.2 coordinate 2,500,547, forward strand.
AGGGCGTCGACGCCCATGGCCGCGATCGTGCGGACGGTGTCGCGCAGGCTCTCGCCCTTGCTGGCCGAGCTGCCCTTCGCGGCGATGTTGATGGTGTCGGCCGAGAGCCACTTGCCGGCGATCTCGAAGCTCGAGCGGGTGCGGGTGGAGTCCTCGAAGAACAGGTTGATGATCGTCCGGCCACGCAGGGCGGGCAGCTTCTTGACCTGGCGGCGCTGCACGTCGTGCATCTCCGCGGCGGTGGCGAACAGGGTCGCGACGTCGTCGGCGGTGAGGTCGTCGACCGAGAGGAGGTGCTTCTTCACCGGATCCAGACCCCCTCGGCGTCGTCGGTCTCGTCGAGGCGGACCATCACGCGCTCGGTGCGGGCGCTGGGGAGGTTCTTGCCGACGTGGTCGGCGCGGATCGGCAGCTCCCGGTGACCGCGGTCGACGAGCACGGCGAGCCGGACGACGTCCGGGCGGCCGAGGTCGTTCATGGCGTCGAGCGCGGCGCGGACGGTGCGTCCGGAGTACAGGACGTCGTCGACGAGCACCACGGTCTTGCCGTCGACGCCGCCGGGCGGCACCTCGGTCGGCTGCGGGCTGCGGGCCGGGTGCCGGCGCAGGTCGTCGCGGTACATCGTGATGTCGAGCGCGCCGACCGGCACGGCCACGCCCTCGACGTCCTGGATGCGCGCGGCGATCCGCCGGGCCAGCGGCACGCCGCGGCTCGGGATGCCGAGGAGCACCAGGTCGCCGGCGCCCTTGTTGCGCTCGAGGATCTCGTGCGCGATGCGGGTCAGGGCCCGGGCGATGTCACCGGTGTCGAGGACGACGCGGCCGTCGGGGACGGCTGATTCTGCGGGCTCTGCGGCCTCGTGGGGTGGCGCGGACACGGGGTCCCGGACCTCCTTCTCCGCCTCACGGGACGGCTCGTTAAAGGATGTCGAACGCGGCCGACCCTAGCAGTGGGTCACTCCGGTCCCGAGCCCGTCGGGCTGCTCGGCCGTCGAGCCGTCGCCGCGACGACGTCGCCGCCCTCCTGACGCGGGTGTGGACCGCCACGCTGCTCTCGCCCGGCGCGACCGGGGACGCGTAGGTTCGGGCCATGGCCTCACTCCCGTTCCCCGACGACGTCCGCGCCCTGCTCCTCCGGGCCAACCCGGCGGTGGTGGCGACGCTGCGCTCCGACGGTGCCCCCGTGTCCGTGGCGACCTGGTACCTGCTCGAGGACGACGACCGCGTGCTGCTCAACATGGACGACACCCGCGTCCGGCTGCGGCACCTGCGCCGCGACCCCCGCGTCTCGCTGACGATCACCGACGCCGACAACTGGTACACCCACGTGTCCCTGGTCGGCCGGGTCGAGGGGATCGTCGCCGACGAGGGCCTGGTCGACATCGACCGGCTCAGCACCCACTACGGCGGCAGCCCCTACCCCGACCGCGAGAGCCCGCGCACCAGCGCCCACCTCGTGGTGGAGCGCTGGCACGGCTGGGGCGCGGCCCGGCAGTAGCCGGGCTCAGCCGACGTCGATGAGCACCTTGCCGACCGCGCCACCCTCGACGGCGTCGTGGGCGGCCGCGGTCTCCTCGAGCGGGAAGTGGTGCAGCGGGACGCCGACCTCCTCGCCGACCCGGAGGGCACCGGCGACGACCGCGGCGGTGACGTCCTCGGCGGCGGCGCGCAGGTGCTCGGGCCGCACGGTGTAGAGCAGGATCCCCTGGATCCGGAGGTTCTTGGCGAAGCCGGGCCGCAGCGGCACGGTGGCCTCCTCGCCGCCGTTGTCGGCGTAGAAGGCGACGGTGCCGTGCTGGGCGGCGACCTCGACGTCGAGGGCGAAGTTGGCCGCGGGCGCCACCTCGACGACGGTGTCGACGCCGTCCGGGGCGATCTCGCGGACCCGCGCGGCGACGTCCTCGGTGCGGTAGTTGACGACGTGGTGCGCCCCCGCCGCGGCCGCGAGGGCGGCCTTCTCGGGACCGCTGACCGTCGTGACGACGGTCGCGCCGGCCCACACGGCCAGCTGGATCGCCGCGTTGCCGACCGCGCCGGCACCGCCGGCCACGAGCACGGTGTGCCCGGCCAGGGCGCCCGGGGCGAGCCGGTCGACACCCGAGACGGTCAGGGCCCGGTGTGCGGTGACGGCCGGCACGCCCAGGCTCGCGCCGAGGTCGAACGAGGCGCCGTCGGGCAGCGGGACGACGTGCTCGGCGGGCTGCACGGTGAGCTCGGCGGCGGTGCCGACCGCCCGCCCGTGCTGGGCCAGGTAGAGCCACACCCGGTCCCCGACCTGGAGGTTCTCGACGCCCTCGCCCAGCGCCTCGACGGTGCCCGCGCCGTCCTGGCCGGGGACGACCTCGCCGGGGATGCTCTTCATCACCGCCCGGAACTTCCAGTCGGTGGGGTTCACCCCCGCCCGGACGACCCGCACCAGCACCTCACCGGGGCCGGGGGTCGGGTCGTCGCGCTCGACGACACCCAGGACGGAGGACGGACCGGTCTCGCTGTAGGTGACTGCTCGCATGTGGGGACAGCGTCGCGGGCGCCCGTCCTGTTCCCGAGCCAGCTCAGAGTGCCTCGGCCATCCCGGCGCACGCGCTCAACCAGGACCTGCGGGTCGCCTGCGACAGCTGGGAGTACGGGACCACGGAGCCCGCGACCAGCGCCGGGTCGTAGGGCACCCGGTGGACCGCACGGGTGCGCTGCTCGTAGACCGACGTCAGGTCGGCGGCGAGCTTGTTGTCGACCTGCGCCGACGGGTCCGAAAGGACCGTGACGCACTTGTGCTTGAGGTTCTGGATCCCGGCGTCCTGGAGGGCGTCGAGCATCCACAGCCCGCTGTAGCCGGTGTCCTCGCGCACCGTGCTGGTCACGACCAGCAGGTCGGCGGCGTCGGCGGCGGCCAGCCAGTTCTCGGCGCGCATGTTGTTGCCGGTGTCGACCAGGATGACCCGGTAGAAGCGCTCGAGCAGCTGGTGGACCTCCTTGAAGTCCTCGGCACGGATCATGCCGGTGACGTCGGGCCGCTCGTCGGAGGCCAGGACGTCGAAGTGGGCGTCGCCCTGGGAGCGGACGAACGCGCCGAGGTCCCCGATCCGCGACTGGTAGACGTCCTTGAACCGTCCGAGGTCCTCGAGCAGCTCACGGGTGGTGTTGCGGTGCGTCCCGCGGGTGCCCCGGATGCCGAGCGTGCCGCGGGTCTCGTTGTTGTCCCACGCGACGACGCCACCGCCGCGCACCGTCCCGAACGTGTACCCCGCCGCGAGCACGCCGGTGGTCTTCGCGGCCCCGCCCTTGGGGTTGATGAACGCGATCGTGCGCGGGCCGTCGAAGTCGCGCTGGATGAGCGACTTGTCGTGCTCGTGGGCGCGCTCCTTCGGTCCCATGGCCGGCTTGATCATCCCGCCCGACCAGCGCCGCACGGTGCCCCGCCAGCCCCACGTGGCCGGGCCGAGCTCCTGGTCGTTGTCGCGGCGGTCGAGGAAGTCGGTGGCCGTCATGAAGCGGCGCACGTCGGCGTCGTCCTGGGGTGGCACCGCCACGACACCGGCCGCCACTGGCGCACCGGGCGGGACGGCGTCGTGCGCGGGGACCGGTGCGGGGGCGGGCGCCGCCACCGGCTGCTGGTGCACCGGCTGCTGGGGTGCCGGAGGGGTTGCGACCGGCGGGGTCGGTGGCGGACCCTGCGGCGGACCGGACAGGGGCGCGGGCGGGGGGCCAGACGGCGGGCTCGACGGCGGCGGCGTCGACGGGTGCGACGCCGCGGGCGCCGCACCGGCGGGCGGCTCGGTCGGGGGCGGGCCGAACGGCGCGGGCTCCCACGGCGGCGGGCCGGCGGGGGCCTCCGCGACCGGCGCGGGCGCCGGCGGCTCCGGCTGCGGCGCGGGCGCCGGGGCGTCGCCGAGCGGGTCGTTCAACGGATCGCTCAGGGGGTCGCGCAGGTGGTCGGTCAGCGGGTTCGACGCCGTGCGCGGCGCCTCGGCGGCGCGCTGGCGCGCATACTCCTCGAGCTCCTCCGGCGTGTAGAGCCGGTCGCTGGTGTCGGACGCCGCGGGACCGCCCTGGCCCGGCGGGTCGACCGGGGGCGGTGGGACCTGCGTCATGCTGCACCTCCGAGAGCGTTGATCACGACAGCACCGACCCTAGGGCAGGACGGGCGTCGCCCGGGACGTGCCCGGAGCGGGTCGGCGCAAACGCTGGTCCAGACAGGCCGGCGCCGGTGGGCGGGGGCGCCCTCAGCGGTCGAGGTGGCGCGCCCAGGCGAAGCAGAAGACGCCGTAGGCCGCGAACCCGAGGCCCATCAGGGTCAGCAGGACCGGACCGAACGGCTGGTCGAGCACCTTGGTCAGCGCCTGGTCGAGCCCACCGGACTTGTCGGGCTCGTGGGTGACGGCGGCGTAGAGGAACAGCCCGCCGACGATCCCGAGCGCGATGCCCTTGGCGACGTGCCCGACCCGACCCAGCCACCGGTAGATCGTCCCGGTCCGGCCGCTGCGCCCCTCGGCGTCGAGCCGGTCGAGGTACTTCTCCTTCCACGCCATCACCAGCAGCGCGACGCCCACGGCGATGATGCCGAGGCCGACCGCACCGACGATGAGCTGGCCGCCGGGCAGGTTCATGATCTTGGCGGTGGTGGAGTCGGTGCCGCCTCCCCCGCCGCCGGAGCCGGTGGCGACCTGGACGGCGCTGAAGGCGATGACGGCGTAGACGACGGCCTTCCCGCCCGAGATCGCCCGCTTGGCGAGCCGCTTCTTGTCGTCCTCCTCGTCGCGGTGCCCGGCGACGACCTTGACGACCTGCCACACGACGAGCAGCGCCATGCCGAGGGCGACCAGCCACACGAGGATGGCGCCGAAGGGCTGCTCGGCGAGCTGCTTGAGGGCGCCCGAGCTGGACGCCGAGCCCTCGCGGTCGCCGAGGGCGAGCTGGACGGCGAGCCAGCCCACGACGACGTGCACGACGCCGAGCGCGATCAGCCCGGCCGCGGCCAGCCAGTCGAGCGCCTCGCTGTTCTCGGCCCGGCCCGCGGCGTTCTGGGCCTGGTTCTTCGCCTGTCGGCCGGTCTGACTCATGCGAGCTCCCCCAGTGCGGTCTCGATCGCTCGGTGGAACGTCGGGTAGGCAAAGATCATCGTGCGCAGGGTGTCGACCGGTACACCCGCATGGACGGCCACGGCGAGGAAGCCGAGGATCTCGCCGCCGGCCGGCCCGACGACGCTGGCCCCGACCAGGACGCCGCGGTCGGCGTCCTCGACGAGCTTGACGAGGCCGCGGGCGCCCGGTCCGTGGGTGAAGCCGCGCGAGGACTGCTCCAGCGGCGTCGACCCGACCCGGACGGCGAGGCCCGCGTCGCGGGCCTGCTGCTCGGTGAGCCCGACGCCGGCGACCTCGGGATCGGTGAAGGTGACGTGCGGGACCGCGTGGTACGACGCCGGGGCGCCGTCCTGGCCGAGCAGGGCGCGCAGCGCGACCCCGGACTGGTACATCGAGACGTGGGTGAAGGCACCCCGTCCGGTGATGTCGCCGATCGCCCAGAGCCCGGGGACGACGCCGTCGGGGCCGAGGACGTGGAGCCGGTCGTCGACGTCGAGGACCCGGGCGGCCGGGTCGAGCCCGACGCTCTCGAGCCCCAGGTCGTCGAGGTTGGGCGTGCGGCCGGCGGCGACGAGGAGCTTGTCGGCGACGACGTCCTCGCCGTCGACGGTGACGGTGAAGGCGCCGTCGGCGTAGGCGACGGCCGTGGTCTCGGCCGAGGTCAGCACCCGCAGGCCCTCGCCGACGAGCACGTCGGCCAGCAGCTCCGAGGCCTCCGGCTCACCGGCCGGGGCGAGCCGCGGCCCGCGCTGCACGATCGTGACCCGGACGCCGAAGCGCGCGAAGACCTGCGCGAGCTCGCAGCCGATCGGGCCGCCGCCGAGGACGACCAGCGAGCCGGGCAGCCCGGTGGCGCGGACGGCGTCGCGGTTGGTCCAGTACGGCGTGCCCTCGAGCCCCGGGACCGGCGGCGCGGCCGGGCGGGTGCCGGTGTTCACGACGACGTCGGTCGCCGCGACCGCGGTGGTGGACCCGTCGGGGAGCTCGATCTCGACCCGCCCGGGACCGGCCAGGCGGGCCACGCCGTGCAGCACGGTGGCGCCGGCGTCCTGGAGCCGGTCGACGGCGACGGTGTCGTCCCAGCCGGCGGTGGCCTGCTCGCTCACCCGGGTGGCGACCGGCGTCCAGCTGGGGGTCACGGTGACGTCGCCGGCCAGCGTCGCGGCGCGGCCGGCCTCGGCCAGCGTGTCGGCGGCCCGCACCATCATCTTGGTGGGGATGCACCCGTAGTAGGGGCACTCCCCGCCGACCAGGTGCCGGTCGACGGCCACGACGGTGCGGCCGGCGCGGGCCGCTCCGGTGGCGAGGGCCTCGCCCCCGGGGCCGAGTCCGATGACGACGAGGTCGGCTGTGCGATCGGGTTCAGGAGACGTCATGGCCCCAGTCTGTCGGTTCCCCCGGGTTCGCGCTGCCCCGCCCGGTCCCACGACGGGAATGACCCCGTCGCGGAGCCGGCCGTGGCCGCGCGGCGCGTCAGGAGTCGGCGACGACGCCGGAGCGCTGGATCGCGCCGAGGACGCCGTTGACGAACGTCGGCGACTCGTCGGTGGAGAGCTCCTGCACCAGGGCGATCGCCTCGGTGATGGCGACGGTGCCGGGCACGTCGTCGGCGTGCAGCATCTCCCAGAGCCCGATCCGCAGGACGTTGCGGTCCACGGCCGGCATCCGGTCGAGGGTCCAGTCGCGGGAGTAGGAGGAGAGCAGCTCGTCGATCCGGTCGGTCTCGGCGACGACACCACGCACGAGGACGCCGGTGTAGGGGTTGGTCGGCCCCTCGCCGGCCTCGATCGCGCGCTCCAGCGCCTCGACGGCCGACTCCCGGCGCATCTCGGCGGCGTAGAGGATGTCGAGGGCCCGGCGTCGGGCCTTGGAACGGGCCGTCATGACAGCAGGCTCACGACTTGACGCGACCCATGTAGGAGGAGTCGCGGGTGTCGACCTTGACCTTCTCGCCCTGGTTGATGAAGAGCGGGACCTGGATCTCGTGGCCGGTCTCCAGGGTGGCCGGCTTGGTGCGACCGGTGGCCGAGTCGCCGGCGAGGCCGGGCTCGGTGAAGGTGACGACGAGCTCGACCGAGGCCGGCAGCTCGATGAAGAGCACCCGGCCCTCGTTGGTGGCCACCACGGCCTCCTGGTTCTCCAGGAGGAAGTTGGCGGCACCCCCGACGATGGTCGGGTCGATCTCGAGCTGCTCGTAGGACGAGATGTCCATGAAGACGTAGGAGGAGCCGTCGTTGTAGAGGTACTGCATCGTGCGGCGGTCGACGGTCGCGGTCTCGACCTTGGTGCCGGCGTTGAAGGTCTTGTCGACGGTCTTGTTGGACTCGACGTTCTTGAGCTTGGTGCGCACGAACGCGGGGCCCTTGCCCGGCTTGACGTGCTGGAACTCGACGACGGCCCAGAGCTGCCCGTCGATGTTGAGAACCATGCCGTTCTTCAGGTCGTTCGTGGTGGCCATGCGCAGACGACACCTTCACTGTTCGGGTACTGCCGGGAGTGGTCGGACAACAGCGCAGGAGTCTACTGGTCCCCGCGCGGCTCGCCCGATTCGGGCGGTCCGGGTCAGCCGCGCGCGGCGAGCGCGGCGAGGGCGGCCCGGTACCCGGCGACGCCCTGCCCCGCGATCACCTCGACGGCGTGCGGGGTCACCACCGAGGTGTGGCGGAACTCCTCCGGGCGCTGCAGCGGCTCGGAGATGTGCACCTCCACCAGCGGCGCGGTGAGCTGGGCGCAGGCGTCGAAGAGGGCGTAGGAGTAGTGCGTCCACGCCGCGGCGTTGAGGACGACGGGCGTGGCGTCGTCGGCGGCGGTGTTGAGCCAGTCGAGGAGCTCGCCCTCGTGGTTGGTCTGGCGGACCTCGACGTCGAGGCCGAGGTCGGCGCCCCAGCCGACGCACAGGTCGGCCAGCTCGGCGTGGGTGGTGGCGCCGTAGATCTCGGGCTGGCGCCGGCCGAGCCGGCCGAGGTTCGGCCCGTTCAGGACCAGCACCCGGGGCCGGCCGGTGGGCTCGCTCACGCCAGGGCCTCGTAGGCGGCGCGCAGGTGCTCCTCCGACGGGCCGGCCAGCACGCGCGGGCGGGCGACGTCGTCGAGGACGACGAAGCGCAGCACCGAGCCGCGCGCCTTCTTGTCGACGCGCATCGCGGCCACCAGGTCCTCGAACGGTGCGGCGGCGTACGTCGTGGGCAGGCCGACCCGCCCGAAGGCGGTGCGGTGGCGCTCCACGACGTCGGCGGACAGGTCGCCGGCGCGGTGGGCGAGCTCGGCGACGAAGACGCACCCGATCGCGACCGCCTCGCCGTGCCGGATGCCGTAGGACTCGAACCGCTCGATGGCGTGGGCGAGCGTGTGGCCGTAGTTGAGCGCCTCGCGGCCGGGGTGGCCCCCGGAGACCTCCGAGCCGCCGGCCTCCTTGAGGTCGGCGACGACGACGTCGATCTTGACCGCGATGGCGCGCTCGACCAGCTCGCGCAGCACCGGGGAGGAGGCCACCAGGTCGTCGGGGTCGGTGGTCTCGACGAGGCGGAGGATCTCGGGGTCGGCGATGAAGCCGCACTTGACGACCTCCCCGAGGCCGGCGACCAGCTCGGCCCGCGGCAGGCTCTCGAGCAGCGACAGGTCGCACAGCACGCCCGAGGGCTCGTGGAACGCGCCGACGAGGTTCTTGCCGGCGGCGGTGTTGATGCCGGTCTTGCCGCCCACGGCGGCGTCGACCATCGCGAGCAGCGTGGTAGGCACGTGCACCACGCGGACCCCGCGCAGCCAGGACGCCGCCACGAAGCCGCCGAGGTCGGTGGTCGCTCCCCCGCCGAGCGTCACGACGACGTCGGAGCGGGTGAAGCCCTCCTCGCCCAGCGCCTCCCAGCAGTCGTTGGCGACCTCGGCGGTCTTGGCCTCCTCGCCGTCGGGGACGACCAGGACGGTGACCTCGAGCTCCTCGCGCGACTCGACGAGCGGCGTGGCCACCTCCTCGGCGAGGTCCTGCAGCGCCTCGGGACAGATCACCGCGACGCGCCGCGCGTCGCCGACCAGGTCCTCGAGGCGGTCGGCGAGGTGGTGGCCGACCACGACGTCGTACGGCGCGGCGCCGCCGACGTGGAGGACGGTGTCGGGTCCGTGCTCGTGCTCGTCGTGCTCGTCGTGATCGCTCATGGGGTGAGGGCTTCCTGGATGCGCCGGGCGACGTCGTCGGGAGACGTCTCGTCGGTGTCGACGACCACCGTGGCCACCGACTCGTAGATGGGGGCGCGCTCCTCGAGCGTCGCCTTGATCCGGGCCCGGACGTTGCCGAAGAGCAGCGGGCGCCCGGCGCCGAGGCCGACGCGCTTGACCGCCTCGGTGAGCCCGACGCGCAGGAAGACCACCCGGTGGCCGGCCAGCAGGTCGCGGGTCGTCTCGTCGAGCACCGCGCCGCCGCCGAGCGACAGGACGCCGGTGTGCGAGGCCAGCGCGGCCGCGACGGCGTCCCGCTCGAGGGCCCGGAAGTGGGCCTCGCCGGACTCGACGAAGATGTCGGAGATGCTGCGTCCCTCGGCGGCCTCGACGTCGGTGTCGGTGTCGCGCGCCGTCACGTCGTAGGCCTCGGCGAGCAGGGTGGCGACCGTCGTCTTGCCGGCCCCCATCGGGCCGACGAGGACGACGAGCGGCCCGGACGCGGCGCCGGTGCCCGGCGCGTCGCTCACCGGTACCTCAGGGCGTCGAGGTAGCCCCGGTAGTTGCGGCGGGTCTCGCCGACGGAGTCGCCGCCGAACTTCTCGACGACCGCGTCGGCCACCACGAGGGCGACCATCGCCTCGGCGACGATGCCGGCGGCCGGCACGGCGCAGACGTCGGAGCGCTGGTGGTGCGCGGCGGCCTCGGTGCCGGTGGCGACGTCGATGGTGCGCAGCGCCCGCGGGATCGTCGCGATCGGCTTCATCGCCGCCCGGACCCGCAGCACCTCCCCGGTCGTCATCCCGCCCTCGGTGCCGCCGGAGCGTCCGGAGAGCCGGCGGATGCCGTCGTCGGTGGCGACGATCTCGTCGTGGGCCAGCGAGCCGGGGGTGGCCGCGAGCTCGAAGCCGTCACCGACCTCGACGCCCTTGATCGCCTGGATGCCCATCAGGGCGCCGGCGAGGCGCGAGTCGAGGCGGCGGTCCCAGTGCACGTGCGACCCGAGCCCGGGCGGGAGCCCGTGCACGAGCACCTCGACGACGCCGCCGAGCGTGTCGCCGTCCTTGTGGGCCTGGTCGACCCGCGCGACCATCGCGGCGGCCGCCTCGGGGTCGAGGCAGCGCACCGGGTCGGCGTCGAGCCGCGCGACGTCGTCGGGCTCCGGCAGCACCCCGGCCGGGGCGCGGACGCCGCCGAGCTCGATGACGTGCGAGACGATGCGCGCCCCGACGGCCTGCTCGAGGAAGTTCGACGCGACCCGTCCCAGTGCGACCCGCGCCGCGGTCTCGCGGGCGCTGGCGCGCTCGAGGACCGGCCGGGCCTCCTCGAAGTCGTACTTCTGCATCCCGGCCAGGTCGGCGTGGCCCGGCCGCGGCCGGGTCAGCGGCGCGTTGCGCGCCTGCGCGGCCAGCACCTCGGCGTCGACGGGGTCGGCCGACATCACCGTCTCCCACTTGGGCCACTCGGTGTTGCCGATCGTGATCGCCACCGGCCCGCCCTGGGTGCGGCCGTGGCGCACGCCGCCGTTGATCGTCACGGCGTCCTGCTCGAACTTCATCCGCGCCCCCCGCCCGTAGCCGAGACGGCGTCGGGCCAACGAGTCGGCGATGTCGGTCGTCGTCACCTCGACGTGGGCGGGGAGCCCCTCGAGGATCGCGACCAGGGACGGGCCGTGGGACTCACCCGCGGTCAACCAGCGCAGCATGCGCCCAGTCTCCCAGAGCCACCGACCCGGCCGTGTCGGTGGTGGCAGGGCTGGACCGCCGACGACTCCTGCCGGTCGAGGCGGATCCCCCCGTTGGTCGAGCCGGCCAGCGCCAGCGGACACCCCGCTGGTCGAGCCGGCGAGCGCCAGCGAACACCCCGCTGGTCGAGCCGGCGAGCGCCAGCGAGCCGAGTCGAGACCCACCAACCAGCCCCACCAGGTCTCGACTCGCGGTGACTCCGTCCCCGCGGCTCGACCACCGGATGGCCCCCGCTGGTCGAGCCGGCGAGCGCCAGCGGACACCCCGCTGGTCGAGCCGGCGAGCGCCAGCGAGCCGAGTCGAGACCCACAGACCGGCCCCCGAGGTCTCGACTCGCGGTGACTCCGTCCCCGCGGCTCGACCACCGGCAACCGCTGGTCGAGCCGCGAGCGCCAGGGGACACCCCCGCTGGTCGAGCCGGCGAGCGCCAGCGAGCCGAGTCGAGACCCACAGACCGGCCCCCAAGGTCTCGACTCGCGGTGACTCCGTCCCCGCGGCTCGACCACCGGCAACTGCTGGTCGAGCCGGCGAGCGCCAGCGAGCCGAGTCGAGACCACCCGGCACCCCCAGAGGTCTCGACTCGCGGTGACTCCGTCCCCGCGGCTCGACCAACGGAGGCGGCTCGACCAACGGAGGCGGCTCGACCACCGGATGGCCCCCGCTGGTCGAGCCGGCGAGCGCCAGCGAGCCGAGTCGAGACCACCCGGCACCCCCAGAGGTCTCGACTCGCGGTGACTCCGTCCCCGCGGCTCGACCACCGGGGTCGGCTCGACCACCGGAGGCGGCTCGCGCACCGGGCCTAGACGAAGCCGACCAGCACCCGCTCCCCCACGAGGATGCCGATCAGCGCGCCGACGGCCATGAACGGACCGAAGGGGTACTGCGCCCGCAGGTACGACGCCCGCCACCGCACCAGGGCGAGCAGCACGCCGGGGACGGCGAGCACCAGGAAGCCGGCGTACATGCCGACGACGAACTGGGGCCAGCCCAGGTAGCCGAGCACGAGGCCGAGCAGCGCGGCGAGCCGGACGTCGCCGAAGCCCATGCCGGCCGAGTGCACGAACCACAGCAGCCAGTAGAACGAGCGACCGACCACCAGGGCGAGCAGGCCGCGGCCGAGGTCGCTCCACTCCGCGACGAGCCCGGCGTGGACGGCGGCCAGCGCGACCATCACCGCGGTCGCCGGCAGCACGATCCGCGAGGGCAGCAGCCGGGTGCGCAGGTCGATGACGCCGAGCGCGACGACGACGGGAACCAGCGGCACCAGCCCGACCAGCAGCCACGACCAGCCGACGGCCCACCCCACGAGCCCGCCGGCGACCCCGGAGACGACCATCGCGGTCGGGGCGAACCAGGCGTGGTCGGCGAGCACGGCGTACGGCTCCTTGGGCCCCTCGGCCCGCTCGTGCTCGCTGAGCTCGTCGTCGGGACGCGCGTCCGGCTCGGGCAGGGCCCGCACCAGCGCGGGCATGACGAACCCGCCGAGGGCCGCGACCACGGCCGCCACGATGGCGGCCTGGACCTCCGTCATCCGGCGCTCGTGCGCGCGGCGAGCGCCGCGGCGCCGGCCAGCCGCATCACCGGCAGCGGCCCGGGCCACCCGGTGAACGCCTCGACCTGGAGCGCCGCCTGGTGCACGAGGAGGTCGAGCCCGCTCACCAGCACCCTGCCCGCGGCGTGCGCGGCGTCGGCGAGCGGCGTGGGCCACGGGTCGTAGAGCACCTCGAAGACGACGGGGGCCTCGCCGAGCCACCGCCCGACGAGGTCCGGCGCCTGGGCCGCGGCCGGCACCGTCGAGACCAGGACGTCGGCGCCGGTGGCCGCCTCGTCGAGCCCGCCGACGCTCACCTCGGGCCGCGACGCGTGCGCCCGGATCGCCTCGACCGTGTCGACGGCCCGCTCCGGCGACCGGGCCAGCAGCCGGACCTCGCGGGCGCCGAGGTCGCACAGCGCGAGCCCGACCGAGGACGCCGTCGCACCGGCGCCGAGGACGACGGCCGAACCGACCGGGCCGTCGTAGCGCTCCCGGATCGCCGCGGCCGCGCCCGGCAGGTCGGTGTTGTCGAGCGTGGCGCCACCCTCCCCGCCGAGGATGACGGTGTTGGCGGCGTGCGCCAGGTCCACCCGCGCGGAGCGGGTCGCGACCAGGTCGAGCACCTCGCGCTTGAGCGGCATCGTCAGCGACAGCCCGCGCCAGGTCCCCTCGCGGCCGTCACCGTCACCGCTCCCGGGGATCGAGGCGAGGAACGCCGCCAGCCCGCCCGAGGGCACCCGCACCGCGTCGTAGGTCCAGCCGTCGAGCCCGAGCGCGTCGTACGCCGCCCGGTGCAGCACCGGGGAGAGCGAGTGGGCGATCGGGTCCCCGAGGACGGCGCACCTCACCTGCTCGACCCGGCCCTCAGCACCGGTCCGACTGGGTGTCGCAGTACTCGTCGAGCTCGGCACTCAGCTGCAGGAAGTCGGTGTAGGTGACCGCGAACTTCGTCAGACCGGTCTCGAGGTTCACCGTGACGTAGTAGAACCACGGGCCGTCGGCCGGGTCCACCGCGGCGCGCAGGGCGTCCATCGACGGCGTGGCGATCGGGCCGGGCGGCAGGCCGGCGTTGGAGTAGGTGTTGTAGGGGTTGTCGGCGACCGCGTCGATCTCCGGGATGGTGCGCCGCGCGACCTTCTCGCCGTAGATGAAGTCGATCGTCGCGTCGAGCTGCAGCTTGCCGACGGTCTCGCCGGTGGGGTTCTCGAGGCGGTTGTAGATGACCCGGGCGATCTTCGACTTGCCCTTCTCGTCGAGCAGGCTGCCCTCGGCCTGGATCAGGCTCGCGATGGTCATCAGGTCGTGCTCGGAGTACCCGAGCCGCTCCGCCGCGGCGGGGAGGTCGACCTCCTCGGCCGCGCGCTGCTGGCCGGCGACCATCTCGGACAGGATCGAGGTGGCGGTGCTGTCCTCGAAGACGAGGTAGCTGCCGGGGAAGAGGTAACCCTCGGCGTCGTCCTCGGCGCTCTCGGGCAGCCCGAGGGAGGCGGGGACGTCGAGCGCCTTCTCGAACTGCGCGCGCGGGATGTCGGTGTCGCGGGCCAGGAGGCCGACGATCTCCTCGACGGTCTTGCCGGCGACGAAGGTGAACTGCTCGCCGCGCGTGGTGCCGCCGACGATGAGGTCGAGGGCGCTGGCCGCCGACATCTCCTTCCTCAGCCGGTAGAGGCCCTGCTGGATCGAGCCGGAGCGGTCGTCGTCGGCGGCCGCCTCGATGAACGCGTCGGCCGAGGCCACGACGTCGAGGCTCTCCAGGTTCTGCGCCATCGCCGAGATCGAGTCGCCGGCGGAGACCTCGAAGGTCACCGCGCCGCTGCCGGCTCCCTCGAAGTCGTCGGGCTCGGAGCTGAACGGGTTCGCGACGTCGATCGAGCGGACCAGGAAGACCCCGCCCACGACGAGCAGGGTGAGCACGATCAGCATCGGCAGGCAGCCCGAGCGGCGCCGGGCGCGACGGCGTCCGCTGGACCGGGCGCCGTCGGCGGTGGTGCCCGCCGGGGGCGGGCCGTCGTCGTCGGAGGAGAACAGGGGGCTGCCGCCGTCTCCGTGGTCGTGCTCAGACATCCGTCTCCTCGGCCACTGGGTTCTGGACCACTCGATCCTGGGGCGTCGCGACCACCTCGCCCGGCGGGGTGCCGGTGGTGCGCTCGCTGTCGAGGGCGTGCTGCAGGATCAGCACCGCGGCGGCCTGGTCGACCACCGCGCGTCGCTTGCTCCCCTTGGTGCCACGGTCGCGCAGCATAGCCTCCGCCGACACGGTGGTCAGGCGTTCGTCGACGAGGCGCACCGGCACCGGCGCGACCGACGCGGCGAGGCGGTCGGCGAACTCGCGGGTCTTCACCGCCGCCGGACCCTCGCCCCCCGACAGCGAGCGGGGCAGGCCGACGACGACCTCGACGACGCCGCTCGCGGTCTCCTCGGCGATGTCGGCGATGATCCGCCGGAGCCGGCGCAGGTCGCCCCGGCCGCTGGGCACCGTCTCCACCGGCGTCGCGAGGAAGCCGGACGGGTCGCTGCGCGCGACACCGATCCGGGCGTCGCCCGGGTCGATGCCGAGCCGGGTGCCCGGCCTCACGCGAGTCCCACCGCCGGCCGTCAGACCGCGGCCGCGGCGACCGCGGCGACGACGGCGGCGAGCGCGTCGTCGACGCCGGTGGTGTCGGTGCCGCCGCCCTGGGCGACGTCGTCCTTGCCGCCGCCCCGGCCGCCGACGAACGGGCCGACCGTGCGCACGAGGTCGTTGGCGCTGAGGCCGCGCTCGCGGGCCTGGTCGGTGGTGGCCGCGACGACCGCGACCTTGCCGTCCTGGACGCCGACCACCACGACCACGCCCGGGCGGCCCTGCGGCAGCCGGCTGCGGACGTCGAGCGCGAGCGTGCGCACGTCGCCGCCGCCCGCGCCGTCGACCCGGTGGGCGACGACCGAGACGCCGTTGACGTCCTGGGCACCGGCGGCCAGCTCGGCGCCGCCGGCGAGGAGCTGCTGGACGCGGGCCCGCTCGATCTCCTTCTCCGCGGTGCGGAGCCGCTCGACGAGGTCGCTGACCCGGCCGACGAGGTCGTCGGGCTGGGTCTTGAGCAGCCCGGTGAGCTGACCCACGACGTCGCGCTCCCGGGCGAGGTAGGCGAAGCCCTCGACGCCGGTGAAGGCCTCGATGCGGCGGTTGCCGGAGCCGACCGAGGCCTCGCCGGTGACCACGATCGTGCCGATCTGCGAGGAGTGCTCGACGTGCGTGCCGCCGCAGAGCTCGCGCGACCAGGGGCCGCCGATCTCGACGACGCGGACCTGGGTGGCGTCGTAGGTCTCGCCGAACAGCGCGACCGCGCCCCACTCCTTGGCCTCCGGGAGCGTCATGTACTGCCAGCCGACGGGGAGGTCGGCGCGCAGCGCGCGGTTGGAGACCTCCTCGATCTCGCGGACCTGCTCGGGCTGCAGGCCGGTGGTCCAGCCGAAGTCCAGGCGCAGGTAGCCGGGGCGGTTGTAGGAGCCCGACTGCAGGGCGCTCGGCCCGAGCACCTGGCGCAGCGCGGCGTGGACGACGTGCGTGCCGGAGTGCGCCTGCCGGGCGCCGGTGCGCCACTCGGGGTCGACCTGGGCGTGCAGCTGGGCGGTCGACCCGGCGGCGTACTCGCCGTCGACGACGCGCACCTGGTGCACGACGAGCCCGCGCACGGGACGCTGCACGTCGAGCACCTCGAGGCGGCCGCCGTCGAACTCGATGATGCCGGCGTCGGCCACCTGGCCGCCGGACTCGGCGTAGAACGGCGTGCGGTCCAGGACGACCTCGCCGATGTCGCCGTGGCCGAGGAACGTCGCGGGCGCACCGCCGCTGAGCAGGGCCAGCGGGCGCGACTCGGTGTCGAGGGTCTCGTAGGCGAGCCACTCGGTCGGGCCGTGCTCGTCGAGGATGGCGCGGTAGACGCCGGTGTCGGCGTGCTGGCCCTTCTTCGACCGGGCGTCGGCCTTGGCGCGCTCGCGCTGCTCGGCCATCAGGCCGCGGAAGCCGGCCTCGTCGACGCTGAGCCCGGCCTCGGAGGCCATCTCCAGGGTGAGGTCGATCGGGAAGCCGTAGGTGTCGTGCAGCGCGAAGGCCTGCGCTCCGTCGAGCTGGGTGCCGCCGGACTGCTTCACGCCGGTCGCGGCGAGGTCGAAGATGCTGGTGCCGGCCTGGAGCGTCTTGCGGAAGGTCTCCTCCTCGGCGTACGCGACGCGCGAGATCCGCTCCCAGTCGGTGACCAGGTCGGTGTAGGTCTCGGCCATCTTGTCGCGGCTGATCGGCATCAGCTCCGGCAGCGCGGGGTCCTCGTAGCCGAGCAGCCGCATCGAGCGGACCGCGCGGCGCAGCAGCCGGCGCAGCACGTAGCCCCGGGCCTCGTTGCCGGGGGTGACCCCGTCGCCGATGAGCATCATCGAGCTGCGCACGTGGTCGGCGACCACGCGGAGGCGGACGTCGTCCTCGTGGCCCTGGGCACCGCCGGCGCCGTAGGTCTTGCCGGTCAGCTCCATGGCCCGCTCGATGACGGGGAACATGACGTCGATCTCGTACATGTTCTCGACGCCCTGGGTCATGAAGGCGACCCGCTCGAGGCCCATGCCGGTGTCGATGTTCTTGCGGGGCAGCGAGCCGGCGATGTCGAAGTCCTCCTTCGACCGCACGGCGCTGAGCTCGTCCTGCATGAAGACGAGGTTCCAGAACTCCAGGTAGCGGTCCTCGGCGGAGAAGTCGCCGTCGGGGCCGTAGGCCGGGCCGCGGTCGATGAGGATCTCCGAGCACGGACCGCCGGGGCCGGGCACGCCCATCGACCAGTAGTTCTCCTTCGGACCGAGCCGCACGATGCGTTCGTCGGGCAGCCCGGTGACCTTCTTCCACAGCGCGACGGCCTCGTCGTCGCCGTCGAGGACCGACGGGTAGAGCGCCGACTCGGCGAAGCCGAACCCGCCGTCGGACTGCGAGGCCGTGATCAGCTCCCAGGCGAGCTCGATCGCCCGCTCCTTGAAGTAGTCGCCGAAGGAGAAGTTGCCGCACATCTCGAAGAACGTGCCGTGCCGGGTGGTCTTGCCGACGTCCTCGATGTCGGGGGTCCGCACGCACTTCTGCACGCTCGTGGCGCGGTCGTAGGGCGGCGTCTCCTGACCCAGGAAGTACGGCTTGAACGGGACCATGCCGGCGTTGACGAACAACAGGTTCGGGTCGTCGAGCAGCAGCGAGGCCGAGGGGACAGGGGTGTGCCCGGCGCGCTCGAAGTGCGCCACGAACCTCCGTCGGATCTCCGCGGTGTCCATCAGCTGCGTCCTACTTCCTGCTCGGTGGTGCTGTCCCCGCCAGTGATCTGGTCGGGTGTCGTGTCGTCGGTGTCGCCGGCCGGTGCGGCCAGCTCCCGGTGGGGGTGGAGCGCCAGGCCCATCCGCTCGCGCAACCCGGTCTCGGCGTCCGCCTTGCCCTGGGCCACCTCGTCGCGGAACATCCGGACGCCGACGACGGCAGCGCCGACCCGGTCGCGCAGGCCGTCGACGGTGAGGATCTCGGCGGCCCGGCGCACGCGCACGACGGCGTAGGCACCGGCGCCGACGCCCGCCGCGAACCAGATCGAGCGGCCCATCAGGCGGCCTGCCGTCGGGCTCGGCGCAGGTCGGTCCGGCGCTGCTTGCGCGACCGCTTCACCTCGCGCTTCATCGCGTGGCGGATCCGGTGGCGCGACTCCGGGGCCAGCGCGCGGCGCAGGCCGGCGGCCAGGGCCGCCCCCTGGACGGCGCTCTCCCGCAGCACGAGGTCGGCGAAGAGCGGGCCGCCGACCACGGGGGCCGGGGCCTGCTCCGGCTCCGGCTGGTCCTGGCCGAGGCGGGTGATGACGTACTCCTGCTCGTCGCGGGTGGTCCGCTCGTGCTGGTGGGCCTGCGCGGCCAGCCGGGCCTCGATCGCGTCGACCTGCGCCTGCAGCGCGGCCGCGTCGTTGCGCGCGGCCAGCAGGCTGGCCGTCGTCCGGGCCCGGCTGCGCAGCAGCGCGACGACGAGCACGGCGACCAGGAGCACCAGGGCCAGCAGGACCGAGAGCACGGCCCAGCCGGGCACGCTCCAGTCCTGGTCCATGAGGAGCAACCCTACCGGCCCCGGATCAGGCGCCGGACCCGCTCCCAGCGCTCCCGGATCGCGGTCTCGGCGCCGATCTCCTTGGGCTGGTAGTAGCGCGCGTCGGCGACGACGTCGGGGGCGTACTGCTGCTCGGCGATGCCGAAGGGCGCGTCGTGGCTGTAGGTGTAGGACGTGCCGTGCCCGAGCTTCTTCGAGCCGGAGTAGTGGGCGTCGCGCAGGTGCGGCGGCACCGGCCCGACCTTGCCGGCGCGGACGTCGGCGGTCGAGGCGGCCAGCGCGAGGGTGACGGCGTTCGACTTGGGCGCCACGGCCAGCGCGATCACGGCGTGCGCGAGGTTGAAGCTGGCCTCCGGCATCCCGATCAGCTGCACGGCCTGGGCGGCGGCCACCGCGGTGGTCAGCGCGGTCGGGTCGGCCAGGCCGATGTCCTCGCTGGCCAGGATGACCAGCCGCCGCGCGATGAAGCGTGGGTCCTCGCCGGCCTCCATCATCCGGGCGAGGTAGTGCATCGCGGCGTCGGCGTCGGAGCCGCGGATCGACTTGATGAAGGCGCTGGTGACGTCGTAGTGCTGGTCGCCCTGCCGGTCGTAGCGGACCGCCGCCCGGTCGACCGCCGTCTCGGCGGTCTCCAGGTCGATCACCGCGCTCCCCCGCGACGTCGCCGCCCCGGCCGCCGCCTCCAGGTAGGTCAGCGAGCGGCGGGCGTCGCCGCCGGCGAGCCGCACCAGGTGGTCGAGCGCGGCGTCGTCGATCTCGAAGGCGCCGGCCAGGCCGCGCTCCTCGGCCAGCGCGGAGGCCATCACCGACCGGACGTCGTCGTCGGTGAGCGACTCCAGGCGCAGCAGCAGGCTGCGCGAGAGCAGCGGGGAGATCACGGAGAAGAACGGGTTCTCGGTGGTCGCCGCGACCAGCGTCACCCACCGGTTCTCCACCCCGGGCAGCAGCGCGTCCTGCTGGGCCTTGCTGAAGCGGTGGACCTCGTCGACGAAGAGGACCGTCTCCTCCCCGCCGCGCACCAGGTCGGCGCGGGCGGCGTCGATCGCGGCCCGGACCTCCTTGACGCCGGCCGAGACGGCCGAGACCTCGACGAAGCGCCGGCCGGTCTGGTTGGACAGGATCGAGGCGATCGTCGTCTTGCCGGTGCCGGGCGGACCCCACAGCAGCAGCGACATCGACTGGTCGCCCTCGATGAGCTGGCGCAGCGGCGACCCGGGGGCGCGCAGCTGCTCCTGGCCGGCAAGCTCGTCGAGGGTGCGCGGCCGCATCCGCACCGCGAGCGGTGCGTTCGCGTGCGTGGCGCTCGACAGCGACCCGCCGCCACCCCGCCCCGCCGTCACGGCGTGCGCGGGTGGCGGCGGGTCGGCCGCGAAGAGGGCGTCAGGCTCGTCCAAACGTCTTCGTGTCCAGGTCGAACCAGGTGTCGTCGTAGCCGGGCTTGGTGACCAGGTCCGGGCTCGGCGTGGCCCCGGGGTCGGGGTTGCCGGCGTTGTCGACGCCGAGCAGGCGGGCGGTGATCGGCTCGGTCGGGTGCTTGTGCACCTCGCCCGGGAAGTGGCAGGCGACCTTGTGCCGCGAGCCGATCTGCAGCAGCGGCGGCTCGTGCTTGGCGCAGATGTCCTGCGCGATCGGGCAGCGGGTGCGGAAGCGGCAGCCCGACGGCGGGTTGATCGGGCTCGGGACGTCGCCCTCGAGCCGGATCCGCTCGCGGCGACCGCCGATGGTGGCCTGCTTGATGTCGGGCACCGCCGAGAGCAGCGCCTGCGTGTAGGGGTGCCGCGGGTGGGAGTAGATGCTCTCGCGGTCGCCGATCTCGACGATCTTCCCGAGGTACATCACCGCGACCTCGGGGCAGAAGTGCCGCACCACGGCCAGGTCGTGGGCGATGAAGAGGAACGCCACGCCGAAGTCGCGCTGGATGTCCTGGAGCAGGTTGATGACCTGCGCCTGGATGGACACGTCGAGCGCCGAGACGGGCTCGTCGGCGACGAGCAGCTTGGGGCTGAGGGCGAGCGCGCGGGCGATGCCGATGCGCTGACGCTGACCGCCGGAGAACTCGCTCGGGTAGCGGTTGTAGTGCTCGGGGTTGAGACCGACCACCTCGAGCAGCTCCTGGACCCGGCTCAGGACCTGCTTCTTCGGCACGATGTCGTGCACCAGCAGCGGCGTCCCGACGATGGTGCCGACGGTGTGGCGCGGGTTCAGCGAGCTGTAGGGGTCCTGGAAGATCATCTGCACCTCGCGGCGCAGCGGCTTGAGGGCGCTGTTGCTCATCTTCGCGAGGTCGTGGTCGCGGAACATCATCGAGCCCGCGGTCGGGGTGTAGAGCCGGGTGATGAGCCGCCCGGTCGTCGACTTGCCGCAGCCGGACTCCCCGACCAGGCCGAGCGAGCCGCCCTCGGGAACCTCGAAGGAGATGCCGTCGACCGCCTGGACGTCGCCGACCTTGCGTCGCACGATGCCGCCGGAGCGCACCGGGAAGTACATCTTCAGGTCGGAGACCGTGAGCACCGGGGGCGCCGTCGGGTCGAGCACGGCGGCGGTGTGGGTCTGGTTCACGAGCTCGGCGAAGGTCTCGGCCGGCTCGTCGTCGGGGTCGCGGCCCGGCTCGGGCGCGCGCTCGGTGCGGGCGGTCGCCTCGTAGCTGGGGTCGGTGACCGGGTCGGACGTCGCGCCCTTGGCGAAGGTGACCGGGCGCTCACCGCCGTCGGGGGCGTCGGGGTAGTCAGGGTAGTCGGGGTCCTCGGGACGCAGGTGGGACATCAGCTCTCCTCGACGAGCTCGGGGGCGATCTGGGGCAGGACCTCGGCCCGGAAGATCGCGTCGGGGTCGACCAGGTGGCACCGCTTGAGGTGGCTCGTGCCGCGGCCGCCGGGCCGCATCTCGGGCAGCTTCGTGGCGCACAGGTCACCGGGCACCTTGTCGCTGTGGGCGCAGCGCGGCTCGAACGAGCAGCCGGCGGGCTTGTTCAGCAGGCTCGGCGGCGTGCCGGGGATCGGGATCATCCGCGCGTTCGGGTCCGACGTCACGTCGGGCACGCTCGAGAGCAGACCCCACGTGTAGGGCATCTCGGGGTGCGACAGGATCTCGCGGCACGAGCCGTACTCGACGGCGCGCCCGGAGTACATCACCAGGACGTCGTCGGCCATCTCGGCGATGACGCCGAGGTCGTGGGTGATCATCACGATCGCCGAGTTGAACTCGCGCTGGAGGTCCTGGAGCAGGTCGAGGATCTGGGCCTGCACCGTCACGTCGAGGGCGGTGGTCGGCTCGTCGGCGATCAGCAGCGAGGGGTCGTTGATCAGGCCCATCGCGATCATCACGCGCTGGCGCATGCCGCCGGAGAACTGGTGCGGGAAGTCGTCGACCCGGCTCTGCGGGGACGGGATCCCGACCCGGTCGAGCATCTCGATCGAGCGCTGGCGCGCCTGCCGCTTCGACGCCGACGGGTGGTGCACCCGGTAGGCCTCGGCCAGCTGGGCGCCGACCCGGTAGAACGGGTGCAGCGCGGCCAGGGCGTCCTGGAAGATCATCGCCGCGGTGTTGCCGCGCATGCTGCGCATGGCGTCCTCGCTGCGGCCGACGATCTCCTCGCCCCCGACCTTGATCGAGCCGGTGATGCGGGCCGACTTGGCGTCGTGCAGCCCGAGGACGGCCATGCTCGACACCGACTTGCCGGAGCCGGACTCCCCCACGATGCCGAGGGTGCGGCCCAGGGCGACGCTGTAGCTGAGGCCGGACACGGCCTCGACCAGTCCGTCGGCGGTCGGGAACTTCACGGTGAGGTCGGTGACCTCCAGGTAGGGCTCGCCCGAGCCGGGGGTGCCGGACAGCGCCGGGTCCTTGCTCAGGCTCGTCTCGTGTGCGGTGTTGGTCATCCCAACCTCACTCTCGGGTCGAGGAATCCGTAGACGACGTCGACGATCAGGTTCGACAGCACGATGAACAGCGCGCCCACGAGCACGGTCGCGGTGAGCACGGGCAGGTCGAGGGGCGCCTGGAGGGCCTGGAGGCCCCAGCGCCCGATGCCGTCGATGCTGAAGATCGTCTCGGTGAAGATGGTGCCGGCGAGCAGGGCGCCGAAGTCGAGACCGAAGATGGTCACGATCGGCACGATCGCGGCGCGCAGGGCGTGCCGGAACAGCACCGTGCGGCGCGGGAGTCCCTTGGCGGTGGCGGTGCGGATGTAGTCGTCACCGAGGGTCTCGACCATCTGGCCGCGGGTGTAGCGGGCGTAGCTGGGTGAGGTCGCGACGCCCAGGACCAGGCACGGCAGCAGCAGGCCGCCGAAGGTCTTGAGCGGGTCCTCGGTGATCGGGAAGTACCCGGTGTCGGGGAACATGCTGGTCTGCAGCGTCAGGAAGATCCACGCCAGCAGGCACACGAGGTAGTAGGGCACCGAGGAGACGAGCAGGCTGCCGCTCACCAGGAGGCGGTCGCCGGCCGAGCCGCGCCGGGCGGCGGCGGCGATGCCGATGCCGACACCGACGACGAGGAACACGATCGAGCCGCCGACGGCGATCAGCACCGTGGGGACGATGCGTTCCTTGAGCTCGTCGGTCACCGGGGTGCGGGTGCCGAAGGAGATGCCGAAGCAGGGGGCGTCGCAGTCGTACTTGGAGGCACCGAAGTCGATCTCGCGACCCTTGACGATGCCGCCCATGAACTCGCCGTAGGCCGAGACGACGGGCTTGTCGAGGCCCATCTGCTTCTCGATCGCCTCGAGCCGCTCCGGGGTGCAGCGGCCGCCGGCGCCCTCGCAGATCGGCTGGGCCGGGTTGCTGGGGCCGAGGTAGAAGATGGCGAAGACGACGAACGAGGCCAGCCCGATGACCAGCAGCGACGACAGCAGACGTCGCACGATGAAGCCCAGCATGCACGTTCCTCTTCACGGGAGTAGATGTCCGGCGGTGACCCGCCGGCGACACGGATGTGCCGGACACGCCGATGACGGGTCCACGGACCCGCCACCGGCATGGGTGGCGCCGAGCCGTCACACGAGGTGACGGCCCGGCGCCGGCGTTGCTACTGCGTCACTGGGTGACCCAGAGGTTCTTCCAGGTCGGCTGGCCGATCGTGTTGTCGACGAAGTGACCGTTGATCTTCGAGCCGTGCGCCTGCGCGACGCCGCCGTAGCGGGTGACGAAGAGCGGGAAGTACTCGGTCATGACCTCCTCGTCGAGCTCACCCCACGCGTCGGCCTGCTCCTCGACGGGGAGGAGCTGGATGTCCTCGATCCGCTGGTCGATGGCCGGCTCGTTGAAGGCCGCGTAGTTGGAGCCGAGGCCCTCCTTGTCCAGGTTGGTGCTCTGGATGACCGGCGGGAACCAGGAGCTGCCCGAGGGCCAGTCAGCGATCCAGCCGGGGCTGCGCACGTTGATGTCGGCGTCGGGGTCGGCGCGGACCGTCGACAGGTCGGCGACCGTCGAGGGCACGGGGGTGGCCTTGAAGCCGGCCTCCTCGAGCGCCTTGACGATGACGTCCTTCTGCTTGACCAGCTTCGGGTCGTCCTTGGCGTAGAGGAACTTGATCTCGTAACCGACGGCGTCGGCCTCCTCGAGGAGGGCCTTGGCGGCGGCGGGGTCCGTGGTGCCCGGCTCGTGGTCGGGCAGCGGGCTGAACTCCTTGCGGCCCGCGGTGCCCGGGGGCATCAGGGTCTCGCCGGGGATGGCCGTGACGCCCTCGATCAGACCGGCGGAGAGGTAGGCGTCCTTGTAGGGGTAGGCCCAGGCGAGCGCCTGCCGCACCTTGATGTCGGTGATCTTGCGGTAGTCGGGCGCCCAGTAGCTGGTCAGCGGGAAGCCGCCGACGACGAGACGGCCGGAGGCGTCGAAGTCGCGGTAGTTCTCGTTGAGGACGTCGTCGTAGGTGAGCGTGGTCTGGGCGTCGCCGGAGTCGGACAGCAGCAGCTGGTCGATCTGGGCGGACTCGACCTGCAGGTCCATCTCGTAGGAGTCCGGGTACTGGGTGCGGCCCGGGTCGGTGTTGGTGTCCCACTGGTCGTTGCGGACCAGCTGGAGGGTCTTCTCCGGGGTGTACTCACCGAACTTGTAGGGACCGGTCGCCATCGGGTGGCGGGCGTAGGCGGCGGGGTCGGCCGCAGCGGTCTCGTTCATCGGGCTCATCGCCGGGAACGTCAGCCAGTACGGCAGGTCCGGGAACGGCTTGCGGGCCTTGTAGGTGACGGTGTTGCCCTCGACCTCGACGGCGTCGAAGCCGTCCAGCGTCTTGCCGGCGGTGAAGTAACCCTCGTAGGAGTCACCGCTGACGAGGTAGTCGTTCGAGTAGGCCGGGCCCTCGGGGAACTGCGTGCGGTCCATCGAGGCAGCCGTGGAGAAGATGAAGTCCTCGGCCTTGACCTCGGTGCCGTCCTCGTACTTGATGCCGGGCTTCAGCTCGAAGGTCCACTCGGTGAAGTCCTCGTTGGGCGTGCCCAGGTCGGTGGCGAGGTCGGGGATGAGGACCATCGACTTGGTGTCCTCGTCGTAGACGTACTGCGTCATCGCACGCGTCACGAGACCACTGAGGATCGTGGACGTGTTCTGGTAGTACGCCTCGCTGGGGTGCATGGTGTTGAGGCCGGCGACGGAGATGACCTTGATCGTCCCGCCGGGCGTGGCGCCCTCGATCTCCACCGGACCGTCGACGCGCGTGGCGTCCTGCGCGTCGCCGGTGTCGCCACCGGTCTGCGCGTCGGTCTCGCCTTCCTTGTTGCCGTCGCTCGTCCCGCTGCCACCGTCGTCACTACCGCCACAGGCGGCGAGCGCGAAGAGGCCGGCGACGGTCACAGCGATGATCGGCTGCTTCAACCGCATCGTGTACCCACCCTTCTCTTTCTCTGTTGTTTCTCCCGACGCCAGGGGTGTGGTCATCGGCGAGTCTTGGGGTCGAAGGCGTCTCGCACGGAGTCGCCCAGGAGGTTGAGCGCGATCACGAGAACCATGATCGTTCCGACCGGCACCCACAGGTAGAGCGGGTACTTGTCGTAGTAGCCGTCGGCGGCGTTGATGGTCTTGCCGAGCGACGTGCCCTCGCTGAGGCCGATGCCGAGGAACGACAGGCCGGCCTCGGCCGCCACGAAACCGGGCAGCGCCAGCGAGATCGCCACGACGATCGGGGCCACCAGGTTGGGCAGCAGCTCCTTGAAGAGGATCTGCCGGGTCGGCACGCCGATCACGCGGGCGGCCAGCACGAACTCGCGCTCACGCAGCGAGAACACCTGGCCGCGGATCAGCCGCGCCAGCCCCATCCAGCCGAACAGCACCAGCACCCCGACCAGGGTCAGGAACTCGGCACGGCCCAGCGTGGAGCTGTTCGCCCCGAACCGGGTGGTGATGATCGGTGCCAGCGCCAGCGCGCCGAGGATGAAGGGGAAGGAGAGCAGGAAGTCGATGACGAACGACATCACCGCGTCGACCGCGCCGGTGGCGTAGCCCGCGATGAGGCCGAAGGTCACCCCGACGATGGTCGAGATCACCGTGGCCAGCACCGCGATGAACAGCGAGGTGCGCAGGCCGTAGAGGAGCAGCGACAGGTTGTCGAGGCCGGTGCCGGGCTCGATGCCCAGCGGGTGGTCCCAGGTGAAGGGGTGCAGCGGCGGGCCCACGCGGGGCAGTCCGTCGAACTCCAGCAGGTCGGTGAGCGCGGCCTGGCCCGGACCGATCTTGTGGTAGAGACCGAAGGCGTTGCTGATCACCGGCGCCAGCAGGGCCAGCGCGACCATGACGAACAAGATGGTGCCGCAGACGACGGCGACCTTGTCGTGGGCCAGCCGGCCCATCGCGATCCTCGTGGGCGAACGACCCGCGAGCTCCTTGACCGGTTCGGACTTCCCGGGTTCGGGTTCGAACCCTTCTTCCATCACCTCGGTGTTGAGCGACGTCATATCCACCTCGGGGAGCCACCGAGCGTGGCTCCGTCCTCGTGCCAGACCGGCAGTTCGAGCACCGCCGGGCGCGCTGCGCGCCGTCAGGGACTCTAGGCGACCCGATCGCGATCGAGGGGTACGCGGCGGTAACGATCTGGTCTCGACCAGTGGGACGCTCCGCCGACGATCAGCCTCGGGACGGGAGATCCTTCGCCGCGACGGCGTCCACGCCCGCTTCCTTGCGCTGCTGGGGCGTGATGGGCGCAGGCGCCGCGGTGAGCGGGTCGTAGCCGCCGCCGGACTTCGGGAAGGCGATGACGTCGCGGATCGAGTCGGTGCCGGCGAGCAGCGAGACGATGCGGTCCCAGCCGAACGCGATGCCGCCGTGCGGCGGGGCACCGTAGCCGAAGGCGTCGAGCAGGAAGCCGAACTTCTCCTGCGCCTCGGCCTCCTCGATGCCCATGATCGCGAAGACCCGCTTCTGCACGTCCTCGCGGTGGATACGGATCGACCCGCCGCCGATCTCGTTGCCGTTGCAGACGATGTCGTAGGCCCACGCCAGGGCGTTGCCGGGGTCGGAGTCGAAGGAGTCGAGGTCCTGCGGGGAGGTGAAGGCGTGGTGGACCGCGGTCCACGCACCGCTGCCGACCGCGACGTCGCCCGCGGCGGTCGCCTCGTCGGCCGGCTCGAAGAGGGGCGCGTCGACGACCCACAGGAAGCTCCACGCCGACTCGTCGATCAGGCCGCCGCGGCGGCCGATCTCGAGGCGGGCGGCGCCGAGCAGCGCCCGGCTGCTCTTGACGGCTCCCGCGGCGAAGAAGATGCAGTCACCGGGCTGGGCACCCACGTGGGCGGCGATCCCGGCACGCTCGGCGTCGGTGAGGTTCTTCGCGACCGGGCCGGTCAGCTCGCCGTCCTCCTGGACCAGCACGTAGGCCAGGCCGCGGGCCCCGCGCTGCTTGGCCCACTCCTGCCAGGCGTCGAGCTGCTTGCGGGGCTGGCTCGCTCCCCCGGGCATCACCACGGCGCCCACGTAGGGCGCCTGGAAGACGCGGAAGGTGGTGTCGGCGAAGAACTCGGTGCACTCGGTGAGCTCGAGACCCATCCGCAGGTCGGGCTTGTCGGAGCCGAAGCGCGCCATCGCCTCGGCGTAGGTCATCCGCGGCAGCGGGGTCGGCACCTCGTGGCCGACCAGCGCCCACAGCGCGCTGAGGATCTCCTCGGCCACGGCGAGCACGTCGTCCTGCTCGACGAAGCTCATCTCGATGTCGAGCTGGGTGAACTCCGGCTGCCGGTCGGCGCGGAAGTCCTCGTCGCGGTAGCAGCGCGCGATCTGGTAGTACCGCTCCATCCCGGCGACCATCAGCAGCTGCTTGAACAGCTGCGGGCTCTGCGGCAGGGCGTACCAGCTGCCGGGGGCCAGTCGGGCCGGCACCAGGAAGTCGCGGGCGCCCTCGGGCGTGCTGCGGGTCAGCGTCGGCGTCTCGATCTCCACGAAGTCGTGGCGGTCCAGCACGTCGCGCGCGGCCTTGTTGACCTTGCTGCGCAGGCGCAGCGCCTGGTTCGGGCCGGTGCGACGCAGGTCGAGGTAGCGGTGCTTGAGCCGCGCCTCCTCACCGACGTCGACGTGGTCGCTGATCGGGAACGGCAGCGGCGCCGAGGCGCTGAGCACCTCGACGTCGGTGGCGACGACCTCGATCGCGCCCGTGGCCAGGTTGGGGTTCTCGTTGCCCTCCTTGCGGGTCACGACCTCGCCGGTGACCTTGAGGCAGTACTCCGCCCGCAGCGCGTGCGCGACCTGCTCGTCGCGGACGACGACCTGGACGACGCCGCTGGCCTCGCGCAGGTCGATGAAGGCCACCCCGCCGTGGTCGCGGCGGTTGGCGACCCACCCGGCGAGGATGACGGTCTGGCCGGCGTGCTCGGCGCGGAGGGCGCCGGCGTCGTGGGTGCGGATCACTGTGTTGACTCCTTGGAGGTAGAGCTCGAGGAAACCACCTGCGGTCGCAGGTCCTCGGTGGGTGGGGTCCAGGTGGCCGGGTCGGCGTCGACCTGGTCCCCCGATCGGATGTCCTTGACCTGGTGGCGCGGCGCGTCGTCGCCGTCCTGGGTGAACCAGACGTAGGGGATGCCGCGCCGCTCGGCGTTGCGGATCTGCTTGCCGAACTTCTGCGCCGACGCCGCGACCTCGCACGGGACGCCGCGGGCGCGCAGCGCCGTGGCCACCTCGTCGCCGGCGCCCCGCGACGCCTCGTCGGCCAGGGCCACCAGCACCGCGCTGGGCACCTTGCGGTCGGCGGTGAGGCCGGTGCGCGCGAGGAGGGGGACGACGACCCGGCTGACACCGAGAGAGATGCCGACGCCGGGGTAGGTCGAGCGGCCGTCGCTGGCCAGGGCGTCGTAGCGCCCCCCCGAGCAGATCGAGCCGAGCGACTCGTAGCCGTCGAGACGGGTCTCGAAGACCGTGCCGGTGTAGTAGTCGAGGCCGCGCGCGATCGACAGGTCGGCCTCGACCCGGACCCGGTCGGTGACCAGGCCGGCGCACGACCCGACGAGCTCGGCCAGCTCGGCGAGCCCCTCGTCGAGCAGCGGGTGCTCGACGCCCAGCCCGCGCACGGCGTCCACGAAGGAGGTGTCGGTCGAGCGGATGGTCGCCAGGGCCAGCACCCGGTCGGCGGTCGCCGGGTCGATCCCGGCGTCGGCGAGGAGGAGCTCGTGGACCTTCGCGGGGGGCAGCTTGTCGAGCTTGTCGACCAGGCGCATGACCTCGTCGACCTGGTCGCCCGCGGCGATACCCAGCCCGGCGTAGAAGCCCTGGATCAGCTTGCGGTTGTTGACCTGGAGGCGGAAGCCGGGCAGGAAGTCGAGCCGGCTGAGCGCGTCGACCATGACGCGGGTGACCTCGACGTCGTGGTGGAAGGGCAGCACGTCGCGCCCGATGATGTCGATGTCGGCCTGGGCGAACTCGCGGAACCGGCCCTCCTGGGGCCGCTCGCCGCGCCACACCTTCTGGATCTGGTAGCGCCGGAACGGGAAGTCGAGCCGGCCGGCGTTCTCGAGCACGTAGCGCGCGAAG